>DAOUKA010000001.1:0-3035 GCA_034421915.1 Anaerolineae bacterium
TATCCCAAAGCCACCGCAATTATGGGGCGGGCTATCCAGGAAGCGGAATCGCGGGGTTGGCTCGGTGGGGGAATCATGGATAGCGGTTTCTCGCTGAAAGTGCACCTGCGCCGCGGGGCTGGCGCTTATATCTGTGGCGAAGAAACCGCATTGTTCGAAGCGATTGAAGGCAAGCGCGGATTTCCGCGCATCAAGCCGCCTTATCCTACAACCTTTGGTTTGTTTGGCAAGCCGACAGCCGTGAACAATGTCGAGACCCTGTGCGCCATTCGCGGGATTATCGAACATGGCGCCGACTGGTTTCGGCAGGCTGGCACGGAAAAGAGCGCTGGCACCAAGCTGGTCTCGGTCAGTGGTCATGTCAGGCGACCGGGCGTTTATGAGATTGAACCTGGCATCAGCCTGCGCCGCCTGCTAGATGAGCATTGTCAGGGTATCGAGGGTGATTTGCAGGCGGTGCTGATGGGTGGCGCCGCTGGTACATTTTTGCGGGCGGAGGATATTGATGTTCCGCTTACATTTGAGGATTTGCGAGCGGTGGGCAGCACCTTCGGCTCTGGCGCGATTATGGTCTTTAATCAAAGCGCTGACCTGCGCGATATCCTCAAGCGCATAGGGCGATTCTTCCAGCACGAAAGCTGCGGCAAGTGTTTTCCCTGTCAGTTGGGAACACAGCGACAAGTCGAGATTCTGGAACGTCTGGAAAGCCCCACCATCGGCGACAGTGAGCGTCTTTATGATGTCGGCATAACCATGACCGAAGCCTCCCTGTGCGGTCTGGGGCAGACGGCCGGTTTGGCAGTGTTAAGCGCGATGACCCAATTCCCTGAATTGTTTGAAGCGAATGGAACTCCCACATGAGCCAGGAAACTATCAAAATCGAGATTGACGGGGAAGAAATCACCGTGGCAAAAGGGGCAACCCTCCTGGAAGCGGCGCGGATAGCGGGTAAAGATATTCCCGTCATCTGCTATCATGAGGCGACCACGCCGAACGGCCTCTGTCGGATTTGTGTCGTTGATGTCAATGCGGGGCGGCTGCTGCAGCCCGCTTGCGTCGCCGAGTGTCATCCGAACGCCAGGGTTGCAACTCGCAACGAACGCGTCGAACGAAATCGGCGTACCATTCTGGAAATGCTAAGCGCGTCGGTCAATCTGGAGCAGGCGCCAGAGATTCAGCAGATGATGGCGGATTATCGGGCGGATGACCAACGTTTTCCCGAAGCCAGTTGCCGCGAGGCAGAGGTGATTGATGACAATCCGTTTTATGTGCGCGATTATGGACAGTGTGTTTTGTGCTGGCGCTGTGTGCAGGTTTGTGCCGAGGATGCTCAATTCACCTTTGCCCTGACGCTGGATGGTCGCGGTTATGAGACCGAGGTTGCTACCGCCTTTGATATTGCAATGACCGATTCTCCCTGCGTTTTCTGTGGTCAATGCGTGGGCGTTTGCCCGACTGGTGCGCTCAAACCCAAGCTGGAATGGGGACTGGAGCAAGGCTGGACGGGCGAGGAATTGCGACAGCGCACCAAACGAAAACGAAAAGGCAAGGGTGGTGGCTGATGAGCTTCAAGGAAAACCTGCTTGGCGCCAAATCCTTTCGCTATCAAGTCGTTGCGGGCGATTCAGTCAACCCTGTCGAGGGCGGCGTTATTGATGAGCGGCTTGTGTCCATTTACGTCAATGGACAAGCATTGGCGACTATGATGTGCAGTCCTTTGCAGCTAGAAGCGCTGGCGGTTGGCTTCCTGTTTAACGAAGGGGTCATTGAATCTTTTGACGAAATCGGGATTGTGCAGTGCAACCTTGCTGACAGCGTGATTGATGTCATCTTGACCCATGATGATTTTCAGCTGCCGCGCCGCATGATTTTGACCTCGGGCTGTGGCGGTGGCGTCACCTGGCAGGAGTTATCTGACAGCCATTCGCCATTGGAAACCGACGTTGCGACCTCACCGTCGGTCATATTGCGTCTCATGCACGGGCTAAGAAGCGCGGCGCGGCTGTATAATGCCGTGCGTGGCGTGCATACGGCGGTGCTGGCGGATGAGGCGGGCATCCTGGTCAGCGCTGAAGATGTCGGTCGGCATAATGCGGTTGACAAGATTGCCGGTGAGGCGCTCATGCAGGGCATCCTCACCGGCGGCCGAATTCTGCTGACGAGCGGGCGCATTAGTTCGGAGATGTTGGGCAAGGCGCGGCGTATGGGGACGCCGATTGTTGCCAGCCGCACCGCTCCGACCAGCATCACGCTGGCATTGGCGCAGGTCTGGAATATCTGTGTGGTCGGCTATGTGCGCGGGGGCAGTATGCGTGTCTACACTCATTCTGCTCGGCTGGGATTAAACGATTAAGCCTGCCCACTTTGATATAGTTTCAATCCAATGCGCTGCATGAAATTCATAACTTTGTTGACAAATGTCGTATAGTCATAATCACTAACAGACCAAATAGCACGACACTGCTCAAAAGCCAAGACGAAAAGAGAGACAATTTCTTCAACATAAGGTACATCCATCTCAGCCAGAAAGCTAAGATCAACTTCATTCCCTCCCTGCTGCCCTTGTTCATAAACCTCCGCCGCGGCATCCATGATACTAGCGAAACGTATCAAGAAGATTGACTCATCCAAGCCAGATTCCCGCGGTTTCCAGAGTACATAACACTTTTGCACTGTCGGCATAAGAATGGGGATGATAGCCTCAGCATTAGGAAAGTCAGTAAATTCTGCAGTCATGTCAGTTAAGCTACCTCGAGACTCACCTGAATCCACAAAAATATCCGGAAAACCGCCTATACTACCATCCTCCATACCATTGGGATACATCTCAGCTCCGATAATGCCCATGATAAACATAGCTCTGCCAAGGCAATCAAATTCAGCTTCTGCCCAGATTAAGCAGCATTTCTCAAGAGCTGTCACAAGTAGAGGCAGCATATCTTCAATATGCGGTATCTCGACTTTAGCGCACAAGGCATCCAAGTCGACTTCACCCTCACGCTGTCGATGCTGAATAACCTGAAACGCACAATCAA
>DAOUKA010000002.1:0-2443 GCA_034421915.1 Anaerolineae bacterium
TGTTGTTGATTATGACTATACGACATTTGTCAACAAAGTTATGAATTTCATGCAGCGCATTGGATTGAAACTATATCAAAGTGGGCAGGCTTAATCGCTTAATCCCAGCCGAGCAGAATGAGTGTAGACACGCATACTGCCCCCGCGCACATAGCCGACCACACAGATATTCCAGACCTGCGCCAATGCCAGCGTGATGCTGGTCGGAGCGGTACGGCTGGCAACAATCGGCGTCCCCATACGCCGCGCCTTGCCCAACATCTCTGAACTGATGCGCCCGCTCGTCAGCAAAATTCGGTTACAGGTGAGGATGTCCTGCATGAGCGCCTCACCGGCAATCTTGTCAACCGCATTATGCCGACCGACATCTTCAGCGCTGACCAGGATGCCCGCCTCATCCGCCAGCACCGCCGTATGCACGCCACGCACGGCATTATACAGCCGCGCCGCGCCTCTTAGCCCGTGCATGAGACGCAATATAACCGACGGTGAGGTCGCAAAGTCGGTTTCCAATGGCGGATGGCTGTCAGACAACTCCTGCCAGGTGACGCCACCGCCACAGCCCGAGGTCAAAATCATGCGGCGCGGCAGCTGGAAATCGTCATGGGTCAAGATGACATCAATCACGCTGTCGGCAAGGTTGCGCCGTACAATCCCGATTTCGTCAAAAGATTCGATGACCCCTTCGTTAAACAGGAATCCAACCGCCAGCGCTTCCAGCTGCAAAGGACTGCACATCATAGTCGCCAGTGCTTGTCCATTGACGTAAATGGACACAAGCCGCTCATCAATAACGCCGCCCTCGACAGGGCTGACTGAATCGCCTGCAACGACTTGATAGCGAAAGGATTTGGCGCCAAGCAGGTTTTCCTTGAAGCTCATCAGCCACCACCCTTGCCTTTTCGTTTTCGTTTGGTGCGCTGTCGCAATTCCTCGCCCGTCCAGCCTTGCTCCAGTCCCCATTCCAGCTTGGGTTTGAGCGCACCAGTCGGGCAGACGCCCACGCATTGACCACAGAAAACGCAGGGAGAATCGGTCATCGCAATATCAAAGGCGGTAGCGACCTCGGTCTCATAACCGCGACCGTCCAGCGTCAGGGCAAAGGTGAATTGGGCATCCCCGGCACAAACCTGCACACAGCGCCAGCACAAAACACACTGTCCATAATCGCGCACATAAAACGGATTGTCATCAATCACCTCTGCCTCGCGGCGACTGGCTTCGGGAAAACGTTGGTCATCCGCCCGATAATCCGCCATCATCTGCTGAATCTCTGGCGCCTGCTCCAGATTGACCGACGCGCTTAGCATTTCCAGAATGGTACGCCGATTTCGTTCGACGCGTTCGTTGCGAGTTGCAACCCTGGCGTTCGGCTGACATTCGGCGACGCAAGCGGGCTGTAGCAGCCGCCCCGCATTGACATCAACGACGCAAATCCGACAGAGGCCGTTCGGCGTGGTCGCCTCATGATAGCAGATGACGGGAATATCTTTGCCCGCTATCCGCGCCGCCTCCAGGAGGGTTGCCCCTTTTGCCACGGTGATTTCTTCCTCGTCAATCTCGATTTTGATGGTTTCCTGGCTCATGTGGGAGTTCCATTCGCTTCAAACAATTCAGGAAATTGGGTCATCGCGCTTAACACTGCCAAACCAGCCGTCTGCCCCAGGCCGCACAGGGAGGCTTCGGTCATGGTTATGCCGACATCATAAAGACGCTCACCGTCGCCGACAGTGGGGTTTTCCAGACGTTCCAGAATCTCGACCTGTCGCTGTGTTCCTAACTGACAGGGAAAACACTTGCCGCAGCTTTCGTGCTGGAAGAACCGTCCTATGCGCTTGAGGACATCGCGCAGGTCAGCGCTTTGATTAAAGACCATAATCGCGCCAGAGCCGAAGGTGCTGCCCGCCGCTCGCAAATCCTCAAATGTAAGCGGAACATCAATATCCTCCGCCCGCAAAAATGTACCAGCGGCGCCACCCATCAGCACCGCCTGCAAATCACCCGCGATACCCTGACAATGCTCATCCAGCAAGCGGCGCAGGCTGATGCCAGGTTCAATCTCATAAACGCCCGGCCGCCTGACATGACCACTGACCGAGACCAGCTTGGTGCCAGCGCTCTTTTCCGTGCCAGCCTGCCGAAACCAGTCGGCGCCATGTTCGATAATCCCGCGAATGGCGCACAGGGTCTCGACATTGTTCACGGCTGTCGGCTTGCCAAACAAACCAAAGGTTGTGGGATAAGGCGGCTTGATGCGTGGAAATCCGCGCTTGCCTTCAATCGCTTCGAACAATGCGGTTTCTTCGCCACAGATATAAGCGCCAGCCCCGCGGCGCAGGTGCACTTTCAGCGAGAAACCGCTATCCATGATTCCCCCACCGAGCCAACCCCGCGATTCCGCTTCCTGGATAGCCCGCCCCATAATTGCGGTGGCTTTGGGATA
>DAOUKA010000003.1:0-11173 GCA_034421915.1 Anaerolineae bacterium
CTGCTGCTGATATTTGTCATCGGCATCGCCAATCCGCGCTTTTTGCAAGAGCGCAACATCTCCGACATCTTGCAGGGAAACGCCTATATCGCGGTGGCAGCGCTGGGCATGACGATGGTCATTGTCACCGGCAACATTGATATTTCAGTGGGGTCGCTGGTGGGCTTGCTGGCAATCATCAGCGGACGCTTGGTTGTGGGCGGCGCTCCAACGCCGATTGCCTGGTTTGCGCCCCTGGTGGTTGGAGGCATGTTCGGCGCCTTGATTGGATTTCTGGTCGCCTACCTGCGGATTCCCTCCATTGTCGTAACCTTGGGTATGCTGAGCATCATCAAAGGCATCCTGATTATCTGGACGAACGGCGAGCGCGTTACGGGGATGCCAGAAGATTATTTCTTGTCACAAATGCGCCCCTTGGGCATCCCGATGCCGATTATCATCATGACGGTACTCACTGTCGCTGTCGCGCTGTGGATGCGATACAGCAGCACCGGGCGGGCATTTTATGCGCTGGGAGGCAATGCGGAAGCAGCACGCCTGTCAGGGCTGTCACGGAAACGTCTGCTGATGACCGTCTTTATCCTCAACGGCGTCTTTATCGGCATCGCCAGCGTGATTTACTCCACTCAGTTCAACATCATCCAGGCGACACCGCCCCCAGCGCTGGAGCTATCCGTCATTACCGCTTCCGTCGTCGGCGGGGTGAGCATCCTGGGCGGAACAGGCACGGCGATTGGCTCGACTCTGGCAACCTTGCTGCTGAATTTCATCCGCTCGGCCATGATTTTTATCAATGTGTCGCCCTTCTGGCTAAAGGCAGTGCAGGGTTTGCTGATTCTGGTGACTGTACTGGCTGACCTCATTCGCCGACGGCGACAGCGCCTGTAGCGAGGGTTAGAAATATGGGACAAATCAACACCGACCCCAATATGGCACGCTCCAAATCCATTGGAGAACGTTGGCACAGGCTGGTTTTCAGCCAGGAAGGCGTTTTGTTTATCATTATGCTGGTGTCGGTATTGTTTTTGGCGACGCGCACCGATAAATTCCTGACCGTCGACAATCTGCTGCAACAGGGACGTTTTATGACCGAGGTCGGGCTGATTGCCATCCCGATGACTTATATCATTATCACAGGGGGCATCGATTTGTCGGTTGGCTCGATCCTGGGGCTGACCGCGATTGTGCTGGGCTGGACCTGGCAGGAACTCGGCTTCCCGCTGGAACTGGCAATCATCACCGGCATTCTGAGCGGGACAGTCGCCGGATTTGTCAACGGATTATTTGTTGTGCGCGTGGGGGTGCCGCCCCTGATTATGACGCTGGCAACGTTGGCGCTCTATCGCGGGCTGGCGGAAGGCATTAGCGAAGCCAAGTCGGCACGAGGCTATCCGGAGTGGTTCTTTGAACTGGGTCAGGGAGAATTTCTTGGGATCCCGACGCAGTTGTGGTTATTGATTGTCGCCGTCATCATCTTTGGTATCATATTGGCGCGAACCCGTCTCGGACGCGCTTTGTACGCCATTGGAAACAACGAAACCGGCGCCCGCTTTTCCGGTCTGGCAGTGAATCGCTATTTGCTGTTTATCTATACCTTTTCAGGATTTATGGCGGCGATAGCGGGTTATATCTTTGTCTCACGGGTAAGTACAACGCGCTCGGATATGGGGACTGGCATCGAATTGGATGTGATTGCAGCCGTGGTGCTGGGTGGGACCAGCATCTTCGGCGGCACTGGCTCCATTGCTGGAACGATAATCGGGGTGGTGCTCATACAACTCCTGAAAAATGGGCTGGCGCTCACCGGCGTCACTAGCGATGCGACGATTATCGTGATAGGCAGCGTGTTGATATTCGCCATTCTGGTGAATAATTTTATTCAAAGTCGGCGGCTTGAAAGCCGCGTATAGAAAGGAGGTGGCACGATACCAAGTATCCAACGCATTTTCCAACCTTGTTTAACACTAGCGTTTTATGGAGACATAAGCTGATGAAAAAGACATTTGCAATAACCCTCATTCTGGCGCTGCTGATGGCGCTGTTGAGTATGCCCTTGAGCGCCCAGGAAGACCGCTGGGATGGCTCCGACGACCTCGTCACCAACCCTCTAGCTTGTGGCATGGACGACATGGACATGGACGACGACATGGGTGAAGACATGGACATGGACATGATGGAATACGATGGCGGACAAATCGCCATGGGCGACGACATGATGGACATGGCTGGCATGGACATCGTGCTGGTGGATGTGCCGAAATTGGTCGGCATTGGCTACTTCGCCGCCACCACCCAAGGACAGCAGCAGGCCGCTGAAGAACTTGGCAACGTCACCGTGACCACCGACGCCCCCACCGAAGCCAATATCGACGATCAAATCCAGGTGATTGACAGCTACATCACCCAAGGCGTGGATGGCATCCTCTTCGCCGCCAACGACCCCGTCGCCATCGCACCGGTGCTGCGCTCGGCGCTGGAAGCCGGCATCCACGTCGTCGGTTATGACGCCAACTCTGAACCCGATGCCCGTGAATGGTTTGTCAATCAAGCTGAGTTCAATGGCATCGCCAAGGCCATGGTCGATAGCCTAGTGGATCAAATGGGCGCCGATGCCTCTTTTGGTATCGTGACTTCCACCTTCACCACCCCCAATCAGGCACGCTGGATTGCCGAGATGGATGCCTATGCCCGCGCCTGCTATCCTGACTTGGAATGGCTGGAGACGCTTGAGGCGCAGGAAGACGCTGTTTTGAGCTTCCAGCAGGCACAGACGCTCATCAACAAATATGGAGAAGACCTGGATGGCATCTTTGCTATGACATCGGTTGCCACCCCTAACAGCGCCGATGCCGTACAGCAGGCGGGTCTGTGTGAAGATATCGCTGTGGTTGGACTGGCGACACCCAACGACATGAAGCCTTATGTCAACGAGGGCTGCGTCCGCGATGTAGTTTTATGGAATCCGGTTGACCTCGGTTATGCAGCCGTCTATGTTATGCGGGCAGTGGTCGATGGTACATTCGTACCTGGCGATGCCTCGGTCATGGCTGGACGTTTGGGCGAACTTCAGGTTGTCAATGGCAGCGAAGTCTTGTTGGGCCCGCCCTTCATCTTCACTGCTGACAACATCAACGACTTCGACTTCTAGGCGCAAGTTGGCAGGGGTGGCTCACGGCTGCCCCTGCTTTGAAAAGAGACAGTCCCATGCACGGCAAACTGAGTTCCCTGGTCGAGATGACCCGCGCCTTGGGGCAGACTGAAGCCGACTATGTGATTATTGGCGAAGGCAACACCTCTTGCGTGATTGACGCCGACAGCTTTTACATCAAAGCCAGTGGACAGCAGATGAAGGACATCACAGACCAAGGCTTTGTCGCGCTTCGTTTTGAACCCATCCTGCGCACCCTCGATAATCCGCCATCAACCCTGACCGAGCAGGATGGCATCCTGCAAGCGGCTCGCATCGCCCCGTTGAATACGCTGCGCCCCTCGGTGGAAGTGAGCTTTCATGCCATGCTGCTGCATGAATGCCAGGTGCAAATGATTGGGCATACCCATCCGACAGCGGTCAATCAACTGATGTGCAGCGAACGGGCGGCAGATTTCGCCTTCCGCCGGCGCTTCCCGGATGAGGTTGTCTTGTGTGGGCCGCAATCGGTCTTAGTGCCTTATGCCGACCCAGGCTTGCCACTGGCACTTGTCATGCGCGACAGGCTACGGCGCTATCTGGACAAACATAGCGAAGCCCCCAAGGTCATCTTGCTGGAGAATCATGGGGTGATTGCGCTGGGCGATACCGCCACCGAGATACTGAATATCACCGCGATGGTGGTCAAAGCAGCGAAAATTTTTGCTGGCGCCTTGATGCTGGGCACACCGACCTACTTGCCAGATGAGGAAGTCTGGCATATCTACCAACGTCCCGATGAGATTTACCGTCGTCAGTTATTCGTTCAGGACAACGGCAAAACTTGACATTGATCACAGAGCAAATGGAGAGACAAGACCATGCCAACCAATGGCGCCTTGACCTGGCTCATCCCCGATGCCTATCTGGCTGCACCAGCCGATGATGACAGCGTGATGAAAAATCACGAGGCAATTTGCATCCTGAACGTAAGCCTGGATGATGCCCGCCTCAAGATTGACTTTTATTTTGAAGATCGCCCTCCGGTGGAAAATATCGAAATCACCGTGCCAGCAAGACGCTGCCCGCATATCCGCCTCGACAAGCCAGAACAAATAGGCGGTTATAAAATCCCCTTTGATGTGCCTTATGGCCTGCGAATCCGCAGTGATGTGCCGATTGTGGTGCAGTATTCGCGCATGTATGCCAGCGGTGGACGCATCGACAGCGTGATTACCACCATCGCCTACCCAGTCGAGTGAGCCTGCTCGGGCGCAAAAACAAGCCGAATCGGACAATCGAGCGAATGACCGCCGTCTTCAATGACCCTTTCTGTGCCAACAAAGCCGCCGTCTTCGCTGCGTCTTAAGCTATAGGCAATGGTATAAATCACATCGCGCCCGTCTGCTGGCATCGGAGCGATAAAATCGGCGCTGCCTTCGTATTGATCGTCATCATTCAGGCTCAAGCGAAAGTCATCAAAGACTATCTGCGAGACAGAAAGCTGACTGATGTGGATTGTCTCTGCCTCGCGTCCACTGCAAGCGCCCGTATATTCAAGCGCCCAGCGTCCTGCCTGCGCGGCTTCGGCTTCAGGCAGGCTGGCAGGCGGCTGACAGACTGCTCCCATCAACAGCAGCAGCGCCATGCCCAGCCCAATCATCAACATTGCAGCAGTACCTCGCGCCCGGTGCGTTGACTTTCATAGATTGCATTCAGGATTTGCATCACCTGCATGGATTGTTCCGCCGGCACTGGCGACGGTGCGCCATCGACAATCGCCTGGGCAAACTCGATGCACTCCTGGGCGTGCGCCTCTGCCAGGTCTCTGGTCAGCTGGAGGCTGCGATTGTACAGCTGTTTGGTCTCATAATTGGTGTGATAGATTTCGCATTTGGGCCAATGCGAGCCGCCCTTGTCGCCGTAAAGCCACATCTGCATATCCTCGCCTTGGGTATCGTGATGCAGCATCCAACTCACCTCAAGCACCAAAGTCGCGCCACTCTCAAAGCGGACAAATGCCAGTGCCAATTCCTCGACATCCATTTCCGCGGGGACAGTATGCAGATAATCCCACAAGCCAAATGCCTGCGGGTTGGCTGCCAATTTTTTACGCGCCACACCCGTGACAGATATCGGCCTCGGATTGCCCATAAACCACAGCGTCAAATCGAGAATATGAACCCCAATATCAATGGTAGCGCCGCCGCCACTGTGCTTCTTGAGCAAGAAACCGAGACGGGTCGGGATGGCAGTACGGCGCAGCATCCAGCTGCGGGCATGATAGATTTCGCCCAGGGCGCCAGCTTCGATTTCAGCTTTCATGGCTTTGGAGCGTCCGTTAAAACGGAAGTGCTGGGCCGTCATCAGCAGCTTGCCAGACTTGTCGCGGGCATCAATCATCTGCTGCACTTCCGCCGGGGTTGGCGCCAGCGGCTTTTCGCAGATGACATGCTTGCCGGCTTCCAGCGCCGCAATCGTCAACTCAGCATGATACATATTGGGAGTGCAGACATCAATAATATCAATATCCGGGTCATGGATGACGGCGGCGGTATCGGTCTCCAAGCGGCTGATACTCCACTCTCCACCCCAGCGATCCAAGGACGCCTGGCTCAAATCCGCACCCGCGACCACTTCGGCATGAGGCGATGCCGCCCAACCGGGCATATGTGTCCATGCAATCCCGCCGACGCCAATCACACCCACTTTTAGTACACTCATTTTGCAACGCTCCTTTTATGATGTTTGGGGTTGAACCCATGAATTTGTTTCCGCAGCTTGATAAAATGCTTCCATCACGGCACTGCGCTCAGCCGCTTCTTTCGCCGAGACAAGCCGCACTATTTGTCGCCCAGCGCCATCACAAAACGGGCGGTTATGGTTCGCGGGCGGGTGATGGCAGAGCCCACCACGACCGCCCAGGCGCCCATACTCAGCGCCTTTCGCGCCTGTTGCGGTGTCTGAATGCGCCCCTCGGCAATCACAGGAACCGCCAGCCGCGCGATCATTTGCGACAGCAGAGCAAAATCCGGCTCGGCGCTCATCGGGCTGGCATCGGTATAACCAGACAGCGTCGGCGCGACCCAGCAAGCGCCAGCACCAGCCGCCTGTTCCGCCTCTGCCAAAGTCGAAACATCGGCAAAGGTCGGTTTATGCAATTCCTTGCGGATGCGCCCCAACAACTCGCTGGCATGGCTGCCATCGGGGCGCGGACGGTCTGTGCAGTCCAGCGCAATCACATCGGCACCGGCGGCAGCAATGGCTTTGGCATGTTCGAATGTTGGCGTAATATAAACGCCACTGTCCCCCTGTTTGTACAAGCCAATTAGCGGCAAATCAACAGCCGCCTTAATCGCGCGAATATCCGCCGGGCTGTTGGCGCGAAGCGCAGCGGCGCCGCCAATTTTTGCCGCGACAGCCATCCGCGCCATCATATCCGAACCATAGAGCGGCTCATCTGCCAGCGCTTGACAGGATACAATCAGCTTGCCTTTGACGGCATGGCTGAACTCGCTCGCCTTCATCCCTGAACCTTCCGCCACACCAGCATGGCTGCGCCCAGCAGAGCCGCTTCAATGCCCAGCGAGGAAGGCAGCAAATGCGTCGATTTTACTGGCGGTGGGAGGCAATCACGAAATGCTGTTTCCAAGGCATCCCACCACAGAGCGCCAATCTGCGGCACGCCCCCGCCAACCACGACTGCTTCAGGATTGAGCGATGTCACATAGCCGCCCAGAATACAACCCAACTGCCCGGCTTTCTGCTTGATAACCGCGACAGCCGTTTTGTCACCAGCTTGCGCCCGCTGACTGATTGCAGTCAGTGGCAGCCACTCATCGGATTGAGAGGCTCGGCGATAGGCGCGTTCAATAGCAGGCCCCGAGGCAAATTCATCCAGCAAAACGGGCCCGCCGCCTTCCCAATCAACAACCAGATAGCCGATTTCCCCGGCGCTGTAGGTCGCCCCGTGCCAGAGCTTGCCATCCACGACGACTCCCCCGCCAATGCCAGTCCCCACAGTGACGCATAGCAGCGATGAATAATCCGCGCCAGCCCCCAAAACTGCTTCGCCATAAGCCATCGCACGGGCATCATTCTCGACGATGATTGGGAGGTTTTGTCCGATGGGAATCGCGGCTAAGCGGGTGGCTGTCCAGGCAGGAAGATTGTCATTGGCATGGATCACCTGACCGAGTTCAGTGTTGACCATCCCGGCTGTGCCAATCCCGATGCCAATCACTTGATTGCCAGATTTGTCCAGCAGCGCCCGACAAAGCCTTTGTACCGCCTCCAGAATCGCTGGCGGAGTGGATGGGGTAGCGACTTGCTGCGTCCGCAAAATTTCGCCAGCGGCAGTGACCAATCCTGCTAGCGTTTTGCTGCCACCAATATCAATACCGATGACAGCCGTCGACTCTAAGACATCCACCCAAACTCCCAATCTACGACATCTTCAGCAAAGGCTCATCACCCCGGCGCACACGATAACCCTGCACTATCAAGCCAGGCCGCCCCAAGCTCTGCCCCGCCCACTGGTCATTGTGCGGGTCACGATAACCCATCCGCACCATGCGCCGCGGCGCCTTCGTCTGGTTAATGTAAGAGCCATGAACGCAAAACAGATGAAACAGCACCACATCACCACGCTTGGCAGGCACCGCGACAGTGTCCTCCAGCTTGTATTCAGCCGGGTCAAGATGCGGTGAACATGGCGTCCCGTCCGAGTTTTGCAAGACATGCTGAATCTTCCCCTGCTTGTGTGAACCCGCCAGAAAGCGAATCTCGCCATTCTCGTGGCAGGTATCATCCAAATGCACCAGGGTGTCAATGTAACGCCCGTCTGCATGTTCATAAAAAGGATAATCCTGGTGCATCGGGAAGGGATGACCGGTCTGCGGCGGCTTGATGTGCATGGTGGTATGATGCAGTTCAACCCCGGAACCCAGCAAATCCGACAGCGCCTCTGCCAGTTTCGGATGAGTCACAGCACGCATCCATGCCGCAGAATACAGATGCAAGTCGTGCATAGCCGTCAGCTTGACCTGCTTGTCCAGGTTCTCATCAAAGTAGACTTCGCGCCAAGGACCTGTCCAGCCCTGATCAGTAACAGCCCAATCCTGAATCAGGCGGTCGAGACTGTCCGACATCTCCGTTATTTCGGCTTCGGAGAAAACCTGCGGCAGATGCAAAAAACCATTCTCGTTAAAGAACTCAATTTGTTCCTGCTTCAACATACTCCCTATCCCTCACAGTTAAAGTCAACTCCAAGTTATTCACCAGTGCCTTCAAAAACAATGGTGTAAAACTCAATGCCATAATCCCGGCCATTTCTCTCGAAAGGCCCAATGACCACTTGATAGCTGCCAGTCGCGCCCAGGGTCACATCCTCGCGGTAATTGCGCCGCGGACGGTCACTATCGCCCAGCAACAGCACAAAGCTCCCATCTGGCGCATACAGATAGCCAAAGGGCGAATAAAAGCCACTGCCGCTCAAGCCACCGCCACCCGTGCCCAGCTTGATGGTCACCGCCTGGCCGGCAGCCGCCTCAAAATTGTAGCTGTGTGATTCATCGGCAGATTCGATCTCGCCCTCCGCCATGACATTCAGCGTCAGAGCGCCCTTGTCAGCCGCGCCCTCAATTCCCAGCGCAAAGTCCGGCACTTCCACAACCGGCGCCTCACCCTCAAAGACAAGCGTATAAAACTCAATGCCATAATCCCGGCCATTTCTCTGGAAAGGCCCAATAATCACTTGATAGCTGCCAGCCGTCTCCAGGGTCACATCCTCGCGATAATTGCGCCGCGGACGGTCGCTGTCCCCCAGCGTCACCACAGCCGCACCATCCGGCCCATAAACAGTGCCAAAAGGCGAATAAAAGCCACTGCCGCTCAAGCCACCACCACCTGTGCCCAGCTTGATGGTCACCGCCTGGCCAGCAGCCGCCTCGAAGCGGTAGCTGTGTGATTCATCGGCAGATTCGATCTCGCCCTCCGCCATGACATTCAGTGTCAGAGCGCCCTTGTCAGCCGCGCCCTCAACCCCCAGCAGCACGCCCGCCACTTCCACGGACGGCGGCGCAGTCGGCGGCGGCATCGTGGCAGCCTGCTCCAGTATTGCTGTGGCTGGAACAGCTGTCGCTGTAACCACGACCTCTTCAACAATTTCTTCTGGTTCTCGAATCAAAAACCCGACAGCAAACGCGACAATCACCAAAGCCGCTGCCGCCAGCCAGGGAATACGCCCCGCGCCAGCAGCCGCACCTGCTTCCGTTATCGGCTTATTGACCAGAACCGGCGACTCAATCGGCGCGACTTCGTTTTCCTCATAGAGATAACAAGCTGCCTCATGCCCCTGCCTGTCCATCATATACAAGGGCGGCTGCTCTTCCAGACATTGATCCATGCGATGCGGACAGCGCGGATAATAGCGGCAGCCCTTGGCCGTGGCCGTGCGCATCTCCTCCTCGCTCGGCAGCGAAATATCCACATCCCACTTGTCAGTCGGGTCAGGCACCGGCACCGAATCAATCAAAAGCTGCACATAAGGATGCTGCGGCGCATCAATCACATCGACCGCCCGGCCACGCTCGGCAGTCGTCCCCTGATAAAGCATATAAATCTGGTCGCCAATCTGATAGGCCGTGCTTAAATCATGCGTGATATACAAAAACGAGATGTTGTAATCATCCCGCAGCCGCAGCATCGCATCCAAAATCGAAGCCCGCAGCGAGGCATCCACCATCGACACCGGCTCATCTGCCACAATCAAACGCGGCTTAATCATATAAGCACGCGCCATCATAATCCGCTGCCGCTGACCGCCACTCAACTGATGCGGATACTTGCGCAAAACATCCTCACCATACAAGCCCACCACATTCAGCCCCGCCTCGACCATGTCGCGGTATTCCGTCTGATTGTCCGACAGACCAAAATGCCTGTTGACCAGATGAAACACATGGTCAATCCGATAAAAAGGATTGTAGACGCCAAAAGGATCCTGAAAAACAGCCTGCACATTGCGCCGATACAGCTTCAGCTGCTCATTCGTCATATTCGTAATGTCTTCACCATCAAAAATAATCTGCCCCGACGTCAGCTTGATAAACCCCAGCACCAGGTTCGCCAGCGTCGTCTTGCCACTGCCGCTCTCGCCGGCAATGGTGGTGATGGTCGCCGGCGAGTGGTCGATGGTCATATTAAAATGATCCAGCGCCACCACCGATTTTGCCCCGCCCAAAAAGCCGCCGCTCTCATAAACCTTGGTCGCATCACGAATTTGCAATAGTGGCGAAGGCATCAGCTCTCCTCTCTTCAAATTGCTCATCAAACAAGTGGCAGGCCACCTCGTGCCGCGGCTCAACAACCACCGGCAGCGGCTCATACACAGCGCAATGCTCCCAAGCGAAAGGACAGCGCAGCCGGAAGATGCAGCCCGAAGGCGGGTTGCGCGGGTCATGCGTAATCCCCTCCGTGATTTTCAGCGGCTTGCGCTCTTTAATCGACGGAATCGAATCAATCAAAAGCTGGGTATAAGGATGCAGCGGCCGCGCATAAGCATTCTCGACAGGCGCAATCTCGACGATCTTGCCGGCATACATGACCGCAATCCGGTCAACAATCTGTGCCAGCAGCCCCATATCATGCCCAATCACAATCATCGAGACGCCGATTTCGTCCTTCACCTGCACCAGCGTCTGCGCCACGATGCGCTGCACCACCACGTCCAAGGCGCTCGTCGCCTCGTCCGCAATCACCACGCTGGGCGCCAGCGCCACCCCCATCGCAATGCAAACCCGCTGCTTCATCCCCCCGCTCAATTCGTGCGGATACATATTGTAAATGCGGTTGGGCAGCCCCACCTTCTGGAACAAGTCCAATATCCGCTCTTTCAGCGCCTCCCTGTCTCTCTGCCGGCCCTCATGCGCCTCGATGACATCCATAATCTGGTTCTTGACGCGCATGGTCGGGTTGAGCGAGTTCATCGCCCCCTGCGGGATCAGCGACAGCCCCGTCCAGCGAAACTCCCGCAGCGCCTCTTCC
>DAOUKA010000004.1:0-8344 GCA_034421915.1 Anaerolineae bacterium
AGGCGATGATGAAACAGATACGGGTTGTCAAATTATCAGGCTCGGCTTACGAGATGGGGTTCGCGCACGGTCAACTCTTTCACGATGAAATCCACATGTTCACCAAAGACCGCGTAGCACTCTGTCAGGACAGGAATTGGACGGGGCATAACCTGCCGCGCGCGGCGGTCATCAGTCTGGCAGAAACCTGCGTTGAGGAGCATCGGCGCTATGCCGCGGATTTGATGGAGGAATTGGAGGGCATGGCCGACGCGACTGGCTTGAGCCTTGCCGAACTGCTCATCAACAATGGCTTTACCGATTTTATTGATACCATTTATAACTTGGGGCGCAGCATCCAGCCGACTGCCGCGCCGCGCAACGTTGCCGACAACTGCACCGCCTTTTTGGTGCCCAAAAACCGCAGCGCGACCGGACAGGCATTCTTCGGTCAAACTTGGGATATGCACGCTTCGGCCACGCCTTATGTGATTTTGATTCAAGGCGAGCCGCAGGCAGCGCCGAACTTCCTCACTTTCACCATAACGGGCTGCGTAGGGATGATTGGCATGAACAGCGCCGGCCTTGCCGTCGGCATTAACAATCTGATGGCGGCCGATGGTCAAATCGGTGTCACCTGGCCCTTTGTCGTGCGGAAAATCTTGCAGCAGGACAATCTGGGGGCTGCTCTCGATTGTCTGACAAGCGCCAAATTGGCAGGGGCGCATAATTACCTGCTGCTGGATAAACAGGGCAAAGGCTATGAAGTCGAAGCCATGTCCACCTCGTTTCATATTCACGAACTGGCTGAAGAGACCATTGCCCATACCAATCACTGCCTGATTGAGAAGCATTTGCGGCTGGCGCGCGAACGCCCGCCCGCATCCCAGCACAGTTCGGAAAATCGGCTGAACCGCGCCCGCGAACTGCTGGCGCGGGACGAGATTGCCCTCGATGATTTGATGGCGCTGACGCGGGACGAGCAAGCCATCTGCACCCGTCCCAAACCGCCAATGGATGTCGAAAGCTGCGGCGCCGCCATCATGTGTCCGTCCAGCGGCGACTTTTGGACAGTCTGGGGCCTGCCAGCCGAGAATGAATACGAACATTTTATCATTTGAGGCGGGCAGGCGGGTCAATCTCCGCATCCTCACTGGCGCATTAAAACCTTGATTTATGCAAATCATCCAAATTTTGTGCAGCCTGTATTAAATTAGTGGACAATTTTCCTACATCGCGTACAATGATAATAAAATTGTTTGCATAGGAAATGTCCTTATGAATATCGGAATCCCAAAAGAAATCAAGGCAGACGAATATCGAGTCGCCATGCCACCCTCTGGCGTCCGCGAATTTGTCCGGCAGGGGCATACTGTTTATGTTGAAAGCGGCGCCGGGGTGGGCAGTGGTTTTCCAGATGAAGAATATATGGCGGCTGGCGCTGTTATGCTGGGCTCGGCTGCCAGTGTGTGGGCGCGTGCCGATATGGTCATCAAGGTGAAAGAGCCGCAGCCGCGCGAATATGCTCATCTGCGTCCCGATTTGGTTCTCTTCACCTATTTGCATCTGGCGGCGGAAAAGCAGCTTGCTGATGCCATGCTCGCCAGCGGGGTGATGGGCATTGCTTACGAAACGGTGGAAGATGCGCGCGGCCGCCTGCCCCTTCTGGAGCCGATGAGCGAGGTCGCCGGGCGCATGGCTTCCCAGACAGCCTCGCATTACCTGAAAAAACATGAGGGCGGGCGCGGCATCCTGATGGGCGGGGTGCCGGGTGTGGCCGCCGCGCATGTTGTGATACTTGGCGCTGGCACCGTCGGCACCCATGCCGCCAAAATCGCGCTCGGCATGGGCGCCCGAGTCACCCTGCTGGACATCCACCTCGACCGCCTGCGCTATCTGGAGGATGTGCTGGCGGGCAATTTAAGCACTTTGTATTCCAATCACGGGAATATCACCGATGCCATCCGAACCGCAGACGTCCTGATTGGCGCCGTTTTGATTACTGGTGCGCGGGCGCCCATGCTGGTGACTCGCGACATGCTGCCGACGATGCCAAATGGCAGTGTTATCGTTGATGTTGCCGTTGACCAAGGCGGCTGTATCGAAACGACCCGCGTCACCACACACAGCGACCCAACCTATGTGATGGATGGCGTTTTGCATTATGGCGTTGCCAATATGCCCAGCGCCGTCCCGCGCACCGCCAGCCTGGCATTAGCCAATGCCACCCTGCCCTACGCACTCAAAATCGCAAATATGGGCGCGGCGGCGCTGCAAGCCGACCCCGCTTTTCTGAAAGGGCTGAATACCTTAGGCGGACAGTGTACCCATCCAGCCGTTGCCAAGACATTCGGCCTAAGATATGTCGAACCTCGGCCGGCATTGGAGGAACTGCTGCTGGACACAGCCGCGCCGAATTAGCCGCTCGCGATACGGCTAATTCGCGGCTGCGGTGTCAAAGCGCTTCAGCCGCGATGCCCACTCCGTCCCCTGCGGGTCGAATTAACTGTCCGATTCAGCATCAATCTGCTCATCGGTCCTGCCAAAGCGCCGCCGCCGATTGCCAAATTCCATCAGCGCTTTGTGGAATTCAAGTTTGTCAAAATCGGGCCAATAGGTCTGGGTGGTATAGATTTCGCTGTAGGCGCCCTGCCAGATGAGAAAATTGCTCAAGCGAAACTCGCCACTGGTGCGGATAATCAGGTCGGGGTCAGGCAGGTCACTGGTGTAGATGTAATCGCTGATGGTCTGCTCGGTAATATGGTCGGCGGCGATGCCATCGCGGATGATGTGCTGCACAGCATGGACAATCTCGTCGCGCCCGCCATAATTAAAGGCGACATTCAAAATCAAGCGCTGGTTGTCACGGGTGAATTCACAGGCTTCAATGACCTTTCTTGCCAATCGGGGTTCGATTCCGTCCAACTCCCCGATGTGCCGAATCTGCACCCCCTCATCGTGGAGTTCGCGCAGTTCGCGGTCAATCACCATCTCCAGGATGCGCATCAGCAGCATGACTTCGCGGCGCGGGCGCGACCAGTTTTCCGTCGAGAAGGCATAAATGGTCATCACTTTGACGCCGAACTCAACCGCCGCCCGAATGATGTGCCGCAAGTTCTCGGTCCCCTGGCGATGCCCCTCCGAACGCGGCAGCCCCCGCTGCTTCGCCCAGCGGCCGTTGCCGTCCATAATAATCGCTACATGAGGCGGCACTTTTTCCAGCTGTGGCAGCCGCCGCGACGGGCGATGATTTTGGTTGGTTATAATCGTCATAAAATGTTATCCGAGCGTGATTGCAAAAGGTCTCCCCAATGATTGTACACAGCAGAGGCGGCCATTCCTCATTCAATAGCAATCCGCCATCAGGGCGCTGGCTAGATTTCCATAATATCCTTTTCTTTGACAGCGCCTAAATCATCTATTTTTTTGATAAACGAGTCGGTTAATTTCTGCACCTCATTTTCGCCCCGTTTGCGCTCATCTTCCGAAATCATTTTCTCTTTTTCAAACTCCTGCAAATCACTGTTTGCCGCCCGCCGAATGTTGCGAATGGCGACCCGCGTATCTTCCATGCGCCGATTGAGAAACCTCACCAGTTCGCGGCGCCGTTCGCGGGTTAAGGCCGGCATATTCAAGCGGATATTTTCGCCATCCACGCTGGGGTTGACGCCGATGTCCGACATTTGGATGGCTCGTTCAATGCTCCTCACCGCCGCCTTGTCATAAGGGCGAATCAGTATTTGCATGGCTTCCGGGGTCGAAATGCTCGCCAGTTGGCGCAATTCCGTATCCTGCCCGTAATACTCGACCACCAGCCGATTGACCAAGGCAGTGCTGGCGCGCCCACTGCGCATCCGACCCAGTTCCTCCCGATAGACCGACAGGGTGGCTTCCATTTTGTACCTTGCTTCGTCCAACACATCATCAATCATCATAACCATCCTGTCTCATGCGAATAAATAGCCCCCGACAGCGCAATCAATTTATTATATCGTCATTTGCCTGACAATGTAAGTACGATATGAATGCCGGCCGCGGGCGCTGTTATGCACCGAAGGCGATTTGCGGAATCCAGGACGCATAGGCGCCGCCGTTCACCGTGATTTGCTGGACATTGCCGCCATCCGCTTCCATCAGAAACAGCTGGTCTTCGCCCTGATAGGTCGCGGTGACCAGAATAAAGTTTCCATCCGGGCTGAAACTCGCTGACCAGACATTCCCCGGGCCAGCGTATAAAATGCGCGGCTCCGAACCCGCCCGCGTCATGCTGGCAAGGACTCGGTTATCGCCAGTGCTGGTGACAAAAAGGATGCGCTGGCCGTCGGGGCTAAAGCTGGGCGAGGCATCGCGAACGGCATTTTCGGTCAGCAGCCGCGTCTCTTGCGTCCGCAGGTCAAGCAGACGAATCTCCCAGCTGCGGGCATCCCGAACATCAGAACCCGCTGTGAAGACCAGATAATCGCCATCGGGGCTGTATCGGGCATGGCTGTTGCGCCAGCCATCGCTGTGGACGACCTGATTGTCCGAGCCATCGGCGCGAACGCGGTACAGGTCAAAGGTTTCATCGCCGCGCACATCCGACGAATAGACAATCCATTCGCCATCCGGCGACCAGGCCGGCAGGCGGTCCCAGACCCGATTGTTCGTGATTTGGCGCAATTGCCCTCCCAGCGCATTGACCGCGTAAATCTCGAAATCGCCGTCGCGGTCGGACTGAAAGGCCAGCCAGCGCCCATCCGGCGAGGGCTGCGGATAGGTATTCACGCCCGGCCCCAAGGCTGTCAGCTGTCGGACCTCCCGCGATTCCAAATCAAGGGTCACGATTTCAAAGGCATCCCTTGCCCCGCGGCTGTCAAAATAGACGAGACGGCCGGCGGCTGATTTCAGCGCGGCCTTCAATGTCGGGGCAGCGAGCAGATCGGCCGCCGGCCGGGCGGCGCGCGTGAGGGCATCCGCCGCCAGCGTCCCGTCGGCCGCTTCATTCAGCGCAGCCAGCGTGAGCCGCGTAAAATCCATCGTGGACGTCGCTACAGTCGGACGAGGCGCTGTTTCGGCAACGGTGCTTGTCCGACTGACCGGCCGCGCATCGCCTTGAGAAGATTCCGGCAAGGAGCCGAACAAAAAGGCAGCCGCCGCAATCAGGCCTGCCAGCAGCACACAGCCGGCCACCCAGCCCGCCGCCAGCCACAGCCGGCGGCCGCTGGGCTTTTGCTGCCCTTCTTCGATCTTGAAAGGCAAGCTGATGGAATGCAGCGTGGGCGGGGGCGGCGTCTGCGAGTTGCGCGGCGCGGTTGACGGAACAAACTGCTGCGGTTCGGAGAGGGCGGCCGGCGGCTGGAGATTCGGCTCTGTATCGTGTATGCCCTCGGGCTGCTCAATCGCCCGGCGCAGGGCACGCGCCAACTCGCCCGCCTGCTTGTAACGTTGGTCGGGATCCTTGTGCAGCGACCGCAGTATCATCCTGTCCACCGCCGGCGAAATTTTTCCGTCAAGCTCGCGCGGCGATGGCGGCGCCGCCGTGACCTGCATGACGGCAACGCTGTAGGGGGTATCGCTTTCAAAGGGCCGGCGGCCGGTCACCATCTCGAAGAGCATCACGCCCAGCGAATAGGCATCGCTGCGCCCGTCAAGCTCATGCGCCTGCGCCTGTTCTGGCGACATATAACTGGGCGTGCCGACGACCCCCTGTGTGGTAATGGCGGAATGACCCTCGCTTAATATCCGCGCAATGCCAAAATCGGTGATAAACACCCCGCCGCCATCATCGAGCAAGACGTTGCTCGGTTTCAGGTCGCGATGCAGAATGCCCTTCTGATGCGCATAATCCAGAGCCGCCGCGACCTGTTCGACAATGCTCAAAATCCGCTGGAGCGGTATCCGCCCCTGCCGCAGCAAATCTTCCACCGAACCCGCCGGCATATAGCGCATGACGATATAAGGCTGCCCCTGATGTTCGCCATAATCATAGACTGGCACGATATTGCGATGTTCCAACTGGGAGACAATTTTGACTTCGCGCTCGAAACGCTGAAGGTAGGTGTCATTATTCATAAATCGGATGGGCAGGAATTTGAGCGCGGCATGGCGGTTCATGGATTGCTGGCGAGCCAAAAACACGGCTGCCATGCCCCCCTGCCCAATCTGGCTGACAATCTCATAGCCGTTGACCGTCATCCCGATGAGATCTTGCGCCATATCATCCACCGCTGCGATAAATCCCCGCTCCAGCTAGGATGATTATATGCGATGCGCATCCTGCCATTAAACACCCAATATCCTCCCCGCCGCGGCAGTTCATCTCCCCTGCTTGGGCAAAAAAGCCTTGATGCCAGGGCAATCGCCCTAACTGATTTGACATTAGAGGCTGCGGATGTTAAACTAGCGAGCGATGGGAAGTTTCCCGTTGGTTAATCAATTTTGTAGAGGAGGATCCATTATGAATTTGCAAAAGGCATCGCGGTTGTTCGTTAGCGTCGTTCTGTTCGCCGCCTGTGTGGCGCTGGCGCTGCTCGCCCAAGCCCAGTCGGGGGGGGGGGGCAGACTCCGAACCCAATAAATGCTACACCGAATGGGACTTCTGCAACTCGGGCAGCGAAGCCGAAAACGCCTATCACTGGCAGTTGGGCTGGTGTGTAGCCGCCGTTGAACGCGGCGCCATAGAGGTATCGGTGAGCGCCTGTATGGGTCGGGAAGAGGGGTCAGTGTCTTATCCCCGCTCATCATCCTCGTCGTCGTCAGCAATCGCAAGTGACAACAAATGCTACACCGAATGGGATTTTTGCAGTGCCGGCAGTGAAGCCGAGAATGCCTATTTCTGGCGGCTGGGTTGGTGCGCGGCGGCGGTTGAGCGCGGCGCCCTGTCAGGAGAGATCGGTCATTGTATGCGTGGAGAAGCCCCACCAACAAGAGCAGCCCCGCTGCCAGAGGTGTCGCCGGATTTGCCTTGGGGAAGGGCGTACTGCCTGATGACGTATCCAAACAACTACATAAACCCAAGCGACACAGATTATATATGTGGCTGGGATGCGACTTTACCGCCATGGATGATTTGCAGAGAGCGGCGCGCCGAGTCGCCATGGGACTGTACGAGGCATGGTCTCAGTAATGCGAGTCTTACCCTTACTGCGGGTGGCTGATTCTTGGGGAAAAGAAGCATAAGATAGTGACAGTTGAAGCGGGGGCGCCTGTCATAACCGGCGTCCCTGTTTTGTCCTGATATGCAATCGCCCTGGCCTGGATGCAAAAGAGGATAAATTATGCTAGAATAAGGATGAAGCTCGGTTAAGCGCGGATTGCATCCTGGAGAGTAGGCAGGATGAGCGACAGACTTTTCGCCAACTCCAGAAAAACAGCCAACCTTCGACTAAGGCTTATCACCGCCATTATCCTGCTGCCAGTGGCGATTCTGGCTTCCTTGGCGGGTGGCTTTCCCTTCCTGATCATCCTGCTGCCGGTCATGTGCATCGGCATGCTGGAGTTCTATGTGATGGAAAAGGACACCGCCATGCAAGGCAGTTCGCTGACCGGCATCCCGACCGGCATCATCATCGTTCTGGGCTTCTTTTTTCATCAGGATTGGATGTGGCAGCTGGCGCTGGCCGCCGGCGCCGCGCTGACCCTTCTGCTGGAGCTTTCGCGGCAGCCCAAAGAATTCCGCCGCGCCCTGGCACAGGTCGGCATCACCCTGTTTGGCATCATCTACCTCGCCTTCCCGACCGCCTTTCTGCTGAGTGTCCGCAATATCCAGCCAGACGGGCTGATGTGGCTGTTCCTTGTCTATGCGATCACCTGGGGGACGGATACTTTCGGTTATATTTTCGGGCGAATCTTTGGCAAAACCAAGCTGGCGCCGCTGATTTCGCCCCATAAGACCGTCGAAGGCGCCATCGGGGGCATCCTGGGCGCCTGGATTCCAGCGATTGTGATTCTGGTGACAACCGGCGCCTTTCAGCCCATTTTGATTCCCATGGTGGTCGCGGGGCCCTTCCTTGCCGTCAGTGGCGATCTGTTCGAGTCGGCCTTGAAACGTTTCTTCAGCGTCAAAGACAGCTATGTCAAAGGGCTGAATCTTTTCCCTGGCCATGGCGGGGTGCTGGATCGGATTGATGCGCTGGTATGGGTGGCGACATGGGTCTTCCTTTATCTGTACATCATCGGGATTGTATAGACTTTTTATTGCATCCTCGCCCGCGAAAGTTATAATACTCACACAAGGCCGCCGCGCTTGGCGCCATTGGTTGATGGATAAAGAGGAAGTGTGCATTATGCCCAAATTTGAAAATCAAGTCCTCATCAATCGCCCCGTGTTTGAGGTATTCAGATATGTAGGTGACTTCAGGAATGATATTCACTGGCGCAATGTACA
>DAOUKA010000005.1:0-7649 GCA_034421915.1 Anaerolineae bacterium
TCTTGAGCCGACAGCAGCTTGCGATAATTGCCACTTCTTATGTCATGGACAACGTAGACAATGACAAAAATGGCGATTAGCAATAAGACAAACAATACCATCACTACAAATTCGAGACTCATGATGCTGTTTCCTCTGTGAGCTTCTTATAACGAGTATATCCAATATAAAATTGCAGGGGTGTCGTAATAATTCCAATCAATACAAAGTACCCGATAGCCAGCAAAAGATTCAAATCCGGGTCAAAATCCAGGGGGGTAACGCGATTGTTAATGTAAATCAGAGTTAGGAATATCAAGTTAAGTGCGCCAAGAACAAAGAGTACAGCCCGAATGAAGAAGTAAAACAAAAAATGGCTTGACCAGTTAAGCTCAGTCTTTGACAGGTCTATGTATGTAGCAGTAACCAATACCAAAGAGATAAGAAACAACTCGATTCCATCCAGCAAATCAGTAAAAGAAACTTCGATTCCTTGAAGAATTGTAACCATTGTTCCAATCACTATTGGCAATGAGGGCAGAACAATGCCCAGACCAATCCAATAGGTCATGTGAATACTCGGATGACTCGACTTTCGATGCAATACAAACTATTCCTTTAACACAGGTAAGCATTATCATTTTAATCGAAAGACAATCCATTGCACAGATAAGGGTTAGCTGGACACCCCATGTCACTCGATAGCCGCGCCTACAAAAATATGACCGATTATCTGCGGCACCTGTATCAATGCGAGCCTTTTGCACGGCACGGGGTTGAGCATCCGGTCATGGTTTATTATCCCGCCGCCGCGCAGATTCGGGATGTGGACAGCGTGCTTGATGCCTGTCTGCCGGCCGCCGAGAAGCGCGATTTTGCGGCTTATGATTACAGCCATCTGCATGACCTGCAAAACAGCAAACGCGGCTTGCGCAATGGCCGCACCTTCACCCTGAAACATATTCGGGAAAACCCGCTCAAGCTGCGCGGCGCTGTCGGCCGCTATTATGATATGCTGGCGACATGCGCTGCGCTTGAGCATGAACTGCGCGCTGCCGCCGCCGAAGGCTGGATGCGCGTACCCACCCGAACCACCTATCATCGGCAGGTCGAACCGCAGCAGGCGCTCAGGCGCGGGCTGAAACGCAGTGCAGCTATCGGGATTGGCACACTGACGGTCTTCAACGACGCGGGCGTCTACAAGGCGATTCTGGCGCGGCGCTCGCAGAAAACCGCCCTCGATAGCGGTTTGTTTCATGTGCTGCCGGCGATGATGTTCCAGCAGACGACTGCCGATTTCGCGCATCCCCAAGAATGGAGCATCCAACATCAGGTCTGGCGCGAGGTGCTGGAAGAGATGTTCAATATGCCCGAACAGACCGCGCCAGAGCGCTGGGATTTCTTTTATGAGCATCCCGCTTTGCTTTATTTGCAGGACTTGGTAGACAGCGGGAAAGCGCAGCTTTATCTGACGGGCATCATCCTCAACCTGCTCACGCTGCGCCCCGAGGTCGGCACGCTGCTGCTGATACATGACCCCGCATGGTATGCGCGGATTACCGACAAAGACAGTGACATCCCCTTGATGACCGCCCATGAGACCCTGCGCGGCAGCGTCGTGGCGGCTCCGATGATGACGGATGCCGAGTTTCTGGCGCATTTCCCGCCTGACCTGCATCTGAGGATGCCCGCACAGGCGACGGCGACCATGTGGCTGGGCATAGATTTGGCGCGGCAGGAAATCGAAAAGCCGCATTCATCATCTGCGGCTCATCATTTTCGGCTATAATCTTGAGTGCATATTGACCCTGGCGAAAGGACGAGAGCATGCCAGCCACAGGAGAAATGGCGCCGGATTTTGAATTGCAGAACCAGCATGGCGAACTGGTGAAATTGAGCGATTACCGCGGGCGCAAGGTCTTGCTGTTTGCCTATCCAAAGGCGGGTACTTCTGGCTGTACCGTACAGGCTTGCGGCTTTCGTGATCATTTCGCGCAAATCGAAACGGCAAATGCTGTCGTGCTGGGGCTTAGTCCGGATGCGCCGGCGGCGCTTGCCAAATGGATTGAAGCCGAATCTTTACAATATGACCTGCTGTCCGACCCGGAACATCGCATTCTTGAAGCCTGGAACGCCTGGGGCGAAAAATCCATGTACGGCAAGACCTATCAGGGGGTCATTCGGTCGCACTGGATTATCGGTGAGGACGGCCGGGTGCTGGATGAACAAATCAAAATCAGCCCGAAGAAAAGCATCGCCGCCGCCTTGAAGTTCCTCGGTGAGGCGGAATAGAACGTGCCAAGCCGCCGCCTTCCAATTTCAAAAAACGGGTTATCTGATACCATGGCGGCATTTATTGGTTGCTTTCGGGCTGGAAAATTCGGTATGAAAACACACATTGTCGCTGTGCTGCTGATGGCTTTGGCAGCTGCCGCCTGCACTGCCAAAGAAGACGGCTCAGGGCAGCCCGCCACAGCCAAAATCCTTTATGTCACGCCTACCTCGGTGCCGACTCTGGTGCCAACGGCGGTGCGCCTTGTCGCCACAGCAAGCCCGACAGCGCCGCTGGCGCTTTCCCCAACAGCAAGCTCCGCTTCAAGCTCGGCGGTGGCTGTCTGTGATGTCGAGCTTGAGCAGCTGTATGCCTATGCCAGCGATTTGTGTCTGACTGCGCCAAGCGGTTATTTTTGCAATGGCGGGCTGGCGCCCGAAGTGGAGCCGTTGGGCGCCGCTGGGAATGTCCTGAGCGCACCTGGAGGGCTGGTCGAAGCCGCCCAAATAGACAGCCTGCAAACCGCCCCGCTCGCGGTCAATGACAGTGGCGGCCTTGTCTGGCTGCGCCTCGAAGAGGACATTCTGATGGATGCCCTGCTTATCGGGGGGATTCGCATCAGCAGCCGGCTCGCCGCCAGCGATTCTGCCAAGTGGCAGTCCTTCACTATCGAAAGTCGGACGGTCGCCTCGCCCTGCGCCCAGATGCCCGAAATCGGTGCGCTGGTGGTGCAAGGTCTGTACGGGCAAAGCCCCCGCATCGCTATGAACGGGGTATCGGCCGAAATCAACGGAACGATTGTCGTCCTGACACAAGCGAACGTCACCAAATTTATGGCGATTGAGGGGCAAATTCGGCTGATTTCGTCTGGGCGGCCCATCACCCTGAATGCTGGTGAGCAGCTGGATGTCAGTTACCCGGCCGGTGACTGGACGGCGCCTGAGGGGCTGCCCGCCGAACCGATTCTGCTGGAGTATGAGCTCATCAGCCATTTGCCGATTGTGCTGTTCGACCGTCCGGTTGTCATCCCGCAGCCGGGCTTTGTTCAAACACAGGGGCGCGTGAACATGCGGGCGGGCGCGGATATTAAGGCCCGCCTGCTGTTTCAGGTCCCGGCTGGCGAAACCATGAGCGTACTCGGCATCAGCACCAATGGCGAATGGCTTCACATCCGCTTGGGAAATGGCGAAACCGGCTGGATGAGCGCGCCGCTGCTGGTGCAGAACATCGGCACTATTCAGCAGGTCTACGATGCCACGCCGCTGCCGCCGCAGCGTTATGGCGAGCTTGCCAGCCGAGCCAGAGTCAACGTGAGCAGCGGCGGCAACCTGCGCGAGGCGCCTGATGTCGCCTTCAGGGTCAAAAGAACCATCCCCTTCGGCAAGGAACTCAAGCTGCTGGCGCGCAGCCCCTACAGCCCTTGGGTCAAAGTGGATGCGGGGGGCGATATTGGCTGGATGGCACTGTTCACCTTGCAAACCAAATCGGTGATTGGCTCACTGCCGATTGATTATCAGGTGCCGCTGCCGCCGCGCCCAACCTCAACGCCTTCGTTCAGCTACGGCGGCGGTCATGCTTATCCCAATCCCAGCGGCGGATTTTAGAGGAAAGTTCAGGCGCCGAGCAGGATGCCGCTGATTTCCGTTCGTGACAGGGGCAGGACCCGCCAATAGGGACGCGCGGTCAGCCGCCAGCGCCGCGCCCAATCGTCCGCAGCGGCGCCTGACAAACAGTGACCTGGAGCGATTCGCAGCTTCTATTCGGTTTTGGCGCTGCTTGGTGCTATAATGAAAATGTTTTAGACAATCAGTGAGATGCAGCGGCATGACAGGTCAAAGACAGCTTGCGGATGAATCCGGCTACAAAAGGCGCATCCATGCCTGGGCGATGTATGACTGGGCAAATTCTGCCTTTGCCACCACGATTATTGGCGGCCTGCTGCCGGTGTACTACAGCACGGTCGCTGGCAGCACCCTGCCCAGCGAAGCCACCGCCACCGCCTATTGGTCAATCACCATCAGCCTGTCGCTGTTCATCCTGGCGATTCTGTCTCCTGTCCTCGGCACGCTCTCGGATGTGATGCGCAGCAAGAAGCGCTTTCTGGCGATTTTTATCGGCATCGGTGTGGTTGGCGCCGGCTTGCTGATATTCGTCAGCACCGGCGACTGGCTGCTGGCATCCCTGTTTTTTGTGCTGGGGCGCATCGGCTTTGGCGGGTCGCTTATCTTCTATGATGCGCTCCTGCCCCATGTCGCCCGCGCCGAAGACCGCGACTGGGTATCCACCCGCGGCTATGCGCTCGGTTATCTGGGCGGCGGCATTTTATTGGCCATCAACGTGGCGATGTACTTTTTCATCCCCGAAAGCCTGTTCGAGAATGCCGGGCTGCGCCTGTCATTTTTGAGCGTCGCCATCTGGTGGACGGTGTTCTCGCTGCCGATTTTGCGCCAGGTTGCCGAGCCGCCTGCCGTCGCCGCGGTCCTCAAATCGGGACAGACGGTCATCGGCATGAGCTTCAGCCGGCTGCGCCAGACCTTCCGCGACATCAAAAAATACCGCGAGCTGTTCAAATATCTGGTCGCCTTCCTGATTTACAACGACGCCATTGGCACGATTATCGCTGTGGCGGCCATCTATGGCGCCGAGCTTGGCTTCGGGCTGGTGGAACTGGTGCTGGCGCTCTTGCTGGTGCAATTCGCCGGCGCGCCCTTCAGCGTCATCTTCGGTCGCCTGCCCTCCCGCGATAACAAACGGACGCCATTCTATCTGGCATTTATCCTCTTCAATGCCATCGCCCTGCCGATTGTCGGCATGGCGCTCGTCCATATCCTGCCCGCCCATATCACCGGCGCGCCGCCTTTGCCTTATGTCCCCGAGGGGGATCACGCAGGCGAGGGGGGCTATCTCATCTGTGACGCCGCCTTCGCATCCACCGGCCGCTGGAACGAGATGCGCGTATCGGGCGATGAACTGAGCGGCGAGGGACTGCTGGGCAGCTTGACCACCCTGCTGACCGGCCGCCCCGATGACCTGAGCTACTTCACGACCGACGAACCCGATGCCAGCCAGACATTCAAGTTTAACGGCAAGAATCTCGAGCTGCGCTATCGGATGTCGCCCGATGGCGGCCTCATCGGATTCCGGCTGGATGGACAAACGCTGACCGAAGCCGAAAGCGATGCGGCTGTCATCATCGATACCTACCATCCGACAGTGCGCTATGAGGCAGTGACCGTGCTGGAAACGGGCGCGGCCGGTCAGCACAGCCTCGAGATTGTCAACATTTCCGAAGGGGCTGAAGTCGTGATTGCGCTAAGCGGCATTGAAGTGCAGGCGCCGCAGCGCCAGAGCAGCCTGCCGACCATTGCAGGCATTCTGGCCCTGTTTGAAATTTTTGCCCTGCTGCTGGCATGGCTGCTGAAATCCCGTTTTGTCGTCTGGGCGCAGCGGCTCGATACGCGGCGCAGCATTCTCCTGTCGCTGGCGGTGTACTGCATCATCGCCTGCTGGGGATTCATCCTCGATGCCACGCTGGAATTCTGGCTGCTTGCCTGGATGGTCGCCACCGTGCAGGGCGGCAGCCAGGCGCTCAGCCGCAGCCTGTATGCCAGCCTGTGTCCCGCCACAAAAAGCGGCGAATTCTTCGGCTTTTACAGCATCATGGAAAAATTCGCCTCGATTATTGGGCCGCTGATATTCGCCTTTGCCGGCATTGTCTTGGGCAGCAGCCGCCCGGCGGTTCTCAGCCTGATTGCGCTATTTGTCATCGGCGGTTTTCTGCTTAGCCGCATCGATATCGAAGAGGGTCAGCGGGTTGCCCGCGCCGACGAAGCGGCGCACGGGATGACCTAGCGCTTGAAAGGAGCCGCGCCATGCCAGCCATCGGACAGCCAGCGCCAGACTTTGAATTGCGAAATCAAGACGGCAAACCCGTCAGGCTCCGCGATTACCGCGGGCGGAAAGTGGTCATCTTCGCCTTCCCCAAAGCCAACACGCCGGGGTGCAACCATCAAGCCTGCTCGTTCCGCGATGCCTTCCCGCAGATTGAATCCAGCAGCGCGGTCGTCTTGGGCGTCAGCAGCGACAGCGTGGCCGATCTCGCCGCCTGGAAAGCAGCGAAAAAGCTGCCCTATGATTTGCTCTCCGACCCCGAACACAGGATGCTGGCTGCCTGGGATGCCTGGGGCATCAACTTGAGGATTTTCAAGCTGCCTCTGGCGGCGACCCGCTCTTACTGGGTGATAGACGAGGAGGGCATCCTGGTCGACGAGCAGATAGGCGCGCGCCCGCATGAGAGCGTCCAGAAGGCGCTTGCAGCCCTCGACAAGCTCAGCCAGGCCGATTAAATCAGACTATTCCAAGCGCCCCACGTCCAGGTATCAGAGGCGGTTGGATGGACTCGCTTTGATTTGGAGCGAAAAATGAAACTTATTCTGATTGGTTTTGGTGTGGTTGGGCAGGGTTTTGCTGAAATCCTGCGCGATAAAGCGGCTGAACTGGGGCAGAAGCATCGTTTCTTCCCGCGGATTGTGGGGGTTGTGACCGCTTCCAAAGGCAGCTTGTACCATCCGAAGGGGCTGGATGTGCCGCCGCTGCTGGAAGCGGCCCAAGCTGGCGCATTTGCCGACTACCCCGCCAGCGCGGACCTTCAGCGAAACTGGACAGCAAGCGACATGATTCTCAAGGGACAGGCGGATGCCCTGGTCGAGGTCAGCCCCACCGATTTGAAAACCGCCCAGCCAGCTTTGGATCTGTGTCATCTGGCGCTTGACCATGGGCTGCATCTGGTTCTCGCCAACAAGGGACCGGTGGCGCTGGATTATGAACGCCTGAAGTCCAAGGCTGAATCCAACAAGCTGCAGCTGCGATATGAAGGCACGGTGATGGCTGGCACGCCGGCCCTGCATCTGGCTGAAGAGGCCCTGGCTGGCTGCGCGATTCGTTCGGCGCGGGGCATCCTCAACGGCACGACCAACTATATCCTGACGCAGATGGAAGCGGGCCTGTCTTATGGCGATGCCCTAGTAAAAGCGCAGGCGCTGGGATATGCCGAAAGCGACCCCAGCGGCGATGTGGAAGGCTGGGATGCGGCCGGCAAGGTGCTGATTCTGGCAAATGCCCTGTTTGGCGTCCCGCTGGCCATGGAAGATTTGGAGGTCGCGGGCATCACTGACATCACCGCCGCCGACATCGCCGCCGCCAAGGCGCAGGGACAGCGCTATAAACTTATCGCAGAGGCGACAGCGAGCGGCGGCAGCGTCCGCCCCCAACGGCTGCCGCTAAGCGACCCGCTGGCGAATGTGGGCGGCGCCGCCAACGCGGTGACGCTCGAAACCGATTTGATGGGCGACATCACCTTAATCGGCGCCGGCGCCGGCAAGTCCGAGACCGGCTGCGC
>DAOUKA010000006.1:0-1968 GCA_034421915.1 Anaerolineae bacterium
GTTCGCGCCCCTGCTGGATACCACCTTTGACAATGCCTTTTTGCAGGCGTTAATCCGCTTCGATTTCCGACAGTTTCCGCTGGCGGACGAGATGAAGCGCATCCCCTGGGAGGTGCAGGTGCATCTGATTCGCGTGACAGCCAGTTCAGAAGAGCAGGGACATCCAACCCCCGAAGGCATTCACAAAGACGGCGCTGAATTTGTGACGGTGCATCTGGCGGAACTGGTGAATGCCGAAGGCGGCGATGTGTCCGTCTATGACAATGACCAGAACCTGCTGACCAGCTATCGCCTCAGCCAAATCATGGATTCATACTTGCTCAACGACCGCCTCTTGTGGCATCAGGCAGGGCCGATTAAGCCGAAACAGGCGGCTCATCAGGCAATCCGCAGCATTCTGACCTTTGATTATCATCACCGGCGCAATTTGGAAGCTGGCTAAAGCCCCTCAGGAACTCATGCTGCGGCGGGGGCGGGGAGCCATCGCGCACCACGCCCAATCGCTCTTGGGCGACTTCTATGGCCGGCTCGGATTCGTCAATGCCAATCCAGCGGCGTCCGAGAGCCTGGGCTGCCAGCAGGGCTGTCCCCGAGCCGCAAAAACAGTCCAGCACCCAATCGCCCCTGTTGGAGGATGCCGCGATAATCCGTTTCAGCAGGTCGAGGTTCTTTTGGGTTGGATAATGCGGATGCTGGGGGTCTTTGAACTCCCAAATATCCTGGACTTTTTTCCCTTGGCTTTCGTCCATGTATTTTATCTTGCGGGGGACGCCATGGGCTGACCATTCAATCAATCCCTGTTGATGCCAGTTTTCCAGCACTTTCGGGCTGCTCCGCCAGTGACGCCCCTTGGGCGGCTCGATGCCGCGCCATACCTGTCCCGTGCTGCCATTTCGGGTTTCGCCAGGCGCATGCAGGGGTATCGTGGTGTACCTGCGCCCGCTTTCGTCCATTTTTCGGAACAGACGTTCTCCATCTTCTTCAGAATAAGGCTGTCGGGGGTCGTTCCATATCGGGCGGCCGGTCTTCGAGTAGAACAGAATCCGATCTTTGATATTGCCATAGGCGCGGCGATGAAAGTTTTTGGGGTTGCATTTGATGCGGCTGATGTCATTGCGGAAGTTTTGCGCCCCAAACACCTCGTCCATGAGGATTTTCACATAATGACCCATCTTGCAATCTATATGCAGATAAATGGAGCCCTCATCCGACAGCAGTTCGCGCAGGAAAATCAGCCGCTCCCGCAGAAACTCCAGGTAGGCCGCGCCGAGCAGGGTATCGCGGTAGGCTAACCTGTCCCTCTTGCTGCTGCTTATCGTGCTGACGCGGTCGCTGCCTATCCTGAACGCTCCGTTGGTCGCAAAAGGCGGGTCAACATAGACCAGCGAGATTTTGCCCCGATAGGTGTCCAGCAGGCTGCGCAGGATGGGCAGGTTGTCCCCCTGAATGAGTTTGCTGCCCGCGCCTTGACCATAGACGGATTGCAGTTCTGTTTTGGGCGTATTTTGCAGGATGTCATCTGCTGGCTTCTTGCCGTCATAGGACAGGAACATGGCATGGCCTCTCAATCATCCTTCAAACAAAAAAGCCTGCCTTACCTAAACAGACTTTTTGTTTTGCGTTTTTCAGCGAGGAAAGGACTCGAACCTTTAACCTTGTGCGCCAAAGGCACCTGCTCTGCCGATTGAGCTACCTCGCTAGCTGATAAAAGACAGTATAGCAAATTTGCGGCGATGCTCAAGGTTCAAATTGCGGCGCGGCTTGGCATTAGCCCGCCTGATTCTGGGCATCACCGTGTGACCGAACGCCTATTGCCTCGTCCAGTGGCACGACAAAGGCGACGCCATTGTTGGGCTGGAGCAAGTCGCCCATCACGGCGCGGGCTTCGTCCATTAAGGTTGGAATCAGTTCTTTGGGAACAACCGACAGCAGGACATGGTTGGTATGCTGCATCTCGCCCAGCACATA
>DAOUKA010000007.1:0-2016 GCA_034421915.1 Anaerolineae bacterium
CTTGTGCAATCGACGGATCATACTACCCGCATCACCTTACTCATTATCTATTCCAAAACCGACCAGAAAGACATCAGCATCAGCGCCCTGCGCCTTTTGCTGCGAAGTGTGGGGTAAAAAAAGCCTAGCGCCGCCGATACCAGTCGACGGTGCGGCGCAGACCCTCATCAAAATCGACAATCGGCTCGAAGCCCAGCAGTTCACCCGCCTTGGCGACATCGGCACGCGAATGCTTAATATCGCCCGGCCGTTCCGCATGATAAACCGGCGGCAGCCGCGTGCCGAGCAGGCGGTTCAGCTTGGCGACCAAATCCTTGATGCGGACTCGCCCGCCAGTCGCCAGATTGATGGTTTCGCCCACGGCCTCTTGGGCTGTGGCTGCCAATAAATTGCCCTGCACCACATTGTCGATATACGTAAAATCCCGACTTTGGCTGCCATCGCCATAAATCGGCGGCGGCCGTCCCTGGAGCATCAGATTGATGAACTTGGGGATGACGGCTGCATAAGCCGAATGGGGGTCTTGCCGCGCCCCAAAGACATTGAAATAACGCAGGGCGACCGTCTCCAGCCCATAAGCGTGATAAAAAGCCTGAAAATAATGCTCGCCCGCCAGCTTGGCGGCGGCATAGGGCGAAATCGGCGCCGGCGGCATGGATTCGGATTTGAAGTCGCCTGTCTGGTCGCCATAAGCGGAGGACGAAGCGGCATAGACCACCCGCTGGACATCATTGTCGCGGGCGGCAATCAAGACATGCAGGCTGCCGGTCGCACAGTGCCGGTGGGTTTCCAGAGGATCAGCGATGCTGCGCGGGACTGAAGGCAGCGCCGCCTGATGAAACACATAATCGGCGCCCTTGAACAAGGTCCGCAGGGCATCGAGGTCGCCAATGCTGCCCTTGCTAATCGACAAGTCGCCATCAAGCGATTTCAGAAACGCCAGATGTTCGGGCTTGCCGGTCAGCAGATTGTCGATAACCCGCACGCGCTGCCCATCGCGCACCAGACGTTCGGCAATATGCGAGCCGATAAAACCGGCGGCGCCAGTCACAACATAGGTTTGGGTCATCGCTCACCTGCTGAAAGGCTTCAGTCAAGGCGCAACCATACAGGCGAAACCCCCAAATTGCAAGCGCAGCGGCCAAAAAAAGGTTGCAGGAAGTTTAACCCTGTGCTAATTTATAAAGACGGTCTTCCATGACCGCTCTATGCAGGATTCCTGTGACAGATATGCGCCATCCAAGCTCTTTCTGTCACAGGAATACCGAATTATACGAAAACCCGAAGGCTTTCGTCGCGAGTGTACCTCTTTTCGGATTGTCATGGAATGCCGGCCTGTTCGCTTGCCTGCGAGGCTGTCACCTATGAACCGAATCCTGTATGCCGCCGACTGTCTGGATATTCTGAACGATGCCGATGAACTGCCGAGCGAGTCGATTGACCTGATTTATCTCGACCCGCCTTTCAACTCCAACAGCAATTACAACCTGCCCTTCAAGGGGCGCGACAAAAGCCTGAAACCCGTTGAAGCCTTTAAGGATACTTGGGAATGGAAGCCCGATGACAACGGGCGGCTGGATGAAATGGAGCGCGACCCGCGCACCCGCTCGCTGGCGACCATCGTCAAGTTCGCCCAGGAAGTCGAGCAGGTTCGCGGCGGGCGGGGCAAAAAGCCCAGCTTGGCGGCCTATCTGCTGAATATGTCGCTGCGACTCCGCGCCATGCGCCGCGTGTTGAAAAAGACGGGCAGCATTTACCTGCATTGCGACCCGACAGCTGGGCATTATCTCAAGCTGATTATGGATGCGATATTTGGGCGCAAGAACTTTCGCAATGAGATTGTGTGGAGGCGCACCAATCCCAAAGGCATGACAAAAAGAAAATTGCCGTCAAACCATGACATTATCCTCTTTTATTCAAAGGCTGAGACGGCTGTTTATAATACGGATGCAATGTTTATTCCCTATGATATGAATAACTTGCCTGAGAAAACGTTGAAAAAGTATTGTTATTTTG
>DAOUKA010000008.1:0-3549 GCA_034421915.1 Anaerolineae bacterium
TCGTTGGATTGAATCCGCACAGGTCGCAGAGGTTGGATTTTCCCTGCCAGTGGATTGGAGGCGTCATCGTTCTCTGGTGAAAAGCGGCGGTCGCGGTTATCCAGCACCAGTCCCAGCAGTGAATTTTGGGCGATGTCCTGATAAGGCTCGCGGAAGCCCAGGAACCAGTTGACCCAGAGGGTGCGGTTGGTGACGATATCGTCGCCGATGAACTCCCCGTCTCGGTCCCAGTCGATTGCGATTGTCCATGTGGTTAGCATTTTGTTTTTTCTCCTTTATCTTTATAGAATGCCTAAATCTTTAACCTCATGCGGAATATCAATCAGTTCAATAACTTCATCCGGAAACCAGGCTTCATCTGTACTATTCCGAGTTGTTTTTCCATTAACTCGTAACAACAAGATAATTTCAACATTGAACAGATAAGCACAGTCCGCGGTTGTTTGTCTGAACCAATTCATGACGACTTTCATTGCGTTAATGAAACCTTTAACGTCCCACCCAAAATAAAATGCAACGTTCAAATTCTCGGGCGCATCCAGAATCCAGTTTTCTGAAACATCTACAGCTGTCGCAGGTGAGAAACCTATTGTGCAGTAAAACCCGTCGCCTCGAAGTTTTCTCCTGTCCTTAGGATCTTCCCCGATATCAATACCATCAAACAGAATCTTACGTATCGCTTCGATAGATAGATCTGTATGTGCAGTTAATGTATGTATATTCCCCATTCTTCGCCTCCTGTGTGTTATGGGTTGAATGTCCAAACATCAATGATTTCATAGTCTCCATTCACTTGGTCAACTATGATGATTTCCTTGAGAAAGTGGGTGTTTTCTCGTTCCAATCTGCCTTTGAGAGATTGCAGATTAACATCACTCTGCGTTAGCTCCAGGTTCAATACAATCCGATCAGCCTGTCGATAAACTCCACTATCACGATCACGAACTTTGCCCTTTATGGTTTCTGTGATAGTTCTGTCATTATTCGAGATAGGGGTATATATATCAAACTCTCGGGCTACCATCGTACCATCCAAATCTCGATACATAATGACAATATCCGGGTTTCCTGTTCCACGGTAGTTTATGGAACGTTGCAGATTGTCTCGGAACAGGTTATGTTGGTTCGGTCCGAGGCTGATAACGTGATAACCGCCTTCGTCTCCCAAGAAATGTGTTACATCATTTTGAGCGCGAATTTGCATTTGCTCTCGTCGGGATGCACGGGGCCCTGGCACTTCGAGAAGACCTTCTGCTTTACCATGACCTTGACCCCATGCTGGACGTGTCGCCTTACCCGATATCATGTCATCGACTGTTTGTTCGGTGAATCCGCGATTGACTAAATCGTTTCTTTTTATAAGATTGCGTGCGCCAAGGCTTTGAAGGTCAATATCAAGCCGTCGAGCTAGGTCTGCAAGCTCATCAGGCAACTTCATGAGGTTGTCAGTGTATCCGGGTACGCCTGGCAAAAGCAGTAGCCCGGTGTTTAGAAGAACCGATCCCCAATCCTCCTTTGAAGCAGCATCAACAACTTCAGCACCAGTCAGCCCCCAATCCACTGGTTCAAAAGCTATAGAGAGAAGAACAGAGAGAACAAAACCGAAGAGCGAGGAATCCGAGGTCCCTGACAGGCGTTGATAATCTTCGTTAATCGTGCTGTATCCACTATTGAAATACCTGTCACGAAACTCGATTACAGCCGGGTCATAATCGCTCAAAAACGTGCTATCCGATTCGTGCCGGATAAACATATCCTCAATGCCGGTGTGCAGCATGTTTGCCATCAGAACGGCATTCTCAACACTTCCCCAGTTTTCCGGCACTTCATGTCCCAACTTTGCATATACCAGCCCCACTTTTGGACGCAGATAATCGACAGCATCCACTCCAGATTCCAAACCCAAGACTTCAAGCAAGGCATTAAGGTCGTTTAACGGTCTTGGGTCCAGCAATTCCGGCAGGGGAAGAAAATCATGGTAATCCTCCTCCAGGATATCCAACGGATGGGGACTCTCATATTGCCATGTTTTTGAGTAGTACGCCTCCCGATGATAGTGAACGGACTGAAGCAAGGTCATTACCTGCTCTTCAACTGACAAATCAGCAAAATCATCTGGCACTTGAATTCCATAGTCATTGGCAAATTTGTCGATGATGAAATGGCTCAGATCTGTTTCAGTTGTCCAAGTCTCATCCCAACCGTCAACATATTTCCTGAGATGATCCAGACTGACGAGATTGATCCGCTGTGATTCAGTTTTATGCGCTTCTTCAGCGACTGGCTTTGGAGGTTGAAGAATACCGATGTTGCCATCAGCGAATGCCATATCAATACTGTCGTTTTGAAATGGTGTACCTAGCCTTGTCGTGTACCAATCTCCTTGACTGAAAACATCGTTTAGTCCGAGAATCCGCAGGTGATTGTTCCATGCCTGCTCTGTATCCTGTTCGTCATCATCGGGGTCATGCCCGTTTATGATTTTCATCACCGCAGCCTTAGTCTCAAAGTTGACCAGCCCAAGTGCGCTGATGTCGGGCTGATATTCCATATCCTGCGGAAAGTCGGGGAGGGATGGCTCGCTTGAACCTGTCTCTTGTCGTTTCTTCTTCTTTTTCTCGGATTCACTATTGTCCGATGCCTCTTGAACAGGCTGATGAGGTTGCGTGTAACCGGGTATATCTATTCCCGGCGGTGGCGCTGGGAGATGCGGCGATGGAGTTGGATGCGGTTGATTGGCTGGCTTGTCGCTTAGAGATTGCCGTACCCTGCGAACATGCTCTTTATGTTCCTCTGCCCGCTTGTTGTCAAAAGCGGTGTAAATGACCGAAGGTGGCACATATTTTGGAATGGGAGAGGGCTGGCGATTTTGCGGATGGCTCGGATGGGTTTTCGGCAAGCCAACCACCGGTTTATCGCCCGGGTCAAAATTGTCCGGCACCTTGCTGGGATGGTTGACGATGAATTTCTCGCCATCGTAAATGATTGAACCTTCGTCATCAATTGAAATTCCTCTGAATGGCATAATCCCTCCTTGCCAAATATCGAGCAGATTTGTGAATGTGTCATGTGGCATTTGCCCTGTCACCAGCCAGTCCACAAGACACAACCGCTTCATTTAACGTCTATCACATCCCAGCCTCAAAAGGGCGACTGTTTGGTCTCATACTTTCAAATTGTCCGAAAATCTTGTGGGGATACCATCAGGCAACGCTCAGCGCCGGTGGGAAGATGACCTTAGAGGGCGCCGCTGCGATTTTCCGGTGAGAAGCGTCTGTCTTGGTTGCGCACGCCGAGGGTCAATTGTGCATCATTGCCCACAGCCGTAAAAGGCTGCTGGAAACCGAGAAACCAGTTGGCAGACAGGACTTTGTCAGTCTCATCTGTGTAGCTGCCATCTCGCTCCCAGTCAATTGCAACTGTCCAGCTTGTTGTCATTTTGGTTCTTCTCCTTTTTATTTGGCTTAGATTAACCTGTTAGCAAATTATTATTTGATGGACCTCCATGACACCCTGTCATCGAGTGGGCCTGTATTAGTAATCATATAC
>DAOUKA010000009.1:0-1809 GCA_034421915.1 Anaerolineae bacterium
AGAATGCCCTGCTGGGCGATGAGGAAGACATGCACGAGATTGCCGCCGCCATTCGGAAAATACACGACAACGTGCAGGAACTGCTTTGACAGACAGCCGGCCCGAGGAATGCAAATGGATCATCTCAAAGACCTCGCTGACACAGCGTTTATGTATCATGCAAATGTTGAGAAGCACCTGCTGGAGGGGATGGGCGTCATCAACCTGCTTTTCCGGCGCTAGATTTTTTTAGCGCGGAGGTTATCCATAGTTGTTTTCTATAGCTAGGATATCAGCGAAGAATCTTGAATTCCTGTGGTTCAGACAGTTGCCACTTTGAACCCTTGCGCTGCATGATTCCATTCACTGAAACAGTGTTCCAATCGAGATGTGCTTGATGGGCTTTTATATAATCATCTTTCTCAAGGGTAATCCGAATATTTCGAGGTCGGCCTCTTTTTGGCGGATCCCATTTAATAAGTATGGAACGCTCTGCTACATCTTCGCTCAGTGGGTCACCTGAAGAACTCAAGCCAATAACAAGACCTTCTATAGTCTTAGATTCTGGTTTCAGTTCCTTCAATTTTTTACTCGCAGTTTCCAAATACTCAAAATGTCTCTGCTGTATAGGAATATTGTTGATATTTCTTACATCATCGGATACCTCAATTTTATGCGACCACTTAATGCTATATTCAATCGGCTCTTTTTGCTCATTTAACATCTTAAGGATTGCGGTACACATATTTGCATTAAATCCTTCGGCATATCCATCAATAAGCGGCTGCACATCTTGTAGGTTCACAGCTTTCTCAGTTGCCGCCAATCCCCTTGCGATTCTCTCCATGACGCGTCTCTGGAGTGGTAATATGACCGATTCGCCCTCCTCAAAAAGATCCATTTGACGAGGTTCTTGATGAAAGTGTTTCTCGTCCCCAACAGGAGATTCGATACGATACCCAAAACTACCGACAAAAGTGTGTCCAAAATGATAATGCTTAACCATCTCATTTCCGGATGCAGAGTTACTAAAATGCGTTTTCGCGTTTTTTTCTGAACATGCTGCATAAGCAATTAATTGTTTAAGCTCTGAAATCTGCTTGGCTGCCAGACCTATAGGTATGGATATGGTATCGACACTTTCCACGACGCGGACCATCAATATGTCTCGGTCATAAAACAACATATCATTAGTGATTGTCTCGGGTGTTTTGTCCGTCAAGGAAGACAAAATATTAACCGTCTGCTGGACGTATATAGAATAGTCCGGCGCACTGGTATTTTTGGGCAAAACAATCTCAAACGGATTACCTTCAATGTCTTCGTAACCCTCGAATACATACCAACGCTTGTTATCATGGGCGAGCTTCCAGCCCTTTAGTTTTAAATATGATACAACATGTTCTACAGGAAGATTGTAAGTTGGAGCAGTCATCTTAACCATTGCGTGCATCCTGTCTAACTTGATTAGGGCGTGTTGACATTTGAGATAAATGTGTGTCAAAACAGTCCCATGACTGATATAAGGCTAACCGACAAACAATGGACGAAAATTCGGGGTTTCATCGTCCGCGACCCAAATTGCCTATGTGGGCAAGGACGAAGCGGTCTGTCGCCACTTTATTGAAGCTGTAAAATGGATGAGCCGCAGTGGCGCACATGGCGCTTGCTGCCAAAAAATACGGAAAATGGAACATGATTTACAAACGCTTCGCGCGTTGGTGCAAACAAGGGGTCTGAGAACGGATGATGGCGGCGTTGGCTGATGATCCGGATATGGAGCATGGCATCATCGATAGCACGATTGTCCGCGCTCATGCCTATCTCTTT
>DAOUKA010000010.1:0-2531 GCA_034421915.1 Anaerolineae bacterium
GGAGACTGAATAATTTTCGCATGGCGCTTTCCCTGTTGCCGATTGCTGTCTATTGTATCACGCGGGGCGGGCGGATGTTACAGGACATCGGTCGGATCTATGTCGATTCGCCAGCCGGGTTCGGTTTTAAGCCCGCGCAATGCCACGCTTGGATTGGGGCCGCGCAGCAGCAGATGCCAGCGATAATGGCGGTCGATGCGCGTGAAAAAGCAGGGCGCGGGCCCAATCAGGCTGGTGCCGGATAAATCGTGTTTTCGCAAGAGTTCGCGCACGCGGTGCGCGCCTGTTTCCGCCTGTTTTCGGGTTTTGTAGGGGTCGGTGTAGCTGAATATGATGCGAGCCAGCCGCCGAAAGGGGGGGTAGCCCATCTCTTTGCGATAGGCGTTTTCTTTTTCGACGAAGCCGATGTAATCGTGTCGGGCGGCGGCTTGGATGACATAATGTTTGGGCTGGTAGGTCTGCAAGACGACTTTCCCGCCCAGCACGCCGCGTCCCGCCCGCCCGGCGACCTGCGTCAACAGCTGGAACACGCGCTCGCCGGCGCGATAATCCGGCAGCGCCAGACCCAAATCGGCGCTGACGACGCCGACCAGCGTCACCAGTGGCAAATCCAGCCCCTTGGCGATCATCTGCGTGCCAATGAGAACATCGGCCTGGCGTTCAATAAACTGCTGCAAAATCGCGTAGTGCATCTCGGGCTTGCTGGCGGTATCGACATCCCAGCGCAAGGTGCGAGCGGCGGGAAACAGGCTTTTAAGCGTCTCGTCCACCTGCTGCGTGCCGGCGCCAAAGTAGCGGATGCGTTCGGACTGACAGGCGGGGCAGGTTCGCGGCGCATCCTGTTTGGCGCCGCAGTGATGGCAGCGCATGGCCTCATACTGGCGATGATAGGTCAGCGGGATGTCACAGCGCGGGCAATTCGCCACATGGCCGCAGTCGCGGCAGAAGACATAACTCGCCTGTCCGCGCCGATTCAGCAGGAGCATCGCCTGTTCGCCGCGCGCAAGCACGTTCGCCAGTTCCTGCTTGAGTTCGCGGCTGAACATGCTGGTATTGCCCTGCCGCAGTTCGCGGCGCATATCGACCACACTGACCGGCGGCAGGTCGATATGCAGGGCATCGGCGCTCGCCTGTTGGTAGCGGGCGACCACCCCAGCCCGTTCCGCCTGCTCCTGAATGCGCTGACGATGCCCCATGATGCGGTTGGGCAGGTGCAAATAGGTGAGATGCCCGCGCTGGGCGCGGTGATAGCTAAGCAAATCGGGCGTTGCGCTGCCCAAAATGAGCAGCCCCCTGTTGCGCGCCATCAAGTATTCAGCCGCTTCCCGCGCGTGATAATAGGGTTCGGTTATCGGGGGGGCTTGCTTGTAGCTGTGGTCATGTTCTTCGTCAAGGATAATCAGACCCAGATTGGGCAGGGGGGTGAACAAGGCCGAGCGCGTCCCGACAATCACATCCACCTCGCCGCCACGCGCCCGCTGCCAAGTATCATAACGTTCGCCTTGGGGCAGGCTGCCATGGACAATCGCCACCTGCTGCGGGAATCGCTCGGATACGCGCCGAATGGTTTGTGGGGTCAAAGCGATTTCCGGCACCAGAAAGATCGCCTGCCGTCCCTGTGCCAGTGTGGCGGCAATCGCTCGCAGGTAGATTTCGGTTTTGCCGCTGCCGGTCACGCCGTGCAAAAGGAAGCGGGCATGTTCGGCGCTGTCCTGTGGCGGCTTGAGCGCCTTGTGGATTTCATCCCAGACCGCTTGCTGGTCGGCTGTCAGCTTGGGCGGGCTGCGCGGCACAAAGTCGAAGTCGCGCAGCGAATCGCGCCAGACCTGTTCGCCGCGCAGTTCAATCAGGCCGTCTTCGATGAGTCGATCCAGCGGCTTGCGGGTTTTGACACCCGCCAGATCCAAGGCCTGCCGGATGTCCAGCGGCTTCCCGTCATTTTTTGCAATCACTTCCAGCAAATCAGCCTGCTGGCGGCTGCTGACCTGCTTGAGGCGCGCCGCCAGTTCTTCAGCCGCAAAGTTGGGGTAGATGCGCCGCGTCGTTTTTTTCTTGGCGCTGGGCGGCAAAAGAACCGATTCCCAGCTGACCAGACCGGCGGCTTCCATTTGGCGGAGTTCACGCTCGACGGGCTGCCGGCGAAAGACCCGCCGAAGCTGCGTCAGGCAGGCGGGTCCCTTTTCTTGCAGATGATGGACAAGCCTGCCTTGCAAGCCCTCATCCGCGGGGACGTCCGGGCTGCTGAGGCGGTAGCGGCGGTCGGACTTGCCGGTGAAGCCCGGCGGCAGCATCAGCCAGATGCAAATGCCGATGGGCGCGAGATAAGCCCGACTGAGCCAATGCGCCAGGTCGATATGTTCCGCCAGCATAACCGGCTGGGGGTCGAGAAGCTCCAGAATGGGCTTGGTTTCGGGGATTTCGGTCTCATCATGTCGGGCGACAATCACCCCCGACTGCATCGCCACGCCAAATTCCACCCGCACCAGCGACCCCGTTTCCAGCTTGTGCGCGAGCTCGTCCGGGATGTGATA
>DAOUKA010000011.1:0-12575 GCA_034421915.1 Anaerolineae bacterium
CCCCGCTGACATCCATCAATCATCAGCTTCCCAAATGGGGCCGGCTGGCGATGAATATGCTCCTGGCGATTATCCAGGGGGATGCGCCCGAGCCGATTACACTGACACCGCGGCTGGTCGTGCGGGCTTCGACCGCCGCCGTGCCAGGGACACAGTGAATGAGGAGCGTCACACAGACGCTCTTATAAATGTACGTCTGATGTGAAATTGAATTGACAAAACAGGGCTGATCTCCAAAATGGTAAGTACTCTAAACCAGCCATCAGGAGAAGCCAGCCCCATGTATAGTATAACCATTGAAACCTTGTTGACTATCCGTATTTGTGAAAATTGACGATTGGCATCAAGAAAAAGCTCAGTCATGGCGCCGGGGCCAAGCTGCTGACGCAATCCAGGTTTAGTGTCAGTGAGGTGATGACCTGGATGCTGGCGGCCGAATATATTCCTTATCCATCGGAGAGACAGTATTTGAGTTACATCCGTACCCATCACAGCGATTTGTTCCCCGACCTGCTGACCCAAAGTCAGTTCAATCGTCGCTCGCGCGGTTTGCGTGATCTGGTGGAAAGGATGCGTTGCGATTGGTTGCTGGACTTGGAAGTTGGGCACACAAAAACTTATCTGCTCGATACCGAGCCGCTACTGGTGCTGGGCTATAAACGCAGTAAAAATCGCAGTTATAGATTCGGAGTGCTGAACATTGAGGATATACTGACTTGGTGTAATCATGTTAAAAAACCTTTGGTCGCGGTTGGGAAGTATTTCAATTTGAGACAAGGGGACTTGATCTGCCAATAATCTGAAATGCACTCCTTCAATGTGCCTTGATTATTTATCTAACTCGGGTTATAGTAATGGCACTGTCGTAGCTCTTATTTTAGCAGGCTGGAGCAATGCGGATAGAAGGGAGAATGCTATCGATTGGATGTCTGTGATTACCGAATTGCGATTTTTCAAAATATATCTTAGGAGAATAACCATGTACGGAAAATACACGAAACTCGTTTTCTTGCTCCTTCTTTCGTCGCTTTTTATGCTGCTATCCACCGCACTTGTCTCTGCGCAGGAGCAGACCGAAGTCGGTACGCCACGTGCGACGACTCTGATTGTTGACCAGCTTGACGGGCGCATTGACAATCCCACACAGACTAATCCCTATCAAGCGGGCACTAGGTTTAACCAGGGGTTGCACCAGTTGGCTTATTCCAATATGTGGGAGATCAACACCGCCACCGGCGAGCAGTTCCCTGGCTTGGCGGCTGAAATGCCCGAGCCGCTCAACGATGATTACACCAGCTTCCGCATTACGTTGCGCGAAGGCTTGCGCTGGAGCGATGGCGAGCCCATCACGACTGCGGACATGGCTTTTACCATCGACACCATATTAAACACGCCCGAGTTCCCCTATAGCGGCTTCCTCTCCCAAGTGGTGGACAGCTACGAAGTCGTTGATGACCTGACGATGATTCTGAATACCAAACGGTCGGAACCGCGCCTGGCTTATACCCTCGGCGTGCACATTTGGGGCGATCACTTCCGCCTGATCCCCAAGCATATCTGGGAAAACGAAGACGCCGCCACCTTTCAGAACTATCCACCGGTCGTCAGCGGACCCTATACCTTGACCGACGTCGATCCTAACGGCAACTGGTTCCTTTATACCAAGCGCGGAGACTGGCAGCATACCGATGTCGGCATGATCTTCGGTGAACCAGGACCCGAATACATCCTCTTCCGCTTCTACGGCACTGAAGAACGCCGCATCATCGCTGGTATACAGAACAACCTCGATATCTTTACCGATATCTCGCCCGAAGCCTGGGATATCCTGCGCGAGCAGAATCCGAACGCCCGCGCCTGGCACGTAAACTTCCCTTGGGCGAACTTTGATGACCCCTGCGAGCGCGGTATCATCTTCGCTAACTCGCAGGAACCCTGGGACAGCCAGAATGTCCGCTGGGCGATGGCTCTGGCGACCGATATCAAGAGCGTCGGTCTGGCGACATTCGCCGGCATCCTGCGCGTATCGCCGCTTGCCGTACCACCCGTTCAGGTCATTCACGACGCCTTCCACAAACCCATGCGCGAATGGCTGACCAACTTTGAATTCGAAGATGGCTATAAGCCCTTTGATCCGGATTACGCCGTGCAGATCGCCGAAATCCTCGCTACCCAGGGTGTAGAAGGCTTGCCTGCCGACGAAGACGCCCTGATAGACCTCTTTGGCGTCGGCTGGTGGAAGCACGACCCGGAAAAAGCCACCGAAATGCTGCAAGCCGAGGGCTTTACGCTCGATAACGGCGAATGGTACAAGCCCGATGGCTCCCGCTGGCAAATCACCATCAACTCGCCCTCCAACTTTGAGGTGCAGTCACAGCGTCTGGCTTTCGCTGTCGCCGATAACTGGCGCAAATTCGGCATTGATGCCTCGGTGCAGCAGATGGACTCCGGCACCTTCTGGAGCAATTACAACAACGGCACCTTTGACGCCGGCTCCTATTGGCCTGGCTGTGGTGCCTTGCCCGATAGCTGGGATCTCCTGGATGCCTTCTGGCACAAGCGCCACATCGTTCCCATCGGCGAGCCAGCGTCCGGCAACGCCATGCGTTACGACAGCGACGCACTCAGCGATATTCTCGATCAAATCGCGCCGCTGCCCAGCGATCACCCGGACACGATCCCACTTCTGACGGAATTCGAGAAGCAGTTTGTCGTGGAAAGACCCTGGCTGCCCATGTTCGGCACCTCGAAATTCGTGCCGGTCATCACAACCTATTGGGATGGCTTGCCCACCGCAGACAACTTCTATGAAGGCCCCTGGTGGTGGTGGTCGCTCTTCAAGTATCAGACGCCTTTCTTCCAGCCAAAGGGAGATGGCTAGGCTGAATCCATAATCAGTTGGATTGGGTGTGCCTTCGCAGGCACACCTGTTCCGCCCTGCCAGAGGAAACAGTATGCAATTTGCCAGGTTTGTGATTACGCGGATGATTACCTATGTTCTGGTAATCTGGATCGGCATCACGATTGTCTTCTTTGTACCCCGCTTTCTGCCTTCGGATCCCGTTGAGGCGATGCTGGGACGCATTATGACCCGCGGTGCCTATATGGAAGCAGAGCAAGTACAGGCGATGCGGGCTACCTTGACGCAGGCATTCGGCTTGGAGGGAACGCTGGCTGACCAGTATTTCGGCTTCTTCCACCGCACATTTGTCACGCGTGAGTTTGGTCCCTCGCTGTCCATGTTCCCGACGCCGGTCAACGAACTAATTGGCCGTGGACTCCCTTGGACCCTCGCCTTGCTGTTCACATCAACGATCATCGCCTGGATCGTGGGCAATGCCATTGGTCTGCTGGCAGGCTACAAGAGTCGCTGGATCTCCTCGCGTGCCCTGGAAGTCATCGCTATTTTTGTTTATCCCATCCCTTATTACATCACCGCGCTTATCCTGATTATCTTATTCGTGTATATCAATCCGATCTTTCCGATTTCGTTTAGTGTACAGGGCGCGCCGCTATCCCCCCAATTCATCTCCAGCGCTATCTACAACTCTATTCTGCCCGCGCTTTCGATTGTCATTGTCAGTTTCGGCTGGTGGGTTTTGAGCATGAAGGCGCTGGCGTCAAGCATTTCGGAAGAGGATTTTGTCTATTTCGCCAAGCTGAAAGGCGCCGGCGAGGGCAGGATTATGACCGCTTATGTCATGCGCAATGCCATCCTGCCACAGGTCACCGTGCTGGCGCTGCAAATTGGCATCATCTTCAACGGGGCGCTGATTACCGAGATTCTCTTCGGCTATCCCGGTTTAGGCACAATCACTTATAACGCCGTGCTGCAAGCTGATTACAACCTGCTGATGGGCACCATCACGATTTCCATTATTGCCGTCGCTACGGCGACCCTGATTATTGATTTGATGTATCCCGTCTTCGACCCGCGAATCCGACAGAGGTAAAGATGCGCAGACTAAACCCGCGGCTGACAGCCGGCATGATTATGCTCGCTGCCTTTATTATCCTCGGCGGGATTCTGCCTTTCTTTTCCCCTGAAGATCCGCGTTCTTGGATTAGATACCCGCGCAACCTGCCGCCCAGCGCCGAGCATTTCCTGGGTACGACCAATCTGGGTCAGGATACCTTCTGGCTGCTGACATACGCCACGCAAAACTCCTTGTTTATCGGCTTGCTGGTAGCCTTTTTCGCCACGCTCATCGGTGTCTTTGCCGGTTTGCTGGCGGGTTTCGTTGGCGGCATACCTGACCGCATCATCACCCTGCTGGCGGACGTCTTTATCGTCGTGCCATCTTTGCCCATCCTCATCCTGATGGCATCACTGCTGCAAGGACGTGCCTCGCTCGTTTTAATCAGCGCCATACTCATCTTGTTTAATTGGCCCTGGCCCGCGCGTCAGGTGCGCTCAATCGCCTTGAGCATGCGTGAACGGCAGTTTGTCAACACGGCGCGTTTCTCCGGCTCCAACACAGTGACCATACTGATAGAGGAGGTCTTCCCGCATATTGTCAACTGGACGATGGCAAATTTCGTCAACACGGTTCTGGTTGCCATCGCCACCGAATCGGGCTTGGCGGTGATTGGTCTCTCCAGTTTGGAAGAAGCCACGCTGGGGACGATGATTTATTGGGCTTTGCAGCATCAGGCGCTGCTCGGACAGCGCTGGTGGTGGATTGGCTCCCCGGTGGTCGCTATCATCCTGCTGTTTATCTGCCTCTTTCTCATTTCGACCGGCATTTCCAGCCTGTCGGCGGAAAGGCGGGGACACCAGGATGCTTAGGCTGCGCGAACTGAAATGCTATTACGATACGCCGCGCGGACAAGTGCAGGCAGTCGATGGCGTGACTTTCGATATCCGCTCCAATGAAGTGCTGGGCATCGCGGGAGAATCGGGCTGCGGCAAATCCACCTTGCTGAAGGTGCTTTACGATTATGTGCAGCCGCCGCTGCAAATCGTCTCCGGCAGCTATGAGGCGGAATTCCCGACGGGCGACGGCGGCCTGCAAGTGCTAGGACCAGGGGAAGTGCGCCGGCACTGGTGGGAATTTATCTCCTATATTCCACAAGGCTCGATGAGTGTACTCAACCCGGTCATCCGCATCGAAAACCAGTTTTTTGATGCCGTGCCGAAAACCCACCGCCTGAAACGCAAGGGGGAAATCCGCGAACGGGTGGCGGCTTATCTGAAGGAACTGGAGCTGCCGGTCGAGGTGTTGCGTTCCTACCCGCATCAACTCAGCGGCGGCATGAAACAGCGCGTTTTAGTCGCGCTCGGCACGTTCCTGCACCCGCAGATTGTCCTGGCGGACGAACCGACCACGGCACTGGATGTGGTCGTCCAAAAGGGCATTCTGCTGATGCTGACCGAATTGCAGGAACAGATGGAAAACACCCTGGTGGTCGTCTCGCATGATATGGGTGTACACTACCAAATCACCGACCGACTGGCGATTATGTATGCCGGCAAGCTGGTGGAATACGGACCCACCGAATCCATCTTCAACAATCCCTTGCACCCCTATTCACAAATGCTGATTCAAGCCCTGCCGCGGGTTGGCGACCGCCGGCAGCGCGTCGGCATTTCCGGCAGACCGCCAAACCTGGTGAATCCGCCGGCGGGCTGTCGCTTTGCTGCCCGCTGCCCGAAAGTGATGGAGCATTGCGCCCGTCAAGAGCCGGCGCTGGTCGAGATGGAAGCCAATCATTTTGTGTCTTGTCATCTATATTGAACCGAGAAAGTATCTTGAGCGAAAATCTGCTTGAACTGTGCCATGTCAGCAAAGTCTTCCGCATCGGCGGCTTAATCTTCGGCACTCGTCTGGTAGCGGTGGATGATGTCAGCCTGAGCTTACCGGCGGCGCAGCCATCCATTTTGAGCATCGTTGGCGAATCCGGCAGCGGCAAAACCACACTGGCGCGGATTATCCTCGCCTTGCAGGAACCGACCACTGGCGAGGTGCTTATCAATGGTCACGACATTTTCAGAAAGACCCCCGACAGCCTGCAAGGCAAGCAGTATTACAGCGCTGTCCAGCCCATCTTTCAGAACCCTTTTGAAGCCTTCAGTGCCCGTAAAAAGGTTGATAGATACCTGTACAATGCAGCCCTGCGGCTGGGCATCGCAAAGAACAGAAAAGAAGCGCGGGAGATTGTTGCCGGGGTGCTGGAATCGGTCGGTTTGGATTTGTCGCGGGTGGAAGGCAAATACGCCAATCAATTCTCCGGTGGCGAGCTACAGCGCATCTCGGTTGCTCGCAGCCTGATTCCTCGACCGACCCTCATCGTGGCGGATGAACCCGTAAGCATGATTGACGCTTCGCTGCGGATGAATATCATCAACCTGTTCTTGGAATTGAAAGAGCAGTACAAGGTTAGCTTCGTTTATATCACCCACGACCTTTCCACTGCCTATTATGTCAGCGATTATATCGGCATCATGTATCGCGGCAGCATGGTGGAATACGGTCCCTCCGAGCAAATACTGACTGATTCCGTCCACCCCTATACGGAACTGCTGCTCGATTCAGTGCCGACAGTTGACCACAAATGGGAGCGGAATGTCCAGCTGCCCGATATTGAACTCAAGGAGTATCAGGCGCAAGCCTGCAAATTCGCCAAGCGCTGCAAATATGTCCAAACGATATGCAAGCGCACTATACCTCCGATGGTGCAGGTATCGGACGAGCGTCAGGCGCTGTGTTACAAACCGATTGATTTCGCGCCGCAGACGCCGACAGGCAACCAGAAGGCAATGTAATCATTCGACGATTGAGGTGTTCAAGTGGATTATTTTAATGGTTTGCATCTGAATATGGGCAATATCTCACGTCTGTCAAAAGCCAGGACTCGCTCCATCAGCGCGGAAAATTTTAAGGGCGAAAAGGGCAGGGGAGGCATGTCCACCGATGGCGTTTCCTGGTCCGCGGCGCAAGATCTGGGGCAGGGCTGGAAGGTATCGCCCTGCATCCATCTGGCGCCCAACAGTACCACAGCCCTGGCGGAAATCGAGGGTCCCGGCGCTATTCAACATATCTGGATTACTACCTATCCACAGTATTGGCGTTCCCTAGTCCTCCGTTTTTACTGGGATGATGAAGAGACCCCATCCATCGAGGTGCCTCTGGGCGATTTCTTCTGCAACGGCTGGACGCAGTACTGCCATGTGAACTCGCTGCCAATCTCGGCAAATCCATCAGGTGCATTGAACAGCTATTGGGAGATGCCCTTCCGTAAGAGTGCCCGTGTCACTATTGAGAACCTCCTGGATAGCGAAGTGCGTCCTATGTTCTACCAATTCACCTATACGCTAACCGATGTTCCGGAGGATGTCGGTTATCTGCATGCACAGTGGCGCCGCAACAATCCCCTGCCCTATAAGGAAGTGCATACCATCCTCGACAACGTGAAAGGCATGGGACACTACGTGGGCACCTACATGGCATGGGGCAGCAATAATCGCGGTTGGTGGGGCGAGGGCGAGATCAAGTTTTATATGGATGGCGACAGTGATTTCCCCACCATTTGTGGCACTGGCACTGAAGATTATTTCGGCGGCGCCTGGTGTTTTGGACACTTTGATGGTGAATACAGCGCCTTTTCCACACCTTATCTGGGCTTGCCACAGATCATCAAGCCAGATGGCTTTTATCAAAGCCAGCAGCGCTTTGGTTTGTATCGCTGGCATATTCCGGATCCAATCCGCTTTGAGAAAGACTTGAGCGTGACCATTCAAGCGCTGGGCTGGCGTTCAGCGTCTTTGCGTGATGATGCGCCCTTTGAAGAGTGGCGCTATTTGCCGCTGCAAGACGATATTGCCTCAACCGCATTCTGGTATCAGAGCGAGCCACATGCTGCATTCCCGCAACTGCCGGATCGGGAGTACCTTGAGGTCATTTAGCCAGCCATGGCTTGATTTGTTGTCGTGACACCTTGACGCTGAACTTCAGCCCTAATTAAAGAGGTTGATCGATGGTTGAAATGACAACTCAAGTGGATAAATCCCAAGCAGAGATTGAAGAATTGAAAATCAGCACCATTTGGTGGTCCATTTCTGGCAGTATTACTCTGTACGCGGTCGCAGCGGCTTTTCCCGATCCCCTGCATGGATGCGTGCCTGGTGTCATCTTAACTGCTATTGTCACCTGCCGTTTGGGCTCAATGATTCACTTCAGATCGAGGCGGTTCTGCGATATATGATGGTCATCCATATCTGGGGAACGATTTAGCTGGTCTGGCTGATATCGCGCCCTCTGCTCTTAACCAGGCAATGGTTCGAAGCGGGTTACAAACAGAACTGTGAGGCTCTGGAAGAAAGTCAGGATTATCAATTCTAACTCAGACAAGCATTGGATGATCTGACAGAAGCCCATCACCAGCTTACCCAATTAAACCACCTGGCGCACGACCTGCGCTGGCAAGCGGGGAAGGCGCGTCGCTCCAAGGAGCAATTTGTTGCCAATATGAGACACGAACTGTGCACACCACTTAACATGACATCGGTTTCATCGAAATGGCTATGATTGTTAATCTGCACGGGTAAGAATAGTCTATCACAGGAGGGTCCCCAAAGGGCGATTAAAAGGTCGCGCGGAGACTGATCTGATTTTGGTTGCAATTGCCCACTTGATATTGTTTTCTTGGTATGTTAAAGTCCTGCACAAGTCATTCCACTGTCTCTGCGTGATGGCGTTAAGTGATCTCGATTTGTGTCGCCAAGCAGAGCCATCGCACCAGATTTTAATTTTGTATCATATTTTGTATCATAAAGTTCAAAAAGTATCAAAAGAGTCCACATATTTTTGCGATGAAGCCTTTATAACCCTTTAAGAACTGTAATGATACGAATTTCTTTTAGCATGCGATTGCTCTGTATCGCCAAGCGAATGTAATACACTTTGCCGTAAAATTTGACAGCCGGGGCGAGGGAGGGGGATATTATTTGGAGGTGTTCAAAGATTGAAGGATCAGCTTAGCGTTTGTTGCAAGGGGGTGCAGGATTTGCTCTTGCTTACCTGACTGCCAGACTGATTCGATTTTGTGTCAAGCAATTCCTGTATACAAACTTATTCACAAGGAGAAAGAGGTGATTAAAGACTAAACATTCGCTTTTGAAGATTGCAGTTGTCGCCCTAGTCGCGCTGCTGTCCGGGGTGACATTGGCGCAAGACACGACGACAGTGACCCTTATGCACGGCTGGACTGGCGCCGACAATACCGAGATGCTAAACATCGTATTCGACCAGTTCAATGCGGAAAACGAAGATGGCATCATCGTGGAGCCGACCGCCTTGGGCTGGGATGATTTGTTCAGCCAACTGGTGCTTACCGCCGCCGGCAACCCGCCCGATATCGTGATGTTCCACAATTCCGAAGTGCCAGAATATGTGAACCGTGGTATCTTACTGCCCATTGATGAGTTGATGGCGCAAGTCGATGTGGACCTCGAGGGCGTGGCGCAGAACATCATCGACCTGTCCATCGTCGATGGCGACTTCTACTGCCTGCCGGGCGACCTGCATCCGATGAACCTGTATTACAACGTGGATCTGGTCGAAGCGGCTGGCTTGGATTCCGCCAGCCCGCCAACCACCGGGGAAGAATTCCTGGCTTGGATGGAGGCGATGATGAGAGCAGGGTGATGCAATATGTCTTGGATGCCTAAGCCTCCGGCAACGGGAAGCGCTGGTTGTTTCACGCCCTGGTGCATCAGTTCGGTGGCCAATTCATGTGCGACGATGGCTTGTCGGCGTACAAGAGCGAAGCAGGCCACAAGGCGCTGCAGTGGATCGTGGATATGCACAATACCGGGTGGACCAGCCGCGGCTTGGGCTTTGGTGATGTGAGCGCCTTCTGGGCGGGGCGCGCGGGTATGCACCTCACTGGTCCTTGGGTAGTCAATAGCTTGATGCGCCAGGATAGCGACGAGAAATACCTCGCCGCGATGAAGCTCGTGAAATGGTTCTACGACAACTACGCCTTGCCGGCAGTATCGGTGGGCATTATTCCGGTATCGCCAAATGCGCAGGCTGACCCCATCTTCACCGATGATGAGCGCTATCAGTACTATGTGCCCTTCGTCGAATCGCTGCAATTCGCCGCGCTGGAACCGGCCTTCCCGCAATACACGACAGTATTCTCCTTCGCCAAGCCAACGCCGCTCAGTGTCAATATCGAAGCGGCGATTGCCGGCGACAAGACTGTTGAGCAAGCTCTGACCGATATGAAAGAGGACATCGACGAGATCCTGACGGAAGATATGTAACCCCCACCTCAAACCCCTCCCTCATTTTGAGGGAGGAGCTTCACCGAAATCTAGCTCCCTTTCCCGCGTTAGTGGGGAAGGGTCCGGGGGATGAGGGAAATACGGAGCCCGTTACATGAGCATGCCTACAAAACGAGACGCAAAGCGGGCCACATCGCGTTGGATAAGCATCAAGAACGACTTGATCGCCTACGTCTTCCTGACGCCGTATCTGATTCTGTTTGTCGTCTTCCTGCTCGTGCCGGCTGTTGTCGGCGTTTATGCCAGCTTCACCAAATGGGGTATCATCGGGCAGCCCAAGTGGGTAGGGCTGAAGAATTACGATAGGCTGCTCAACGATGACCTTTTCATCAGTTCGCTGGAAAACACGCTTTATTTTGTCATCTTGGCCGCCATTCCCCTTATCGTGCTGGGCTTTCTGTTGGCGCTGCTGGTGCATCAGAAGCTGCGCGGACGAAATATCGCACGCGCTATTATATTCCTGCCGCATATCGTCAGCGTAGCGGCGGTGGGCATTATCTGGCAGTGGATCCTGGAACGCAGCACGGGTTTATTGAATTATTACCTGGGGGAGTTAGGCGTCATTGAACCGATCAACTGGTTGGGCGATGTCCAGTCGGCGATGCCGGCTATCGCCATCACCACCATCTGGTGGACGGTCAACGGCAATATGATCATTTATCTAGCAGGCTTGCAGGATATCCCGGCTGATTTGTACGAAGCGGCAAAAATTGACGGCGCCGGTGTCTGGCAAGAGATACGGTACATCACCGTGCCCATGCTGCTGCCGGTGAACGCCTTCGTCATACCGCTGACGGTCATCGCATGCTGGCGCGTCTTCGGGCAAGCATGGGTTATGACTCGCGGCGGACCGCAGGGATCCACCTTCACCATCGCCCAGTACATTTATCAAATCGCCTTCCAGGACTTCCGCATGGGGCTGGCATCGGCGGCCGGCGTCATCCTGATACTCACTACGCTAGGATTCACCGTCGTTCAGCTGCGGGCGATGAAAGTGATTTAGGGGACAGCCAATGGCGGAAAACTGGCGCAACGAACGCATCTATCGGGACGGCTCCCTCAACTGGGGACGCCTGGCACTCTATGCTATTATGATTTTCGTGGCCATCATTTGGGGTGCGCCCTTCCTGTGGATGTTCGTTACCTCAATCAAGCCGGATAATGAGATCTTCCGTTATCCGCCCACTTGGATATCGGATGCACCTACGTTCCAATTCTATACGAGGCTCTTCGAATCCTTCCCCATGGTTCAGTGGTATCGCAACAGCCTGATCGTGGCGACCATCACCACGGTGCTGACATTGGCCACCAATGTACTGGCTGCCTACCCCTTGGCGCGTATGCGCTTCCGCGGGCGCCGCATCCTGCTACTGATTATCCTATCGACATTCCTGTTGCCCGGCGAGATTCTGCTGGTGCCGCTCTTCCTGGGTATGACCAAATTGAAGTTGGCGAATACCTATTTCAGCATCGCGGTGCCAGCCTCAGCCAACGCCTTCGGTGTCTTTCTGATGACCCAATTCTTCCTGACCATCCCGGTGGAATTGGAAGAAGCAGGGCGACTGGACGGATGCAGCCGCTTCGGTTTGCTCTGGCGCATCTTCATCCCACTAAGCAAGCCGGTCATCGCCACCGTAGCCATCTTCACCTTCGTCCGCAGTTGGAACGACTTCTTTTGGCCCCTCATCATCAGCAATACCGATGCGACCCGTACTGTGCCGGTCGGTCTGGCGACTTTCGTGGGACGCGGCTTGTCCATGCGCTTCGGCGTTATTATCGCGTCGGCGGCCGCGGCGACGATACCGGCTGTGATCTTCTTCCTGCTGCTGCAACGCTACTTCGTCCTCGGCATCTCCACGACGGGATTGCAAGGTTAGTCTCGCGAGTTGAGCAGATGGCAAATTTCCTGACTGTCAATCCATTGCCGTTCCATGGCTGGGACGGCCTCCGCTTGAGCAACGGCTTAATCGAGGCTGTATGCGTACCGGAAATCGGCGGCCGCCTGATGCAGTTCAACCTGGGTCTGCAGGACTATCTCTTTATGAATCCTGATTTGCTGGGGGCACGTTTCAGCTATGACGAACATGCTGGCGATGGGGCCATCGTGAACTGGAAAAATTATGGCGGGGACAAGACCTGGCCCGCGCCGCAAGGCTGGGACGGCGAGGGGCAGTGGCCTGGGCCACCCGACCCCGTGCTCGACTCGGGGCGATACGAATTTGAAACGAGCCAGGACGACAGCTGCGCTTCCGTGTTAATGACCAGCCCTTCGGATGAACGTTCC
>DAOUKA010000012.1:0-1843 GCA_034421915.1 Anaerolineae bacterium
AGGCGGCCTGCTGTTCCGATAATGGCAGGTCCAGCCGCGCGAATTCGTCTTCGTCAAGCAGCAGCGTTCGCCCATCGGGATAGACAAACACATCCAGCCCCAAATCATCAGCCGCCACCTGATGCGGCTCGATGACGGCGGGTCGGGTAATGTTGCAATACCACCCCTTGACCTGCCTGCTTGCCGCATCCTGCACCCGAAAGATATTAAACCAGCAATCGCTGTAAAACCATTCGCGGAAGACATCGCCGCGCCGCAGGTGAATATAGCCGAGGTCGCGGTCGGGAGACGCAAATGCCGCCTCGATGCAGAGTAAGCGGTCATTCCATTCGCGGACGATGCCGCGGTATGACAGTTCGTCATTGCCCCGCGCATCGCGTTTGATGACCTTGAAAGCCGCCATTATGCCCGTCCAATGGTATGAACCATAAGCAGCATACCCTGGCGAATATCGATGCCGGCGCGGTTCGTCTGCATGACATTGCTGATGCCGCGGGCGGGGCCGAATTGGAGCGGCTCACCGCGCAGGGGATATTTGAGAGCCGTTGTGGTGATGCCCTTGGCCGCCCCGCCTATGGGCAGCAGCGAAATGGTATCGCCAGCCCGCCCTTTGACCTGATGCCGCCCGGGTTTTAACAGGCGGATGGACTGCTCGGCATCCACCACTTCGATATGAATGCCGTCCAGCGCGGGCAAGGCCAGCAAATAGATGTTCGCTAGGGTCTGGTCGAAGCGCCCGCCCAATCCACCCACCACATAAACCGCGGCCGCCCCGCGCCGAACCGCCCAGTAGAGCGCCAATTCGAGGTCTGTTTCATCTTTCTCCGCCGGGCAGCGAACAAGCTCGGCGCCCCGCGCGGCAAACTCGGCAGCTTGCCGGGCGGTCAGCGAATCCATATCGCCCACAATGGTTTGCGGCGTCTGATGAAACTTGAGCGCATTCAAGGCGCCGCCATCAGCGCATAAAATCCAGGGGGACTCTACTTCGTCCAATACGCGCTGAACCATCGACCCTGGATTGGCATCGCCATTGGCAAACAGAAGAACTTGCATCCTGCCGACCTGTCAGCCCTTTTGCTGGAACTTCATTTTAGCACAGCGAAGGGCGTCGGGTTATTCTCGGCCGCGAAAACAGCTTGCCAGAATGCCCGGCTTATGTTATTATTATCAGGAAGGTCTTCCATGACCTGATATTGAGATTCCTGTGGCAGATTCTGGCCGACCAACCACGTCTGCCACAGGAAACACAACAATACTGAAGGACGTAAAACGCCTTCAGCGCAAAGTGTACCTCTTTTTCCTGCGTCATGGAATGCTGGCCCGTTTCCCGGTTTTGGCGCGAGGCAGCTTTGCATGAACCGCATCCTGTATGCCGTTGACTGTCTGGGCATCCTCGACAATGAGGCTGAACTGCCAGACAAGTCGCTTGACCTGATTAATCTCGCCCCACCCCTCAACTCCAACAGCAACAACAGCCTGCCTTTCAAGGACACCTGGGACTGGCCGCCTTTGGAATATCAGGACTTGATGGCGGAGTTAGGTTGTGTCAGCGAACAGGAACTTGCATAAGGCGAAATCGAACAAGAAAGACGAGTTTTATACCCAGCTGTCGGATGTCGAGAACGAACTGCGGCATTACGAAAATCATTTCCGCGGCAAAATTGTCTATTGCAACTGTGATGATCCGCGGATAAGCAATTTCTTCCACTACTTCTCATTGCAGTTCGCTAGGCTTGGACTCAAGAAGCTGATTGCGACCTGCTACAAGAATCAGCGCGTGGATATGTTCAGTCAAAACAAAGCCGAGAGGGCCATCTGGCTGGAATATGATGGCACGAGAAAC
>DAOUKA010000013.1:0-13242 GCA_034421915.1 Anaerolineae bacterium
CCCAAGTCCGCGTCACTGACGGCAAGCGATGCCTCCCAATCTGTAAAACGCTCGGCCGGGCTGCATCTGGGGCATTTCTCCGCCCAGACCTGCTCACCCAATTTCAGCAGGGTTTCATCGTAGCCGCGGCTGTAGGCATACAGCGCGACATCCCAGCGCTGCTGCTGCGTCAGGGCGGCCTGCCAGGGTGGCATCAGCTTTTCGATATTGCCGTTCGTGATAATCTCGTACCAGTCTTGCGGTGTCTTGTGACGGGTTAGCTCAAGCTGGGTCATATCAAGCGGCTGCGGGATGCTGCCTGCCAGCACCAGTTCCCCCTGTCCATCGCCCGCGCTGCCATGACAGCTTGTGCAATGTTCAGCGAAAATGCGAGCGCCCTCAGTAAGATTCGGCTTCGCCCACGGGAATGCCCGCTCCTCGGTGTTCGCCGCCAGGGTTGGCTGGGGCAGCGCGACTGTGGCGATGATTTCGGGTTCGCCGCCCAGCCCGCCGCAAGCCGTCAAACACAAACCGAAAAGCAGCAGCAGCGATGGAATCAATCCCCGTAACATAATTATCCTGTTTTTTCTCCGGCCGATAAATCATGGTAAGCTGGCGCTTCGCCATCACGATAGGCGCGAATGGTGGCTTCGATGGCGCGGTCGATGTGTTCGGCATCCGCGCTGGCGGAATCGACCAGGCTGTGCTGCGCATCCAGTTGATCCTGAACGCGCAGCAATCGGATGCCGCGGTGCATCCAGACTTCGCGTTCTTCCCGATAATCGGCTTCTCTGATTTTGCCCGTCGCAAAATCTTCGTCAAGGTCGCGGATGTTGGTCAAAACGCGCTCATAATAAGCCTGAACGCGGTCGGTTTGCTGTTGAATGCTGCCTTGCGACGAGTTCCGCTCGCGCGATGGTCTGATCAAGGGATAGACCACCAGCAAGACGGCGGCGGCTGTCAGAACAAGGGAAATGAGGAGACCCAGGATACTCATCGTCAGCCTGCCAGCAATGCTTCGATGGTCGCACTCAAGGCGTCATAGCGCAGGCTGCCAAGGATAAACCGCCGGATGCTGCCGTCCCTGTCAATGAGAAAGCTCTCTGGCGGCCCCTGAATATGATACAAATTGGCAATCCACTGCCCCTTGTCTTCGCCATTCGGATAGGTGATGCCGAAGTCCTCAATAAAATCTATGGCTTTCTCTTGCGAGCTTTCCAGCATATTGACGCCCACAATCACAAATCCCTCGTCCTGATAATCGGCATAGAGCGCTTGCAGTTCGGGCGCTTCTTCACGGCAGGGTGGACACCAGCTTGCCCAAAAGTTGATTAAGACCACCCGCCCGCGATAATCTGACAGCCAGAAATCAGAGCCATCAAACAGCTTCAGATGAAAATCCGGCGCGGGACCGCTTTGGGGCTGGCTGGCGTTTTGACGCGCCAGTTGCAGGCCCAGCACAAGGGCCATCGCAATCATGCCCGTGACAAGCGCGACAGTCCCCCAACTCAGGCGCCTGCCTTGATGTTCGGCCTCCCTTTCAGGGCTGGCGGACTCCAGAAATTCGAGATGCTCAACGTCGTTCATCTTGTCGGCTGCCATCTCCCTAGCGCCTTGCCAGCAGGTCTTCTTCCAGGCGCTGGCGATACTGCTCATCCGATGCCGCGGCGGCTTGCCGATCTTCCTCTGCCAGGGTCAATTTCTGATGCTGACCGAAACGGGTGAAGGCGAATATGCCGACAGCTATCGCCAGGGCGACGGACAGAATAGGGACGAGCACCGTCAGCGCACGCAAAACCGGATCCTGCGGGATGCCAACCACCTGGTCGCCAAAGCGGCGGACAAAGCTCTCGATGACCTCCTGCTCCGATTGACCTGCCGTCAGCTGAGCGCGAATCTCTTCTTTCCACTCGATGCAGGTGGAGGTTTGGCATTCATCGAGCGGGATGTTTTCGCATACCGGGCAATACATCTTTTGCGCTACCCGGTTCACAGCATTATCAGAAACCTCACTGTCCTGTGCCTGCGCGACCAAGGTGATCAGCATCGAAACCAGCAGCAAGGCGACTGCGCATCGGTTCATGCAGCCCTCCCGGCCGCGCGTTTGCGGCGGTTCGCCGCCGGCGTCACCTTGGGATAGGTGGCGATCACCGTGCCGATAATCAGCACAATGCCGCCCCACCAAACCAGATTCACCAGTGGATTGATGTAGATGCGAAAGGTGGCTTGATGGGCGCTGCTGGCAATCAACAGCACATAAAAATCATTTTCGAGTGTGCTGTGCGCCCCGGCAATCGTCATCGGCATATCGGGATAATCGTCAATGCGCGGGCGGATTTCCGCGATTTGCCGCTGGTCGCGGAAAATCGTTACGGTGGCGATGTTCATCATGCGGCCATCCGCCGCCTGCGCCCGCGTGAAATCATCGTAGCGCAGTTCATAATCATTGACCGCAACTCGCTGTCCCCGCGCCAGGGTGTACTGTACTTCTGTCTGAAAAATCGTGCTGCCGATAATCCCGATGCCAATCACCGTCACGCCCAGATGCACGATATAGCCGCCATAACGGCGCTGATTGCGGCGAAACAGGGCAGCCAGCGCCAGCAGTCGGTTTTCGCCCGTTGCCCGATGACGCGCTTTTGCCCCGCGATAAATCTCATACAGGGCGACCCAGCCGGCGAACAAGACCACGCCGTAACCCAAAATGGCAGCCAAGGGGCGCGTTCCGGCAGCTATCGCCAGCATGACGCTGGCCAAGGTCAGGATGCCGGGGATGGTGACGGCCTTGCCCAGCCGTTTGGCGGACATCCGCCCCCAGGCCGACAGCGGCGCAATGCCCATCAGGATATACATGGCGATAAACAGTGGCACGACATAAAATTCAAAGGTTTCTGCGCCGATAGTGACTTCTTTGCCGAAGAACAACTCCGATGCGATCGGCAGACCAAAGCTCCCCCAAAAAATCGCCACGAACAGGGCGATGAAAACGACATTGTTCAGCACAAACATCGATTCGCGGCTGAGGATATTGGCGAATTGATGCTCGTCCCGCAATTCGCCGCGCTGCCAGCGCCAGAGCAGCAGCGTCAGTGAGATGGCTGTCATCACCGCCCAGAATCCCAGCATCGGGAATCCGACTTCGCTGCGGGCGAAGCTGTGGACGCTTTCGATGACGCCGCTGCGGGTGGCGAAAGTGCCGAACAAGACGGCGGAAAAAGTCGCAATCACCAAGACCATATTCCAGACCTTGAGCATGCCGCGCTTTTCTTGAATCATCACGCTGTGAATAAAGGCGGTGCCCACCAGCCAAGGCAAAAAGGCGGCATTTTCAACTGGATCCCAGCCCCAGTATCCACCCCAGCCCAAGACATCGTATGCCCAGCGCCCGCCAAGTATCAGCCCCAGACTGAGAAATATCCAGGCGACCAGTGACCAGCGCCGGGTTACACGAATCCATCCAGTGGATAAATCGCCCGATGCCAGCGCGGACATGGCGAAGGCAAAGGGTATCGTGAAGCCAACAAAGCCCAGATACAGCATCGGCGGGTGGATAATCATGCCAAAATGCCGTAACAGCGGGTTCAGTCCGTTGGCTGTGCTGGCAAGATTGGCGGGGTCTGGCGCGACGGCGCGGGGCGGAATCAGGGCAGCTTCGACGACCTGCTCGGCTGGCGGCAGGTCGGGCAGTATCCACCAGCGCTCAAAGGGATTCTCCAGAAACAGAGACAGCCCCAGGAAGAACGCCAGAGTCGCCATCATATAAGCTGTGGCGTAGGGCATGAGCCGCTCTTCACTGCGCCAGTTGAGCCAGATGGCGACAAAGATGAAGAGGCTCAGCAAGAGCGACCAGAACAAAAGCGAGCCGCGCTGCGCTCCCCAAAGCGCCGTGAAGCGATAGACAGTCGGTGTTTGCGGGTCGGTCACGGACCAGACGTAACTGAGTTGATACTGCTCGGTCATCAGGGCAATGACCAGCGCCATCGTGGCGAGCAGGATTGCGGGAAAGGTGAGCAGGGCGGCATTGCGCCCACTGCGGAGCAGCGCCTCGCGGCGGCGGCGTTCTGCGGTCACTGACGCAATCAGCGCATAAATCGCCAGCGAAAAAGCCAAGACAAGTGATGCAAGCCCAATCTCTGCCAGCATTACCTGTGTTCCGGAATGCTATTCAAGCCGTCGGGGGTGGTTTCCTCAAAGCGGCTCGGACATTTCAACAGCAGTTCGGAAGCCTTGAATATGCCATCCGATGCCAGGGCGCCGGTCAGAATCGCCTGCGCTTCATGCTGTAGCAGGTCGGGGATGGCCGCGTCTTCCACCAGGACGTTCATGCGGGCGGCATTCGGGTCTTCGAGCGCCGCGTGCAGCGCCTGCGCCAAATCGTCGAATTCGGTCGGGATATGCACAATCTCGAAGCGGATAATCGCCTTCTCGCTGTCATATTCGATGCTTTCGCCATCGACAGCGCCAGAAACGCGCACCGTTTGTCCGCGATAGGATGCGTCCCTCAGCACTTCCTCCACCGTGATAAAAAATCGAGCGCCCTGCAAGGTGCCCGAAACCAGCAAATAGAGAACCGCCGCCAGAATCAACCCCCCGCCAATCAGGAATTTGAGGCGCTCGCCGCCAAGACTCCCGCTCTGCTTTTCAAGTTGCTTGGGCTTTTCCCAAGTTAGTTCTGCCATCTGGCTGTCTGCTCCTGATACCAGTGAATGCGACCCTTCTGCTTTCAATTATACCCGATATACTCGATTTGTGATATTTGTCACGAACAAGACTATCCTTCATTCGGGTCGAGCAGCGCCAGCCATCCCATCAGGCCCACATTGGCAAACAGCAGCGGCGCCAGCAATGGTGAACCGCGCAGGAAACGCTCGACAACAATCTGCCCCGATGCGGTCAGGCTGGATTCGGTATGCAAAGCCAGACCGATGACCCCGACAAGAATCAGCCAGAGCATAGCGACCGCATGCACCGCGATGTCGCTTTCGCTGGGCTTTTCGATGATGCCGATAAACAGGCAGGTCGTGAAACCGAACAGTCCCGCAGCCACCGGCAGCCACACCCAGGGATTGTCAAAACCGAAACGCGCGTGGTCGAGAATGCTGCTGATGAGCGTTGCCAAGATGAAGATGGCGACAATCAGCAGATAGGCGCGGGTTTTGCTGTAGGGCATCTGAACCCTGCGGTTGTCCAGGAGTTGGAGCGTGCCGCTGTCTGCTGGCGATTCAATCCAGGCGGCGCTGATGCCGAGGATGCTAATCAGGATGAAGAACATCGGGCCTATCACGGGCGGCGCCCAGATTAAGGCGCTGACCGCCTCAAGGCTTACCAGCCGGCCGCTATCCAGCAAGATGGTGCGATTCAAATGAAAATAGATGCCCAGCAGCCCGACAATGATGCTGGCGATAAATACTAAGTTGGCGAATACCGAGGCAAGCGGGCGATTGCGAGTGGCGATGGCGCCAGCGGCGAACAGCAAAAAACCAGCTGCCGCCCCAAAGAGTATTGGTATCCATTCTGTCGGTTTGATTCCGCCAGAGATGCTATGCGCCAGATAGACATCAAGGCTGATGAACAGCTGGTTGAAAGCCGCCAGCAGGAGAAAAAGCTGGTCGCGGCTCAGTGGCAGGCGCAGCCGCCGAACACCGGGGAGAATCTGTGCCAGATGATACATGGCGGATTAGCTTTCGTTGGCTTCTGTTTGGATGCCGGCATCTTCCATCAACTCGGCAACCATGTGTTCCAGTTCGGCCTGGTCGCGCAGAATCTCGTAAGCGCCATGCCATTGCGTATAATCGGGTCCACCCATCCAGGCGCCGAATTTGGCGGTGCGCCCCCAGTGATGCCACAAATCAAAATGCACAAAGTCAATCGGCTGGTCGAATGGCGCATCTGTGAGCAGACCGGCTTCGCGGGCGGGGGCGATGGTGTCGTTGCTGAGTTGGACGCGGCGGTTGATTTCTTCGACCAGGGCGTCAGCATCGCGGTAAAATTCTTCGACAAAGCTCGGATGATGGCATTCGGTGCAAACCGATTGCATGCGGACCTGATTGTCCTGCCAGGCTGGACGGCGCTGGCTTTGGGGCGCGAACAGATACCAGGTGAGGCGGTCGCCCACATCGTGGGTGGTGCTGGTTTGACCAAAGCCGCTGATGTGGCAAATAGCGCAGGTCGGCGCGGGGAAATCCTCAACTGTGAGTGTGCCGGGTTCGGCATCCCAATTCCAGTCATCGCCGCCAGTCTGATAGGCGATGCCGTGGAAAGACTCGATATAAATCTCGTATTGGGGATGGTCGGGGCCGATGTGGCAGTGATTGCAGGTTTCTGGCTTGCGCGCCTGTTCGAGGCTGAATTCGTGCCGCAGGTGACAATCCTGACATTGCCCGACCGAGCCATCGGCTGCCGGTGCGCCAATGTTGTGGCAGCCCTCGCAGGCGAATCGGGTAATGGCGGGCCCTTCGATTTGGAAGAGCGCATTGCGCATACGGTCGGGATTAAATGTGCCTTCGGGTATGGATTCGTACATGGCGATATGCTCGGCGCTCAAATCCTGCGAGCCCCACATGGCGATGTAGGCGGGCAGGGCATGGCGGCTTTGATTGAATTGAGCGGCTTCGGTTTGATGGCAGGTCGCACATTTGGCGGTTGTTGGCACGCGCAAGACAAATGTGCCTTCATGTTCAACCGAACCCGGATAGCCTGCTTCGACCTCATGGCAGCTTTGACAGGTGACATTGGCGGCGGCCATGGTGCTGCGGCTGTACTGCTCGACGATGCCCGGTGTGGTGTTTTGGTGGCAGGCGACACACCGATTGCTGGGGTCAAGGGGAACGGATTGCGTCTTCTGCGACTCGGGGCTGATGCTCTGTCCGATGGCGGAGATGATGAATGCCAGCGCAGGGATGGCAATGACCACCAAAATGCCAAGGAGAACGAGGCGAGATGAAGCGAACAGACTTGGTGAACGATTAGTTTCTGACATCAATAAGCTCCAGACAACTAACTTAACACCTCATCATTATTTTAGCACGTGTCGCTGCCAGATGCAAGCGGTTTTGCGAATGATGCGGACTTATTCGTCGTCCTCGGATGCGGATTGCCCCCAGTGAATGACGAACACGCCGCCAATGCCGGCAATCCCCAAGAACAAGACCAGCATCGCCAGCCCGGCCGGTGTGGAAGAGGTTTCGCCATCTTGGGCGAATGCTATGCCCAAGGGCATCAGGAAGACCGCAAGCGCTAAAAAGATGGCTCTCGCCGCGCGTGATAATGAGACAATCATGGTGGCTGCTCCGAATGAGTTGCTTTCTGCGTTCATTGTACTCGCAAAGCTGTCGAATGCCAAGAAGGGCTTAGGCGGCTTGCAGCTTGATGATGTCATACAGGGTGAAAGCAAACAGCAAGGTCAATGCCGCCAGCGCGACCCCCAGATAATGCCAGCGATGCTTGTAGGCAATCGTCCAAAAGCGGCGCAGGCTGAAAAAAATCGACACGATGGCAATCAGGTTAATGAGCAGAAGGATGGGTATGGCCGCATCAGCTGCGATGCCCGCGATGGGCAGCAGAAAGGGCAGCAGGGCATATTGCAGGATACAGCGCATGCCCGAAAACATCAGCGACAGGGTGAGGGCATTTTCTGCGCTGCGGGTTTGCGCCGCCACATTGCCCTTCGCAGTTTTGTTCGCTGTGCTGTCAATCAACAGCAGGCGGCTCATCAGGCTGTCGGCGCGGCTGAGGTTCATATTCATCGCCCCTGCGGGTCAGACATCGGATGTTGGGATGAGTTTAGCATGCTCTGGATTGAATTTCCATGATTATTCCTCATCCAGCCACTGGTCTTGACTGTCAAGATAAGCGACTATATCGGCAAGTTGCTGCGCCGTGAGTTGACCGCCGTAAATATCGGGCATGGCGGGCGGATAATCGGGGGCGATATAAACCATTGGCTGGACAATGCTTTCCACAAGATAGCGCTGGTGTTCATAGCCCGCCAATTCGGGCAGCCGCAGGCGAATGTCGTTAATCCGCGTCCAGGTGCCGGCGGTCAGCGGGGCGGCGGCTTCATTTTCGTGACAGCCTGAACAGCCCAGCACGGCGCCGCCCAATGCCGACTCCAATCCATTGTAGAGCAGCTGCCCGTTCAGTGGGTCACCGAAAACATTTTCCAACTCGACCAAGATGCTTTCGACATCATTCCCCACAGCCTGCACGGCAATCAATTCGTCCAGGGAGGCGAATGCCAGCGCCTGTTCCAGCATAACAGCGACTTCGGGCTCATTGGGGGCATAGCCACAGCGCAAAGCCATCGCCTGATAGGCAGCGCCCAGCCGAAACAGGTTGGCGAGGGCCTGCTGGCTGTCGCCCTCGAAATCCAGCGTCAGGAATTGGGCGAAGGTATCTTGCTGCTGCGCCAGATTATTCGGCAGGCAATCCGCGGCGGGCTCGTCCTGCGCCCTGCTCGGCATCCATAACGTGAACAAAATGAGTGGCAAAAGCGATTTGTATATGCTCATCGTTAAGCACTCCACATTCAGAAAATGAAAAAGCCCCCGAAAGCGAGGGCTTGTCCTTATCCTGCTGTCGCCAATTATTCCTGTGTCATCAGGAAGGCGATGATGTCGGCCAGGTGTTGATTCGTCATGCGAATGCCGAAGTTCTCTGGCATGACGCCCGAATTGTAGCCATCGACAATATAATCATTGGGTCGAACGATGCTCTCGATGAGATAGGCTTCGCCGCTGTAGCCCTCGAATTGCGGCAGGGTCAGGCGTTCGCTCTGAATGCGCGTCCAGGTGCCGATGGTGTCGGGTGCGCTGGCGCCGCCGCGATGACAATCGGAACACTTGTATTCGTTCTCATAAAGGTCGGCGCCGCTGACGGCACTGCCGACGATGCCTTCAGCCGCCCAACCCGCTAGGATGCCCTCAACATTGTCCCCGACCGGCGGCGGTGGCGGCTCGCTGGGCAGTGAGCCGTCAGCAAGCGGCTTGCCATACTGCTGCACCGCGATGAAATCTTCATGCGTCCAGGCACTGCCCTTGTCCCAGTTGAGGATGTAAGCGGTGATGTCTTCAATCTGATCTTCACGCAGGGGGCCGCCCGCCGTTTGTGACCAGGCTGCCATCCCGCCGGCGCTGTTGGGCCAAACGTTAAGGCTGCCCGGACGTCCGTGAATCATCGTGGTGACGATATAGCCGTGCAAATCGCCAGCCCAGCCCACCTGCGCCAGCCGCGTGCCGTTGTTGTTAAAGAATATCTCGACTTCGTTGTCGCTGGTCGCTTCAATGTCCTGCACCGACTCCCATTGCGGGAAGAGGTCGCGGTCAACTGCCGTTTCCAGCGTTTCGAGAATGTCGGCGCGGGCGGTGACAGCTTGGGCAATGATATTTTCCTGTGCCTCGATTTGCCCTTCAAGCTCTTCCAACTCGGCAAAAATTTCGTCCTGACGTTCTTCTGCGGGTGGATTTTCACTGTCGGTCAACTCGGTCAGCAGTTCTTCGCTTAGTTGATTAAAACGCACGATGGCGCGGTTGGCGTTGATGATGGCGCTGGTTTGGTCGGCTACGGGGTCAAACCCGAAGAAATGCGGGTTGTTCAAGCCCGGCGCCCGGTCACCCGACCCAAAACCTTCCTCACCGTGGCATTCCGAGCAGAGGGAAGCGAACAATTCGGCGCCGCGCTCGATAGACCGTCCAGTATGCTGCTGGACAAAAGCCTGCATCCGCGCTTCCTCGTTGATGGCGACCCATCCGACCAGAATCATGATGGCAACAAACATCGAAATGCCCGCCAGAATGCGACCTTCGATTGACCTAATCAGTAACCGATCCATGTGCTTTCCTGTTCCTCATTCACTAAATCAGGCGGGCTGTTCGCTCGCGCCAAGCGTGTTAGTCAAAGTAAGCCGAATCTTCATGGATGAAGAGATGCGCGCTGAAGATGCGGCGTTCGGGCACCAGGCTGCCGTCTTCAGCGGTTGTATAAATGAAGACGGGATTGCCCTCGTCGTCCAGCTTGACCTGACCGCCCTCAATCTCGACGCCATCCCAGCTAACCACCCAGTCCAGCCGTTTCAGCCCCTTTTGGTTATCCGTAATGACCAGCGCACCCCATACATCGGGCAGTTCCTGGGGGACTTTTTCCAGATGATGGTTGAATTCTTCCATCACGCGCATCAATACGGGCGCTTCCTGCGCCGGAATGGGGCGGAAGCGGATTGGCAGCTGGTTGGGACTCAAATGCTGCGCCTTGAGTTCTTGCAGCAGTTGGTCAAATTGACCGTTTTCGGCTGTCTCATGGTTAAAAATGTTCACGATGTCAATCGGCGCCAGGCCTTCAATCTCGTGAAGCTGCGCCGTTGTATAAGCGCCGACAACCATCTGGTCGAAGGGTATGGTTCGCCCGACTCCGACTTTGCTGTGCGCTGGCTCAAAGGTGAGTTCATGCACAATCTCGGTTTCTGCCGAGGTCTTGACCGCAAACTTTGCCAGCCCCATATAACTCAGAATGGTTGTCACCGAGACCAGCAGCATGGCAATCGTCAGGGTCACGCGCCGATGGGCGAAGCGGCGGCTGACGGTCATATCCACATAAGGCAGCACCGCCAGGCCACCCAAGGCGATAGTGGGGAAGGCGACTCCCCAGAAGAATTTGTCGCCCAGCTTGAGCGCCCCCTGAATCCAGAGAAAATACCAAGGCGCGGTTGTTCCCAATGGCGTCACCTGCGGGTCGGCGTGGTTTTCCAGGGGGGCATGATAGAACCAGATACATAATACGGTGATAATAAAGGTCGTCACACCCAGCCACATCAATTCGTTGGTGAGGACATCGGGGATGAAATAAACCCGTTTGTCAAGCGGGACGCGCTTGGCGGTGTCCTCGCCAATGTTTTCTTTTTGCGGCGGCAGGCTGTGCCCGTGGATGATGACCTTGTAATAGTGAACGCCAGTGAAGACGAACAGCAGCGCTGGCAATGCCAGGACATGCAGGAGATAAAAACGCAGCAGACCATTGGCGCCCAATTCTGGCGCACCGCGCAGCAGCAGGTTCACTTGGTCGCCAACTACGGGGGTGGCTTCGGCCATGGATGCGCCAATCGTGACCGCCCACAGCGCCAGCTGATCCCAAGGCAGCAGATAGCCAGAGAAACTCAGAATGCCGGTAATCACCAACAGCAGCAGGCCGGTGAACCAAGTGAATTGACGCGGCTTCTTGTAGCTGCCGGTAATCCAGGTTCGCATCATGTGCAGGGCGACCACCGCCACCATGAACTCGGCGCCAAGTCGGTGCATGTCACGCATCAGCTGACCCAGCGGCACATTGCTTAATATGGTGAGCATATCCCCGTAGGCGATTTCGGGTGAGGGCGTGTACCACAGCATCAGCAGAATGCCTGTAATCGTCTCGAAAAAGACAAAATAGGTCGCCAGCCAGCCCAGTCGGAAGCTGGGGTACAGGCCGGTAACATCACGATTGAAATAGGAGGGGCGCATGTGCAGCCAAAAGCCATCGGCGTGCGGTGTCAGGCGCGGGTTGGGGCGGCGGCCTGGCTGCTCGCCGCGCAAAGCCTCACGAATATCCTGAACATTCATGCCAGAGGTGAGTCGTTCGACCGACTCGTCAATGCCTTCAAAAACCGCCTTTTTGAACCCTTTTTCCTTGACGTCATCGAGGAATGACGGGAATGGAAGAATGGTCATACAAACTCCTCGTCTTAATTCACACGAACAGCAAAATCCTAATGACCCTGTCCCAGGATACGCGCGCCGGTATCAATCTGAATGCTGGTAATCTGACGATTGGGATCCAGGGGGATCGCGCCGCCGTCGGCTGGCGTGACCAGGGTCGTCCCGTCCGCATAAACCACTGTGGCGATAAAGCGGTCGAGATTGCGCGGCGCCGGCCCCTCGATGTACTGACCGCTTAGCTGGAACTTCGACCCGTGACAGGGGCATTCAAAACGATTGTTGGTCGGCACCCACTTGGGCAGGCAGCCCAGATGTGTGCAAACGCCGTAGAGCGCACGCAGGCCTTCGGATGTATGCGTCACATGGAAACGGCCTGCCGGGACCGAAGTCGGCGCTGCGCCAGCCGCCGGCAATTCTTCCGGATTGAAAGCGAAAGTCCCGCCAAATTCACCTTCCTTAAAGCGCGGGAAGGCAAACCAAATCAGCCCGGCAGTGGTTTCGCCCAGCAGCAGTGCCATCGACGCCACCCAGATATAATACAAAAATTCGCGGCGGCTCGGCGCTGCCACCTGGACACGCGGCGCTGCTGCTGCCCGTGCTGAGGCCGCGCTTAGGGAGCTTGCTCCTGCGGTTCTTGCTGTTGCCATAATCTATCGCTGTCCTTCCACATCAAACAGGACAATTTTGCCAGTATTACAAATCACATGACATCACTTGAACATGAGTATGTTAAATATATCACAATCTCTATAGGCTGTCAAAGATGAACCCGTGCAATTCGCAATTTTCTGCGACCACTGCCATTGGTCATGCCAGGCCTGCTCAATGTATTGATTTCATGTTAATCAGTCTGCCAACTTCGTGCTTGACGGGCGCAGATACCGAGGGATGACAATAAAGCGATTCTCCGCCATAATAAGCGCATGACTACCAGAATCATCGCCTGCAATGAGGTTCAATGGGTGGACTTGGTGCTGCCGACTGCTGAGGAAGTAGATTGGCTGCAAGCTCAATTTCCCTATTTTCATCCGCTCAACCTGGAGGATATTCGCAGTCCGATTGAACGCCCCAAGGTGGATAACGATGATCACTACCTCTTTGTGGTGATGCACTTTCCCCTGTGGGATTCGCGTCACGAAATCTCACGCGCCAGCGAGGTCAATTTCTTTGTCGGGCGCAATTATGTCGTCACCGTCCACAACGGCAACCTCAAACCACTCGAAGGCATGGTGCGGCGCTGTCAGAGCGACGAACATGAACGCAAGCGCCTGCTGGGACGCGGCAGCAACCGAGCGCTCCATACCTTGATTGACCAGCTGGTGGATTATATCTTCCCCATCCTCGCCAAAGTTGACCGTCGCATCCATGCCATCGAGGATGACCTCTTTGAATCCAATGCCAAGCGCGTCATTCAGGAGATCGCTCTGCTGCGCCGCGATATTATCTCGCTGCGGCGCATCATTCGCCACCAGATTCCCATCGTCCAGCAACTCGAAAGCACCCAGCATCCCATCCTGCACGATGACATGGAGGAATACTTTGGCGATATTGCGGATCACCTGTTCAAACAGCGCGACAT
>DAOUKA010000014.1:0-20378 GCA_034421915.1 Anaerolineae bacterium
GGCCTGCTCGCCGCCAATCATGCCCAGTTTCACAACGGCAGTGCGGCGTTTGTCTTTGCTGACATCCCGCAGTTCCGTCAGGATGATCTTGACTTTGCTTTGCATGTCGGGGTCAACCATGAGCCTCTGCCTTTCGCCTGTATCGTTTCACTGTGCCAAAAATCACCTCGAGCGAACCGCAAGCCAATAACTGGCTCTTTGTCTTGATTCTACCGCGATTTGACACATTGCCCCAAGATTCAATGATTGCCGCTACGTCTTCCATCCCATTTTACAAGTTCGGCGCGCGTTTCGGAAGAGTCGGCGGCCGCTGAATGGCGGCTGATATGCAGCTGCCCCTCGTGGATGCGGCCGACGCGGTCGGCAAAGGGGACAATCTCAAGGTTATGCGTCGCCATAATCAGCGTTTTGCCCGTCTCGCGCGTGAGTTCCAGCAGCAGGCTCAAAACGCGCCCGCCGGCATCCTCGTCCAGGTTGCCAGTCGGCTCATCCGCCAGCAGCAGCCGCGGCTGGTGAACCAGGGCGCGGGCAATGGCGACTCGCTGCTGTTCGCCGCCGCTAAGCCTGTCGGGGAAAGCATCAGCCCGATTTTCCAGCCCGACCCGCCGCAAAAGCTGACGGGCGCGGTTCTCGGTGAACTGGCGCTGCAATTCTTGCGGCAGGGTGATATTCTCCAAGACCGTCAGGGTCGGAATCAAATTGAAAAACTGGAAAATCATGCCGATATGACGGCGGCGGAAGAGAGTCTGCCGCGTGTCGTTCAGCGCGGTAATATCCGTGCCGTCAATCCATATCCGGCCGGCATCGGGGCTGTCAATGCCGCTCAGCATATTGAGCAGGGTGCTTTTTCCGCTGCCGCTCTTGCCGAGCATGACAAAGAACTCGCCCTCATAAATATCGGCCTGGACTCCATCGAGGACGCGGCGGGTGCGCCCGCCTTCGGTGTAGGTCTTGAGCAGGTTTTCAATTTTTACAATGACAGCCGATTCCATAGCGGATTGCGATATATCCTGTTTTGCTGGCTATGCGCTTATGGTAACATAGATTGGCGAGGCTGGAATAAGTAAAATAGACAGCGCAAACCAGATGCCGCCCCAGCGATTTGTCAAGCGATGGCTGAATAACGTAGCGCAAACGTTGGCTGCGGTCAGGGCAGGCAAATGCGTTCTGGTTTATCATAGTAACTGGCGTGAAAAATTTTATCATACGCAAGCCGATGCCAGTTGCCAGACAGCTTTTGATTGAATACAGGAGGCATGATAATGCGAATACGTTTGATTGGACTGATGCTAGTTGTAATGTGGATGCACCTTTCGCTGGCGGCCGCGCAAGACAGCGGCGGCATCATCGAACCCATGGGCGATACTGCGGTGAATCCCGCCGCCCATATCAGCTTTCCGTCGCCGGTTTATGTCGTGCGCGGCAGCGTCGAAGTTCGCGGCACGGTCACCCTGCCCGATATGGAGTCTTACTTCATCGAACTGCGCGAACTCAGCCTGGATGGCACCACAGACGAGGATGCCGCTTGGTATCCGGTCACCCTGGCGCAAAGAGAGCCGGTTGAGGATGGCGTTCTGGGCATTTGGAACACCTTCATCTCGCAGGATGGCCTGTACGAACTGCGGATAACCATCAACACCGGCGGCGATGCCCCCGAACATGTTCGGGTCAGCCCGATACGGGTAGAAAACGATGTGCCCTCATTCCTGCAAGCCGAGATGGAGGCCATGACAGACGATACAGAAGCGGACGCGGAGGAAATGACGGCTGAGACGGAAGCGGACACAGCCACCATCACCATCGAAGTCGAGGCGACGTCCGTCCCCGCAGCGACGCCCACCCCCGAAGACACCAGCCCGCGGGTGGTCGCCTTGGTGGACAGCAACGTCCGCGCCGGCGATTCGACCCAGTATCAGCGCATTGGCTTTTTGCTGACCGACGAAACCGCCAGAATCAGGGGCATCAGCAGCCGCGGGACCGGCTGGTATTACATAGAAATGCGGAATGGCCGCACGGGCTTTATTCATCCCAACATCGTCCGCGCCGAAGGGGATCTGAACAATCTGGAGCGGATCGCCCCGCCGCCGCCCCCGCCGCCAACACCGATTCCCATTATTCCGACCGCAGCGCCGCCGCCCGCGCCCGCGGCTGGCGCCAACCTTGCCTTTGTCGGCGGGAGCGTCAGGATAGAACCCCATCCGGCGACCTGTGGCCAGGCATATAAAATCACGGCAACGGTAACGAACAATGGCGATGGCGCCGCCAGTTCGGGCGGGGTGATTCGAGTACGGGACACGCGGCAGGAAGGCGATGTGTTTTCCGGCGAAACGACTATCGCTTTCAAACCCTTGAATCCGGGGGAATCGCATGAAGTGTTCGGGCATCTGACAGTGAGCATCTATTACGAGGAAATGCACAACATCAATCTCACCCTCGATGCGGACAATCAAGTTGCCGAGACCAACGAAAACGACAACTATCATGCCACTGCCCCTTACATACTCAAAAGAGGCAGCTGCTAGGATATGCCAATTCGGGTGGAGTGAGGCCGGCCTCACTCCACCGCCGGCCGCTGTAGAATCGTGTAGCGGTTTAGGTCACCGCTGCTGCCATCGGCGCGGTAATCGGCAAGGACATGCAGCCCGGTCGCCTGGATGAGTTGGGCGTGTTCCTCATCATCGACATAGTGACAATAACGCAAAGCCCTTTCGCCGCGGCGCCAGTCTAGCAGATAATCATGCTTCTCGACCGGCAAGTCCGCATCCCAGTTCACGATGCGCCGCCGAAAACGTTCCTGCTCATAAAAACGCCAGGCAGTGAATGCCAGATAACCGCCCGCAGCCACACAATCCGCCAGCCGCGACAAAAAAGCCAGCCGCTCGCCGCAGCCCGGCACATGATGGATCAGGCCAAAGGCCGCCACCAACTCCGCCTGATGCGCGGGCAGCCCCCCCAGAATGACATCGCCTTCGACAAGCTGCGTTCGCAGATGCGGCTGTCCGGCCAGCCGGCGCCGCGCAAAATCAAGGAGCGCCGGATTGCTGTCGATGCCGTAATAGGCACAGGCTGAGGATTGATTTTCGGCCAAAAACAGCCCAAAGCGACCATTGCCACAGCCGATATCCAGCAGCGAATCAAGTGGCAGGCGGATATAACTCAGCAGCCGCGCCCAGCCCGGCCAGGCGCGGCCGCGGGTCGCGTCGAATTCGGCGGCCGTCTGGGCATAGAATGCCCGATTGATCTGATTCAAGCGGATGCGCGTTGCCAGATTCATATCAGTAAGAAATACGGCTTTCACCCTGTCAGGACATCGTATCAGGCGATGCTTTTTTGTGATTGACCGCCCCGCAAATGCCCAACGGGATTCAACATGGAACAGCCAGATTATGATATAGTTACAGTAAGGCTGATGACAGATGAATTATTGTTGCCTTATTACAAATCATTGTGAGCATTCCATGATAAAAGGGGGCAGCTATGGCAGAGGATTATTCATTCCGCAGCAGCTACAGGGAAGGCATCAGTAAGTTTCAGAGTCTGCGCAACCGCGCCTTCTGGCAGGAAATCGTGCAGCATCTCACCGGCAAACACACCGAACTGATGAGCTTTGACAAGGTTCGCGCACGTTTGCACCTCCACGAAGAACATTATCAGGGCATCCATGATGTCCCGCTGGATCAAATCGTGGGCAGCGTCGGGCGCTACAAGGATTTCACCGCCAGCTTTATGCCCAAAAGCGATGGTCTCAAGGCGCGCTGGAGTCAGGTCTATGCCGCCGCCAACAGCCTGACCGGCCTGCCGCCGATTGAACTGTATCGGGTGGGCGATGTCTATTTTGTGCGCGATGGCAACCACCGCGTCTCGGTCGCGCATGAATTGGGCAGCAAGACCATCCAAGCGCATGTGACCGAACTGCCGACGACCGTGCCTTTGCGGCCGGGCATGAGCGACCAGCAGCTGGAAGCGGCGGAAGCCTATGCCGATTTCCTGGAGGAAACCGGCCTCGGACGCGCCGTGCCTGACCATGAATCCATCGAATTGACGCTCCCCTCAAGATACCACGAACTGATGGGATTCATCTTCCTGCATCAGCGCTTGCAGGAACAAATCGAGGGGCATTCGCTGACAACCGAGTCGGTGACCGCGGATTGGTATCACCATGTCTACAAGCCCGCCATTGATTTGATTCGCAAGCACAAGGTGCTGGAACTCGTCAAAGACAGGAAAACCGCCCGCACCGAGGGCGACCTTTACCTGTGGCTGATGAACAATCTGCTGGCTTTGCATCATCAATATGGCGAGCGGTCGCCAGTCAGGTCCTTCAGCGGCGCCATCAAAACCTACCTCGAAGAGGAAAAGGTGAAAGTGCCCGCAGCGCTGGAAAGCGAAAATGACCAATCGGTGCTGCTGAGCCGCTCCCGGGCGCGGCAGTGGGCGCAAGCCAAAGGCAAGTAGTCGGGCAGGAGAACCAAGCAGATGCGGCAGCTGATTATCGACACCGATGCCGGGGTGGACGATGCCCAGGCCATCCTGATGGCGCTGGTGCATCCCAAAACCGAGGTCGCCGCCATCACGATGGTCACGGGCAATGTCCCCGTGGTCGCCGTCAGCAAAAATGTCCCGCGCGTGCTGGATGTCTGCGATGCCGATGTCCCCTTCTTTGTCGGCGCAGAGACGCCGCTGGTCGCGCCTTATGTGGATGCCGCCGATGTCCACGGGAGCGATGGCCTGGGCAAAGCCAGCATTCCCCTCTCGGCCCGTCAGCCTGAAGCGGAACATGCGGTGCATGCCTTGATTCGGCTCATCAACGAGGCGCCGCATAGCTACGAAGTGATCGCGCTGGGTCCCCTGACCAATCTGGCGCTGGCGGTTCGGCTGGATCCGAGCCTGCCACACAAAATCAAACGGCTGGTCATCATGGGCGGGACGATTGCCGCCCGCGGCAATACAACCGCCTTGGCCGAGTTCAACTTCTATGTTGACCCCGAGGCGGCGCAAATCGTGCTGGATGCCTTCGGCCGGCAAGCGCCTTTGCCGGAGCTAATCAGTTGGGAAACGACCCTGGCGCATACCCTGCCCTGGGACTGGTATGAAAGCTGGTGCGGCCGCGGCACGGCCGGCAGCGAGTTCGTGCGCAAAATCAGCGAGGGATTCGCAGCCCGCATGCGAGCCTTCGGCATTCCCCATTATGCGCTCCCCGACCCCCTGGCCATGGCGGTTCAGCTGGAGCCATCGCTGGTTGAGCAGGCGCGCGCTTATCACACCGCCGTCGAGCTTGGCGGCCAATATGCCCGCGGGCAGCTGATGGTCGATTATCGCCCGCAGCTGGATGGCTTGACCAGGGATGGCAAGCCGCCCAACCTGAAAATCATCGAAAAGGTCAATCTGGCCGGCTTCCGCGAGCTGCTGGATGCGGCCGTCCGCTAAGCCCCGCTACTTCTGCCTGTTATGCCGGTTTTCAAGGGCGGTGATGCGCATAAAGGCGAGTTCCTGCTGGCTCATATCATCGGGATAGGCGCCGCTGTCCTCCATTTCCAGAATGCGATAAGCCTCATGGATATAACCTTGAACGGTGCTGCGGCTGATGCCCATCTCGTCGGCGATGAGGCGGGTCGGCATCCCCTCGATGGCATACAGTTCAATCGTCTGTCGGATGCGGTCGGTCATGCCCGGATACTGCCGCGGCCCGGGCAGGATGGCTGCCGCCGTCACCCGTTTATGGGTAAGCTGGTGAACCGCGCGGGTGAGACGCTGGCTCACCACAAAATCGTGATGCAGCGCATAACAGATAGCGCCAGCAATATGCAGCCGCACATCCTGCTTGAGCAGGTAGGCTCTGGCGCCAGATTCAGCCGCCGCCAAAATAAAGTTGAGATTGGAAAACTGTGCCAGGCAAACCACCATCAGCTGCTCAATCTCTTGGCGCAGCCGGCTGATTTCATGCCTGAGCGCATATTCGCCATCGAGATGGTCGGCATCGAGGACAACGACATCGGGCAAATCGTCCGCCGGCAAGCCCGCCAGACCGCGCCGCATGGTTTGCAGCGAATCCGTCTTCATCATCACGCGGGTGCGCCGATCCCAGGCGAGGTAGGCATTGATGGCGTGGCGGGAATAGAAATCGCTGTCGATGACCGCAACTTTGAGGTTGATGCTGCCGATTCCAGCCATGAAAGCTCACCTGTCTTGTATTGGGGGCGCTAGGGATATTAGCCTGCGCCTGTCTTTTTGATATAGGCAATCACCTCGGCCGCCAATTCGTAACGCCCAGCGGACGGGATGATGTACGCGCCCTGAATCATGCCCGCCATCTCGTCCAGCAGTTCCTTGGCAATCGTCACGCCCGCCTGCGCGGCCGCATCACCCGCAGCGGCGATGCGCTCCATAATCGCCGCCGGAATGATGATGCCCGGCACCTCGTTATGCAGAAAAATCGCCTGCTTGAGGCTATAGAGCGGCATGACCGCCATAAAAATGGGCAACTCGAGGCTTTCGCCCTCGAGTTGGGCATAGCGCTCATAAAAACGCCGGATGCGTTCGGGTTCAAAGATGGCTTGACCCAAAGCAAAATCCGCGCCAGCCGCCAGCTTTTTCTTGAGGATGCGGATTTCGCGGTCTATATCCTCGGCCGCCATATTCAAGGCACAGCCGACCGTGAAATGACTGGGGTTGCCGATGCTGTGTCCAGCCATATCCTCCCCCCGATTCATGCCATGCTTGATGACATCAATCAGACGCGAGGGGGCAACATCATAAACATCGCTGGCATCAGGATAATCCCCAATCCGCGTCGGGTCGCCCATGACGATGAACAGGTTGCGCAGGCCCAACGCATGAGAAGCCAGCAAATCTCCCTGCACCCGCAGCATATTGCGCCCGCGGGTCGGGAAGTGCAGCACCGTCTCGATGCCAAGCTGCGATTGTAGCAGATGCGCCGCCGCCCAGGCGCTCATCTTCATGCGGGCGGCGGGGGTATCGGCCACATTGATGAAGTCCGTCCCGGCAGCCCGCAGCAGCCGCGCCGAACGCAGCAGCCTGTCGGTGCGGTAACTGCGCGGCGGCGCCATTTCCACTGTCACCGTGAACAGCCCATTCGCCAGCCGCTCCGCCAATTCAGTGGGACGGTCGGGCGGCGGCGGCTCTTCTTCGGCGCTGACCTGGCTGATATGAAGCTCGGCAATGCCAACTGGCCTTTGGTCGAGCGCGGCTCGCATCGCTCGGATATGCGCCGGGCGGGTGCCGCAGCAGCCGCCAATCAGGGTAGCGCCCATCTCAGCCAGCGTCGTGGCATAATCGCCAAAGTATTCGGCTGTCGCCGGATACAGAATCCGCCCGCCAATCACTTCGGGAAAACCGGCGTTGGGCATAGCGGAAAAGATGGCATCGGGCATCGCATAACGCATCTGCCGCAAGACCTCGGCAATGCCGGCGGGGCCGCTGCCACAGTTGACGCCGATGACATCGACGCCCGCCTTGCACAGGTCGTTGGCGACCCGCGCGGGCGGATAGCCGGCGTAAGTCAGGTTCTCGCGATAAAAGGTGGCCTGGGCGATAATCGGCATATCCGCGGCGATGGAACGCAAGACCTGAATAGCCAGCAGCAATTCCTTGTGTTCGTTAAAGGTCTCGAATTGAATCGCATCCACCCCCGCATTCACCAGCGAGGACAGCTGCTGGTGATAGGCGGCGCGCGCCTCTTCCTGCGAGACGCGCCCGTAGGGATAAATGCCAACCCCCAGCGGCCCTACCGAGCCAACGAGATAGACAGCATCGCTTTGGCTTTCGGTGATGGCCCGCCGCGCCAGTTCAACCCCGCGGCGATTATACAGTTCGACGTGCTGCGCCCGACCGGCTGTCGCCAGCTTGAAGCGGTTGGCGCTGAAGGTGTTGGTTTCAATCAGGTCAGACCCGGCGGCAATATATGCCTTGTGAATCGAAACCACCATGTCTGGCGCTTCGACATTCATCGCATCAAAACAGGCATCGGCGCGGGCCTGAGACTCTTGATGGAGCATCGTCCCCATCGCCCCATCGCCCAATAGCGGCGCGCCCTGCCGCAGACGTTCACGGAATGTCATCGTTTGCCTCTAATCCGAATGGCTACAGTGTAGCAGAAAACCGAAGGACATCCTATGATGAAGGCAGCCCGCTTTTGTTCTGTCGGGATATTGACAGCCGGGCGAATAGCTGTTCCAATATCAATATGGCATCATACAGCGCAGGCGAGGCATGCGATGGCGCACAGATTTTACGGATGGATTCGGCAGGGTCTCGGCTTCCTGCTCGATATCGCCAGGCGCTGTTTCAATCTGGCGCGCCGACAGATTTTCGGCGGCGGTGTCCTTGTCAAACAGGGCGAGGTTTATTATATCCCGCTGTGGCTGCCGGTTGCGCTTGGATTATTGCTGGGGATGGCGGCGTTCGGCGGCGATGTCGCTCAACTGGCCGGGCGCATCTCATCGGCTGCGGTGCAGTTGGTGCATCAGCCCAGGGAAGACGAGCTTGCCGATTTCTTCGCGCCATCGGTGCGGTATTGGTCAGACAAAATCAATGCGTGGGCCGAGGAGCACCAGACCGAGCCGCAATTACTGGCGACTGTTATGCAGATTGAATCCTGCGGGCATCCCAAAGTGGTCAGCAGCGCCGGGGCACGCGGCTTGTTCCAGGTGATGCCCTTTCATTTTACCGCCGGCGAAGATATGCTCGACCCCGATACCAATGCTCGGCGCGGCAGCGCATTTTTGAATGTCTGCTATCAAGCGGCCGATGGCGTCATTGGTCTGACGCTCGCCTGTTATAACGGCGGTCCCGCGGTGATTCATCAACCGGCCGACAGCTGGGCAGCCGAGATACAGCGATATTATCGCTGGGGCGTGGGCATTTACAGCGATGCGGTGATGAATCGGGCCGAAAGCGACATCTTTAACCAATGGATGCAAGCCGGCGGCAGCCACCTCTGCGCCAGGGCGTTCAATGAACTCGACAGCTATTCCCCGCCCTAAAGCTCAGCGGATATTGCGGATGACCGAAAGCACCTTGCCCTTGATCTCGCAGTTGGCGGGATGGACATAAATCGGCTTGTAAGCCGGATTGGCTGGCTCCAGACGAATCGAGTCCGCTTCCCGATAAAAATGCTTGAGCGTGGTCTCGTTGTCTTCCAGCAGCCAAGCAGCCACCATCTCACCATTGTTGGCGGTGTTTTGCTTGCGCAGGATGACAATATCGCCATCCTGAATCATCGAATCGACCATCGAATCGCCGCGCACCGTCAGCGCGAAGACCTCGGATTCATCATAGCCATGCAGCAGCATAGGCGACACCGGAAAGAAATCATCTTCATCAATATGATGCCCGATGTCGTCTGGCAGCGAGATAGGCTCGCCGGCGGCAATCCGCCCGACAAGCGGCACGCGCTTCACAAGCGGCTCAACAACGACGCGCTTGCTGGGCGACATGCCCGGAATCGCCCCGACAATGCGCAGGCCGCGGGATATTTTGCCCGAACGTTCCAGATAGCCGGCGCCGACCAGCTTGTTCAGGTTGTAATTGACCACCGATGTCGAAGCGATGCCGCAGGCTTCGCCAATCTCGCGGATGGTGGGCGGATAGCCCTGCTTTTCCATATAACGAAACATAAACTTCATCATGCTCTGCTGACGTTTTGACAGCTTCCTGAAACTTTTCATGGTTCATTCCTTTTATCTGACCGAATAGGCTGTTATATGACATTGTAACGAACATTTGTTTGTATGTCAAATGTTCTATCCAAATTCACAGCCGTCGAGCCTCAGGTCATCCGCTATCACCGCCGCGCCCTGCCGCATCAGCTTTTGATTGCCCGCAGCCGGCCAGTCAAAGGTATAGACCGCCCGTCCCTGTTCGCTGGCAAAGCGGGCGGTGTGCATCGCGCCCCCATCCTCATCCGATTCAACCACAATCACAGCCCGGCTCATGGCGCTGATCATCCGATTGCGCGCGACCAGCCGCGGCGCATTCGGCGGCAGGCTTGGATGGACTTCGCTCATCAAGGCGCCCGACCGTCGCAGCATACTGGCGATAGCCCTGTTTTGCGGCGGATAAACCTGGAGAACCCCGCTGCCCAGCACCGCGATGCTTGTCCCGCGCCCCTGCATGGCGCCGACGTGCGCCGCCGCATCAACCCCCAAGGCCAGCCCGCTGACAATCGTATATCCCGCCCGCGCCAGCTTGGCCGCCAGCCGCAGCGCGGTGAGTTTGGCTTTTTGGGAGGGGCGGCGAGCGCCGACGATGGCAATCGCTTTCTGCCGCAAGACAGGCTGCCACCGCCCGCGCACAAACAAGGTCAGCGGATAATCCGCGAGGGCTCGCAGCCGCGCCGGATAAAGCGCATCGGCCGGCGTCAAAACCTGGATGCCCTGCCCTTCCCAGTGCGGCATATCGCGCGCGGTCTTGGTCGGGTCAAGGCGCAAAATATCGCCGGCGATTTTCACGCCGACGCCAGGCACCTCGAGCAGCGCGGCTTCGTCCGCCGCAAAAATGGCCTCCAGCCGATTGTCAAAATGCGCCAGCAGGCTGTCCAGCGTTTTAGCGCCGATATAACCCGAGAGGCTCAAAGCGACCCACTGCGCCTTGGAGCCCGACTTAATCTTCTTCATAATACTCGACAATGGACAGCAGCATCGTATTGATGAAGGTATTGACCTGCCGCAAGAGCGTCGACCATTCAGAGGAATTATTGGGCTGCGACAGTTCCGACCAAGTTAAAATCGAATTAAGCACGAAGTCGCTGAAGTAGAAGAAACCGCGCAGCGCCTGTGGCAGGGACAGCCCATCCTCAATCAGATGCGCGGCATAATCTTTGCCCAGCGTGATGGCCGATGAAAGCTGCTCGTCGGGCGCGGCCGCCGCGATATAAGCGCGAATGGCCTCCAGCACCCGCCGCCCCTCGCGGCGCAGGCGCTGTTTGCTGTCATCACTCATGGCGATATACCAGGATGCCTGCACCAGCTGCTCGCTGCCCGCCTGCATCCGCGTTTCCCCCAGGGCGTTCTGAATAATCACCTGCAATTCGATAGGCTGAATATCGCCTTGGGCTTGGGCGTAATGGCTTAAATCATGGATATTGAAGCGGCGGTGCTTGCCGGCTGTGCGGCGAAAAGGCAGCTTGCCACTGTCCGCCCAGTTGCGGACGGTGGCGGGATGAACGCCCAATAGGTCGGCGGCGCGGCGCAGGCTCACCCAGTCGCTGGTCTCGTTTTTCCTCATCATCCAAGCCAAGCATCATGTCAGTTCGGGCATCATAAGTATAACACCATCACGAAAAATCGGCTGTCCAATCGGGCGGCTGATGCCGCCGCCGCCAGCGCCAGCCCAAAGGATAGCCGAGCATCTTGGCGACATCGCCAGCGGCGCGGATAATCGGAATCATCAGCAGGCAGTACAGCCAGACGCGGGCGGATGGGCGGGCGGGCAGGCTGCGCATAACAGCCGGCAGCCGCCGATAAGGCCGCCAGAGATAAACCGCGCCGCCCAAAGCGTAAAATGACCACAACAGCGGATGAACCAGAACGCCCAGCAGGAAAATCAGCGGCACGATCAGCAGGTAAGTCGCATAGCGGATAAGATGCCGCCAGCGCCAAAGCCGCGCCTTGCCATCGCCGCGGGCATAAAAAAAATACTGTCGGCAGAATTGGCGCAGGGACGGGCGCGGCCGAAAATAAACCAGGGCCTCTGGCACAAAGACAAAGCGGCCGGCCCTGGCCCGCAGGCGCATGTCAAAGACCAAATCCTCACAAAAATCCAGCCATTCGGGATAGCCGCCAACCGAATCAAAGGCTGCCTTGCGAAAAGCCACGCTGCGGCTGCTCGGCAGAAAACTATGGGGGTCGATTTCGCTCGCCAGCGGCAGGCTGGCGGCGCCCAGCGCGGCTTCGAAAGCCGTCTGCGGGTCGGCGCGGAAAAAGCCGCCCACCCCATGCACATCGGGATTGTCAAGCAGGGGCTGGGTAATCGTCTCCAGCCAAGTAGCGCTCAGGCGCACGCCAGCGTCCGTCACCGCGATCACATCGCCCGCCGCCGCCGCAATGGCGCGGTTGCGCCCCTGACTGATGTTGCAGCCCGCCTCCACCAGCAGCCGCAGGGGAAGCTGCCCGCGGTAGCTTTGCATAATGGCGAAGGTATCATCTTGGCTGCCGCCATCGACAATCACGATTTCGTCTGGCTGGCGGGTCTGCCCTTTGATGGAATCCATAAGCTGATGGATGCTGTCGCCCTCGTTCAGCACGGTCGCAATGAGCGTAATCATACCGCCCATCCTAGCGGCAAAGGGACAATCCGACAAGTTTCATATCTTTCAAATGAAATGCAATCGCCCAACTGATTTGACATGGGAAACCGCGGGTGTTAAACTTTCAAGCGATGCGATATTCCGTTAATCCATCCAAATCAATAGGAGGTCAATATGAATTTGCAGCAGCTTTCACGTTTGTTCGTTACAATCATTTTATTTGCAGCCTGCGTCGTGCTGGCTTTGCTGGCGCAAGCGCAGTCGGGGGGGGGGGGGCAGACTCCGAACCCAACAAATGCTACTCCGAATGGGATTTTTGCAGCGCTGGCAGTGAAGCCGAAAACGCTTATCACTGGCAGCTGGGCTGGTGCGTGGCGGCGGCTGAGCGCGGCGCCATATCGGTATCGGTGAGCGCGTGCATGGGGCAGGAAGAGGGAACGGTGTCTTATCCGCGCTCGTCCTCGTCATCATCGTCGTCAGCAGTCGCAAGTGACAACAAGTGTTACACCGAATGGGATTTTTGCAATGCCGGCAGTGAAGCCGAGAATGCCTATTTCTGGAAGCTGGGCTGGTGCGCGGTGGCTGTTGAGCGCGGCGCCATGTTAGGAGAACTGGGTCATTGTATGCGTGGAGAGGCCCCACCAACAAGAGCAGCCCCGCTGCCCGATGAGACGCAGGATTTGCCTTGGTCAAGGGCGTACTGCTTGCTAACGTATCCAGGCAACCCTGTTATTACTGCTATTGGAAACGATTATGTATGTGGATGGGATGCAACTTTACCGCCAGGGTTGAAGTGCAGAACCCGGAACAAGGAGTATCCATGGGAGTGTACGGAGTATTATGTGCCGTCTCCAACACCTTAGCTTGGCGGCTGAGCCTTGGGTAAAAGAAGCATAAGATGGTGACAGTTGAAGCGGGGGCGCTTATGACACGGGCGTCCCTGTTCTTATCAACTGATTTGACATTGGAAGCTGCGGGTGTTAAACTGGTTGAGCGATGGGAGGTTTCCCGTTCGTTAATCGATTCAAATCTATTTTGAGGAGGCAGTTAATATGAAGCTGCAAAAGGTATCGCGTTTGTTCGTTAGTGTTATTTTGTTCGCCGCCTGCGTCGTGCTGGTCTTGCTGGCCCAAGCCCAGTCGGGGGGGGGGGGCAGACTCCGAACCCAACAAATGCTACTCCGAATGGGATTTCTGCAATGCCGGCAGTGAAGCCGAGAATGCCTACCACTGGCGGCTGGGATGGTGCGTGGCAGCGGCTGAGCGCGGCGCCATAGAGGTCTCGGTGAGCGCGTGCATGGGTCGGGAAGAGGGGTCGGTGTCTTATCCGCGCTCGTCCTCGTCATCATCGTCAGCAGCCGCAAATGACAACAAGTGCTATACGGAGTGGGATTTTTGCAACGCTGGCAGTGAAGCCGAAAACGCCTATTTCTGGAAGCTGGGATGGTGCGCGGCGGCGGTAGAGCGCGGCGCCCTGTCAGGAGAACTGGGTCATTGTATGCGTGGAGAAACCCCACCAACAAGAGCAGCCCCGCTGCCCGATGAGACACAGGATGATCCGTGGTCAAGAGAGATCTGCTGGGCTATGGGGCTGGGAAAGATATGTGGATGGTATGTGACTTTGCCGCCAAGGATGGCTTGCATGAATCGGGCAACCGCGCCGCCATTCGACTGTCTGGAGCATGATGAAAACCCTCCGGGCTTCCAGACCTCGTGGGCCATGACTACTACTGCCAGAACTCGTACTCCTGGTAACTGAGCCTTGGGGGAAAAGAAGCATAAGATGGTGACAGTCGAAGAGCAGGGGCGCCTGGCATAATCGGCGCCCCTGTTTTGCCCTGATATGCCACCGCCCTGCCGACAATAGCAAGAGCTTGATGCAAGCCGCAAAAACTATTATACTGTTGTTAGAAACACACTAAGCGTATAGAGGATAAGAGAATGGCAACGACTATGGATGCACAAAATTATGGCGAACGCATTTCAGCCATCGAAGCAACCTTGGAGCATGTTGCTACCAAAGCCGACATCAATCGACTTGAAGGCAAGATCGATACCAATCACGAGCGTCTAAGTGGGCAAATCAGATGGCTGCTAGTGCTGCTTTTGTTAGTCGCCGCCGCCTCCGCCCCGGACGTGATTGCCCTTTTACGCTAGAAAACGAACCTGCCTATTGAAGACCGAAAGCTAGGGCAGGATGTTATGCGCCGACAGCATCGCGCGGAACTCATGCACCTGCCGACTGCCGCGCGGGGTCAGTTCGGCCGTCTGCTGAACCACCCGGATGAAGCCGCGCGCCCGCAGGCGCGTCAAGACGCGCGCCATCTTTCCTGATGACCAGCGAAAATGCTCATGCAGGTCATCCACCCGCAGTTCAGCCGGCGCCGTGAATTGGTGATTGTGGATATGCGCCAGCACAACCTGGTCGTTAAAGCGGCGCCGCTGGCTGGCGCGGCGAATCAAGGTCGAAATCAAGCCATATTTGGGCGAGCCTATCCAGGCGAACAGGAAAAAGACAAAAATCATCAGCACCATCGAGGCGCTGATCGACGAATCCCAGCGCTCCAGCAGTTCCAGCCCCAAGAGGCGGTTGACGCCCCCGATGGCATCGCTGACTTGAAAGACGCCCAAAAATGCGCCCCGCGCCAGGTCATAGCCCAAGAAAGCGCCCGCCCCGCCAATCAGCGGACTCAAGATGAGCATAATCGCCAGGCGGTCGGTCAGCAGATAAGCGGCGGCAGGCGGGATAATGAAGAAGGCGATGACCAGAATCGAACCCACGGCGTCAAATGCCCCCACAGCCACCAGGCTCACCAGCGCCATCAGCGCATAGTTCATCACCGCCGGGCGAAATCCAAGCGCCTGCGCCAAGCCCGCATCGAAGGTCGTCAGCTTGAGTTCTTTATAGAACAGCAGCACAAATCCAAGCGTCAGCAGGCTCATAACTGCGGTGACGGCAATCGACTTGGGGAAGAAGACCAGCCGCGGCTCATCGTCAACCAGCCCCGCCTGCCAAGCCTGCGCCGGTGTATAATCGCCGCAGTTGATGCAGATTTGGGCAAATTCGGCGCCCTCGTCGCGCGGGCTGATGCCCAGCTGGCGGCAGTTGGTGCATTGGCGGGCGGTTCGGGCATCAGGATGCCCTTCGGCAATGGACACCGACTGACAGTTTGCAAAACAGTGGCTGTGGGTATTCGCCCAGGCCAGCCCGATTTCTCCAACCAGCACCGCATCCTCATCCAGATGAATATCCTCGGCAAAGCGCGCCACCAAAATAACCGCAATCGCGAACAGCAGTGGAAAAGCCAGGCCCAGGGCCGCATCCTGCCGCACTAAACCGGAATGATGCAGCAATTCCGTCAGGACGACGGTCGCCACCCCGGCCAGCGATGCGCCCACGATAAGCCAGGGCGAAGAGGTATCGCCTTCCAGCCCGAAGACATCGGTCATCAGCAAAAAGGCCACCACAATGCCCAGCAGCACCGTATGGCTGATGGCATCGCTGGTCAGGGACATGCCGCGCAGCAGCAGGAACGTCCCCAGCAAGGCGCCGCTGATGGCAATCAGGCAGCCGACCAGGATCGCTGTGTTTTGCGGCGAGCGCAGGAAAGCGTTAAGCTCCTCGCGGGTTACAAAATGCAGCAGCAGTTCGATGCACAATCGTTCAATCGCCATCATCAGGTCACCCGCCCTTCCAGCTTGCGCTCCAGTTTGTCGACCATCTCCGGCGGCAGGACATCGCCAATATCAAGCTGACGGTCTTCATGCAGGACTGGCAGGCCAAGCTCCTCGCCAAAGAGCCGATACATATCCCAAAGCTGCAGGTTGCGGGCATCGCGCTGTGCCAGTTGGATGCCCGTTTTTGTGAGCTGCCAGCCGCCAGCCCGATGATCGACATGGCCAGCCTGCCGCAGCTGCTCCAAACCCAGCACAACGCTCCGATTCGCTGTCCCGCGAATGAAGGCATCCGGCACGGGCGAATCAGCGGCCCCGTGAGATGTGGCGTATCTATAGAGGTCGCGCAGCGCATTCTGTTTGGCAAAGCGGCGGCTGTCGCTTCGCTGACGCCAGCCAGCCCAGACCAAGCCGCGTCCCGGCGCAAAAGCAATCGACAGCATCACCAGGACAAAAGCAGCCACGATAATCATCGGGCCGGTCGGAATATCGCTTTCCACCGCGCTGATGACCGCGCCAACACCCCCAGAAAAAGCGCCAAACACAGCCGCCAGAATCACCATCTGGTCGAGCTTGTGCGTCCATTGTCGGGCAGCGATAGCCGGCGCAATCAAGATGCCGACCATCAGAATCACCCCCGCCAGCTGCAGGCCCAGCACAATCGCCGCCACAATCAGGGTCGATAGCAGGGTGTTGATGAAGCCGACGCGGAAGCCATTGGCGCGGGCGAATTCGGCGTCAAAAGTCACCAGCTTGAACTCTTTCCAGAAGAGCAGCAGGATAAAGAAAACAGCCAGACCGACGCCGCTCACCAGCGCGACATCGCTTTCGATAATGGCGGCCGCCTGCCCAAAGATAAAATTGTCCAGCCCGGCTTGGCTGGCATCGGGAATGGATTGAATATAGGTCAGCAGGGCGATGCCCGCGGCAAACCACGCTGCCAGGACAATGCCCAAGGCGGTATCCTGCTTGATGCGGGTCGTGCGCAGAATCGCCGCGGCAAAGCGCAAAGCCAGCCAGCTGGCGATGCCCGCGCCGACCAGCAGCAGGCTCAACTCGCGCCCGACCAGCAAAAAGGCGATGGCCACCCCCGGCAGCGCGGCATGCGAAAGCGCATCGCCCAGCAGGCTCTCGTGACGCAAAACCGCGAAACATCCCAAAACCCCGCTAATCATCCCCAGTATCGAGCCGCCAAGCGCCACCACGCGCACCGTATAGGTATAGCTCACGCCCAGCAAAAGCTGGCTGGCGGGAATAAATATCACGCCCGCCAGCCCCATCGCGGCGATGGTCAGCCAAATGCGGCGGTCTTCGCTGAAAAAGGGCTTCCCTTGCATGGCTAATCCCCCGCGGCCGCCATGCGCCCGGCGCCATTAAGCCAGGCGACCCGCCCGCCATAAGTTTTCCGCAGATTTTCCGCGGTAAAGGTGGCGGCTGTCCGGCCGCTGGCGATGACCTCGACATTCAGCAGTGTGAGCCAGTCAAAATACTCTTCGACCGTCTGCAAATCGTGATGCACCACCAGCACCGTCTTGCCGCGCTGCTTCAGTTCGCGCAGGATATGGACGATGGCGCGTTCGGTCACGGCATCCACAGCGGCAAAGGGCTCGTCCATAAAATAGATTTGCGCATCCTGCACCAAAGCGCGGGCAAGAAAGGTGCGCTGCTGCTGCCCGCCGGAAAGCTGGCTGATTTGGCGGTCCATAAAATCCACCAAGCCCACTTGGTCGAGGGCCCGCAGCGCCAAGGCCCGCTCTTTGCGTCCAGGGCGGCGAAACCAGCCCAGCCGACCATAGAGACCCATCATCACCACATCCAGCACCGACGTCGGGAAATCCCAATCGACGCTGCCGCGCTGCGGGACATAGCCCACCAGCGACCGCGCCTGTTCATAGGGCTTGCCATAAAAACCCACCGTGCCGGCCGCCCGCGGAATCAGATTAAGCACCGCCTTAATCAGGGTGCTTTTGCCGGCGCCATTGGGCCCGACAATGGCCATCAGCACGCCCTCCGGCACATCCAGGTCAATATCCCAGATGGCCGGTTTGCTGTGATAAGCGACCGTCAGGTCATCCACCGAAAGCGCCAGATGCCGTTTATCATCCATCGTTCACCGCCCTTCGCTCATCAGGCATCACAGTCAGCCTCCAGCAATTCTGTCGGAGGTTTTGGCGACACATCCTCGCGCCAGTCCAGAATATCCACCGCGACCCCCATGCACTGATAGGATTGCATGATGGTCAAGGCATTTTGCGCCAGCATGCCCACATACGTTCCGCCAAAGGCATCTGGCTCGCCCATCGCATCGCCAAACAGCTCGCGCAGGCCTATCCGCACCTCTTTGCCCTGCGCCTGCACGGCCGCCATCACAGCCTCGATGGTATCGGGCGGGATGCTGCTCTCGACAAACAAGACCGGTATCCCGTTGTCGATGACAAAATCGACCGTCGCTTGAATATCCCCCACGCCAGCTTCATCCTCGGTGCTTAAACCTTGGATCGCCTGCATCTGCCAGCCAAAAGCGGCGCCAAAATACTGAAAGGCATCGTGCGAGGTCACCAGATAGCGCTGCGCCTTGTCAATCGAGCGCAAGCCCGTATTCGCCCAGTCGTACAGCCATTGCAGCTGCTCGATATAGGCGGCGGCATTCGCCTGATAAGCGGCGGCATGGTCGGGATCCTGCGCCGCCAGCGCATCAGCCAGGTCTTGGGCTGTGATTTCCCAGTTGCGCGGGTCGAACCAGAAATGCGGGTCATCAACATCGCTCAGCTGCTCGGAAAGCTCGAAGCCGCCAATGATAAAACCCGCCTCCTTGACCGCCGCGCCCAGCGCATAAATCACGACTCCCTGCTCGGCAAGCGCCTCGAATACCGCATCAAACTGACCTTCAAGATGCAGCCCGCTGTAAATCACCATGTCGGCCTGGTTCATAGCGACAATATCGGATTCAGTCGGCTGATACAGATGCGGGTCGACCCCGGCGCCCATCAAAGCCGTGATATGAATATGGTCAAGCCCCTCGCTCAGGATGCGCATAAGGTCGGCGGCTTGCGTTGTTGTCGCTGCAATGTTCAATTTGTCATCCTGCGCTGCGCCGCCGCCCGTCGCAACCAGCAGCAAAGACAGCAGAATCGCCAGATGTTTCATGGTATAGATGCCTCCCATAACTTCTTTCAGTCACTTTAAGTAAATTTTTAGCCTGACTTAAAAATTTTGTCAAGGGGGCTGAAGCAGATTGATGCGGATTGCTCATCTTAAAGCGCGGCTTGCGCATTTGGGACGGATGGCTGTTCTGGTAAGATAAGCGGACTTCATATCCAGAGGATGATGAGGAAAGCCCAGCGTGGGTTATTATGACAGCCCGGAGAATGTGGAACAATATATCCGAATGGCGGCCAGCTATGATGGGAAATGGCTCATCGACGTTCTCAGGAAGCACCTGCCAGCGGGGTCAAGGGTGCTGGAATTAGGCATGGGCGCGGGCAAAGACCTGTTAATGCTCGATGAACACTATCAAGCAACGGGTTCTGATTTATCGGCTGTATTCGTCGAACGTTTCAGGCGGCTGCATCCGAACATAGATGTCAGGCTGCTGGATGCCATCACCATAGACACCGACACGCGCTATCACGGCATCTACACCAACAAAGTGCTGCACCACTTGACGCGCGCCGAGCTCCTGACCTCGCTTGAACGTCAAGGGCAAGTTCTCGAAACCGGCGGGATTGCGCTTCATTCGTTCTGGCATGGCGACGAAGAGGGCGACTGTCACGGTCTGCGCTTTGTCTATTACAGCGAAAGCGCCTTGAGAGCCTTGATGGGTTCGGACTATGACATCCTGGATGTCCAGCGATATACCGAGATAGAGCCCGAGGATTCATTTTATATTGTATTGCGCAAACGCTTATTTCACTCGGAGAAAACCGCGCTTTAACAGGAAAGCAAAACAGGGGCGCCGATTATGCCAAGCGCCCCTGCTCTTCGACTGTCACTATCTTAATGCTTCCGCGAGCGAGACGCGCTTTCCCCAAGGCTCAGCCACCTGCAGCGGCAGTAGCGGTAAGGGACAGGGACCGCTCACCGAGGGGACCAAACCGCACACAATCCCATGGCGACACCAAGCGCCGCGTTACGCACTCCATCCCTGGCGGTAAAGTTGCCTCCCATCCACATTGAATATATCCGCCTATGACGTTGCTTGGATACGTTAGCAGGCAGTACGCCCTTCCCCATGGCAAATCTTGCGTCTCATCGGGCGGCGGGGCTGCTCTTGTTGGTGGGGTTTCTCCGCGCATACAATGACCCAGTTCTCCTGACAGAGCGCCGCGCTCAACTGCCACCGCACACCACCCCAGCTTCCAGAAATAGGCATTCTCCGCTTCACTGCCAGCATTGCAGAAATCCCATTCGGTGTAACACTTGTTGTCATTCGCGGCTGC
>DAOUKA010000015.1:0-1647 GCA_034421915.1 Anaerolineae bacterium
GTCTCAAATTGCAGGATTTGTTCGCGGAATGGGAACAGACGCAGTTCAAGGCCTAAGCCGCCGCCGCATTTCTGGCAGGAGCAGCAGGCTGACAAGGCCATTAAGCACCACAATGACCGTACTGCCTTCATGCCCCAAGACCCCCAGCGGCAGCGGCAGATTGACCGCGAACACGCCCAGAATCAGTATGGCGATGACGGCAAGCGAGAAGATGATGTTTTGCCAGACGACCCGTTTGGCTCGCTGGCTGAGTTGAATGGCAGCCGTCAGGCGCTCGATTTTGTCCGCCATCAGCACGACATCGGCTGTTTCCAGTGCCACGTCTGTGCCGGCGGCGCCCATGGCGATGCCCACCTGGGCGACCGCCAGCGCGGGCGCGTCATTGACACCATCGCCCACCATCGCCACCGCGCCATGCGCCTGCTGAAGTTCGCGCAGGATATTCGCTTTGTCATCGGGCAGCAGTTCGGCATAAACGCGGTCAATGCCAACCTGCTTGGCAATCGAGTCGGCTGCCCGTTGGTTGTCTCCCGTCAGCATCACAGCAGCGATGCCGCGCTCTTTGAGCGCCTTGACCATCATGGCAGATTCCTCACGGACTTCATCCGCCAAAGCAATCAGGCCGAGCCAATGATGGTCGCGGACAACACCGATGACAGTTTTGCCCTCCTGCTCCAGCTTCGTCTGTTCATCTGCCAATGATGGAGGCACGCTGACCTGTTCTTGAAGCTGCGAGATGCGCCCGACCTGAACGTCCTGCCCATTGAGCCGCGCCCGCACTCCCTGTCCTGGCTGGGCCATAAAATCGTCAGTCCGTTCATAGCTTAGGCGCGACTGACGCGCATAATCCACGATGGCCTTGGCAAGCGGGTGTTCGGAGCGGGCTTCGACCGCTGCCGCTGTCCGAATCAAGTCGGCTTCCGCGACTCCCTTGAACGCGATGACATCGGTTAGCTGCGGCTGACCGACTGTCAGAGTGCCCGTTTTATCAAAGGCAATCGCTTTGATGGCTGCCAGCTGCTCCAAATAGGCGCCGCCCTTGAACAGAACGCCGCCTCGGGCAGCCGCGGCGATGGCGGAGATGAATGCCGAGGGGACACTAATCACCAAAGCGCAAGGCGATGCAACCGTCATCAAGACCATAGCGCGGTAAAAGTTGCTTTGGAAATCGCTCAAGCCGAGCAGGGGCGGCAAAACGATGAGCAGCGACACACTGGCAATAATCAGCTTGGCATAAGCCTGTTCAAATCGCTCCAGGAAACGTTCTGTGGGCGCTTTGCTGTCTTGCGCCTCCTCAACCATCTTGATAATCCGCGACAGTGTGGTCTGCTCGGCGGCGTGGGTTGCCCTGACATCCAGGATGCCCTGTTTGTTGAGTGTGCCAGCGAAGACGACATCGCCCACTGATTTATCGACGGGTATGGATTCGCCGGTAATCGGGCTCTCGTCGATGGATGAACTGCCAGCGATGACGCTGCCATCCACGGGGATCCGTTCGCCGGGTTCAATCAGGACAGTATCGCCTATGTTGATGTCGCTGATCTTGAGCGCCAGCACCTGGCCGCCGCGCCTTACTTTTGCCTCTTCGGGATAAAGGGTGAACAGGCTTTGTATCGCCTGCCGACTGCGCCCGATGGCATAATCCTG
>DAOUKA010000016.1:0-6111 GCA_034421915.1 Anaerolineae bacterium
TCGGAGCAAGCAAGACCTCATCGGGACTGGGATGGCGGTTGGCCTTTAGCAGCATCCATGCAGTAGATAACCAGACGACCATCACGACGCCCATCACAGCCAAAATTACCCCAAGGAAAAGACGCAGCATACGTGAAAGAACTGCCTTGCGCTTTCTTTTTGTACCCATCATCAATCCTTTCTACTACGCGGGCTTCAGGTCAGCAGATTTTTTACATGGCTCGCATTTGCCAGGCGCGGAAGACAGACATGGCTTGCATGAGACGATGCTCCTTATTCTGTTTTGGCAGGAAGTATATCATGCCGGTATGAATTTGGCAGAGGTATTATTGGGCGCGCGCGTTTTCCAGCAGCGTCAGGGCGCGGCGGGCAATGGCTTCGGTCGGGTTGGCGCTGGTGCCAGGGGCACGTTCGACCAGGACTTCGAGGAAGAACTCATCAATAGCGAAGATGGCAACCGAACCATAAAGGCCGCGCCCGAGGACATGAGGTTGGGGAAAGTCTTCTATCGTATTTTCGTCTTCAATGCCTTCACGGATGCCTTTGATTCTTTCATAATGTGCCAGCGCATCCGCGGCCGAGTCAAAATGTCCGAAGGTCATATTAAAAGCGTTGGCGGTTTGATCCATGTAAAAGACGCGGAATGCGCTGCCATTTTGCAAGTTGGCGGGTATTTGCACCCCTTCAAAGCGCGAGTAATCGCGGCGCCATTGGGTGTTGGTGATGATTTCATTGGGCATATTGGCGAGTACCGCCTCGAGGACGGCTGATGAACCAGCATCAGCCGAATCCTCGCTGGCGGCGCTTTCAAAGGCGCTGCGGTTGTTCTCAAAGAAGCGGATAGTCTCACGCGAGAGCGGCACGAGCGGACTGCCTCTCGTGAACAGTTCAATGAACACTTCGATGAAATAGTTGTCAATCTGGAAGATGGCGACCGAACCATACAAACCGGCGCCAAAGACATTGGGCTGCGGAAAGTCGTCTCTGGGTTTGCCCGTTTCGAGCGTCGAGCGAATGCCGAGAATCCGTTCGTAATTGGCGAGCGCTTCTTCGGCCGTATCAAAGACAGAGAAATTAAGGCTCATCAGGCCGCCTTCCTGCGTCCTGAAGTAGACCCGCTTGCCGGCGGCAGTGCCGCGGATGCCGCGGAGATTTTCAATGCCATCGCTGCCGCGCGTATAATCCCGATTCCATTGCTCCTCGCCAGCCGGCAGAGTCGTGGGCAAGGCCTCAATCAGCGCTTCCAGCACAGCTTCGTTCACGTCGCCCGGATCCACAAAGCCTTCGGGCAGCGGGGTCGGGGTGGGCGTTGCGGTTGGCGGCGGGGTCGGGGTAGCGGTGGGCGTAATATCAAGCGTGTCGTCCGGTCGGCAGGCGGAAAAAATCAGCATGGCGAGCAGCGCCAAAACAAGAGCCTGGATGCGATGGGGCGGTTGTCGCTTCATGATAGATGCACCCCTTCTGTCGCATACTGTGACAGGTGGTCTGGCACGCTGCCATCCACAATCATATCGGCGACTTCGTTTTCGGTGACGGCGTTTTTGGGGAAATCGCCAAGTTTTTCCCCGCGTTCGATAATCGTAAAGCGGTCGGCAACCTCGTAGACGTGGCGAATGTTGTGCGTGATGAAGATGACGCTCATGCCCCTGTCTTTGGCGGCGCGGGTATAATCCAGAACTTTTTGGGTTTCGCCTACCGAAAGCGCTGAGGTGGGTTCATCCAGAATCAGCAGCTTTTTGCCGAAGTAGACGGCACGTCCGATGGCAATCGACTGCCGTTCGCCGCCGGACATATTGCCGACGGTCTCTTCCGAATCGCGGATGTGGATGCCGACGTCCCGCAGGGCATCAATCGATTCGCTCGCCATCTTTTTCTTGTCGAGGAATTTGAAAGGCCCGACGCTATACATGGGTTCCTGACCAAGCCAAAAGTTGCGGGCAATGCTCATCAGCGGCACCAGGGCGAGGTCTTGATAGACCGTCTCGATGCCTAGCTCGCGTGCATCATGCGGCGAGCTAATGTCAACGGCTTCGTCATCAAAGTAGATTTGCCCGCGTGTGAGCGTATGAAAGCCGGTCAGCACCTTGATGAGGGTCGATTTGCCCGCGCCGTTGTCACCCAGCAAGCCGACAATTTCCTGCCGGCCAACATGAAAGTCAACGCCGCGCAGGACCTGTACACTGCCAAAATACTTGTGGATGTTAATCATGTCCACCAGGGCGCTGCTGTTCTTCTGTTTATATTGCATGCTTCGTCCTCTCTAACTTCGCTGTGAGCCGCGAACCAAGGTGTTCAAGACCACCGCAGCGATGATAATCACACCGATGGTGCCGGTGAAAAGGCGAGATTCGATGCCGACCAGCACCAGACCGGTTTGCAGCATCCCGAAGATGAGCGCTCCCAACAGCGACCCGACCACGCTGCCATAGCCGCCTGTCAGCAGAGCGCCGCCAATCACGGTCATGGCGATGACCTCAAGCTCCCAGCCGTTGCCTTTCAGGGGATCAACGCCTGGATTGCGGGCAGTTTCATAGATGGCGGCGATGCCGGTCAGCACGGCGACAATGACGAAGTTTTGCAGTTTAACGCGGTCCACATTCACACCTTGGGCGCGTGCTGCCCCCTCGTTGCCGCCGGTTGCGAAGACGCTGTTGCCGAAGGATGTACTGGTGAGGATGACATGGAAGATAATCACGAAGATAAACCACCATATAATCGCCAGTCGCACATTGGCATCGCGCGGGATTTCGAGATGGAAGATGTCGCCTTCGGAGCCAATCGACCTGATTCGTCCGTTGAAAATATCAAAGTAACCGACTTCCACCATGTCCCCGCTGATGTGATACGAAACCACCAGCACCAGCCAGAGAGCCGCGGCTGCAATCACCAGCCAGATGACCAGGAAGAGAAGCCAGCGAATGAGTGCGCCCGTTGTGCCGAAATCGCCATTGTTCCTGCGGATAGACCAGGCATGGATGGCGCCTTGGTAGAGAACGGGCAGAACGCGCCGGGCAGTGAAGGCAACGATAAGCAAGCCGATGACCGCAAGCCCCACAAACACGAGGTTGTTAATCAGCATAACGGGGAGCGACTCGTGGTGGTCGCTGTAGCGCAGAATGCGCCCACCGCCAATGGCGACCAGGGTGATGGCGCGAAAGGCAAGCATGGTGCCCAAGGTGACAATAAAGGAGGGGATGCGCGTTGTGATGAGCAGAACGCCGTTGATGGCGCCCAGGATAAATGCCACAAAAATAGCGAGCAAAGCCGCTGGTATTGGCTCAAGCAGACCGAGCACCGGCGCTCCCTGTGTCATAAAGTGCATAAACGAGAGTGCGGCAACGCCCAGAATCGAACCGACCGACAAATCAAATTCACCCGAAATCATCAGGTAGGTGACGCCGATGGCGATGACGCCTTTCGTGGCGACATTGCTCAGGAAGGAGGCGACCGAACTGGGTTCAAGGAAGAGGTCAGTTGCCATAGTGAAGCCGAGGAAGATGGCGATGAAACCGATAATGGCGCCAGCGCTGGGCGACTTGGCAAGTTCGGAGCGGATATATTTGCCGGGGGTCAAGGCAATCGCCCGCCGCAATTCGTCCGATTCTTCCTCGACCTGACGCACCTGGGAATATGCGAATAATCCTGGCAGGAAAAAGAGCAGGCCCGCCAGCAGCCGATGGGGTTCGGCATCACGAATGGTGGTTTTGCCCGGATACTGGGGGACGGCAAAGGTGCCAGCAATCAGCACGCAGGCGACCCCAATCCCCAGCACAATCAAAAGCGCATAGACAAAGCGCCGCGGCGGAGCAGTGATGAAGCGGATGCCGGATACGGTTCGCAGCGTTTGCAGGGGCGGAATCAAAAAGACGAAAAGCGCCATCAGGGCAACCAGGGAGATAATGAGCAGGCTGATGCTAATCAAACCTTCGCCAGCTTGCAGGGCGATGGGTGCCAATCCGCCAATTTCATCGTTAATCACAATGCGGAGGTCAACTTCCTGACCCAGCAGGAGCGAAAACTTCAGGCCGACCGGAATAATGACGCTTAGCAGGATGATGCCGCCGGTGATGATGGTAATGAACAGCATCCACTGCGACCAACGCAGGCTGGATGGCTCGCGCAGGCGGATGCCGTTCGCCGTTCTAGCGCAGCCAATGGCATACAGGAGGCTGGCAAGGGCGACGAGGATTTCGTAGATATTGAGGTTGCTGCGCAGTATATCATCCCGTTCGCCCAATGGCATCCAGCCGAGCAAAACCATGTACGCAGCGCCTAGCCCCAAGATGGCAAAGCCAAACATCAGGAGCATGATGATCATCCCGATGTTTCGCCCTTCAGATTTTTTGTCCAGATATGCTTGCATCATAAGCTATTTCTCGAATACAACTAGGTTATAGTATTTGTGATTCCATATCAAAGCGGCATCGCTGATATGCAGGGCGAGGGTTAGGTTTCCTGATAGCATAACAGGAAAATGGGCGGGAAGACACTTCCCACCCATTGAGAAAACCGATGTCGGTTTAGCGATAACCGGCGGCGGTCAGTTCGATGATGGCATCAACGTTGTTGCCATCAATGATGCCAGGGCCTGTCAGAATGTCGCCACCCGGAGCCATCTTGAACTGGCTGTTGAGGTAGAGCCACATAATGGTCTCGAAACCTTGCAGGTAGGGTTGCTGGTCGATTGCCTGAATCAGATAGCCGTTCTGAATCATCTCATAGATTTCGGCGCTGGTGTCGTGGGTGGTTGCGAAAATCTCGCCAGCCATGACGCCGGCTTCCTGCATGTAGAGGTTCAGGGAGCTTGCCGGGTTTGGACCCAGGCTGAACACAGCGTTGGTGGTCGGATTGGCGTTGAAGTAGTCGGCGAAAGTACCGGCGGATGCGGTGACATCATTGCTGATGGTCAGCTGATCAAGCGGGATGTCAGCTTCTTCAAAGACACTGCGAACACCGGCGCAGCGGGCTTCCAGACCACTGTGTCCAACTTCCTGAATCGGGCAAACGCCTCTGGCGATTTCCACACCAGCGGCATCGGCGGCATCAAGAACGGCGTTCGCATTGGCGCGTCCACCCAGGAACTCATTCGCGCCGATATAGAACAGGGTTGGCAGTGCGTCCGCTGTACCGGCGTTGGGGTCGGCTGTGTTAAAGACGATGACCGGGATGCCGGCTTCGGCAGCGCGATTGACGCCATCACGAATCACTTCGGGGTTGGGAACGGTCGTGCCGATGCCATCGTTGTTGCGTGCCAGGGCATCGTCCCAGTAACCAGCCATGTCGTCAATGTTGTCAACTGGATCCGACAGCCAGGAGCAGTCAGCATCGAGCAGGGCGCAGGCATCTTGCATACCCTTGATAACAACGACCCAGAACGGGTTGCCGATGCCCCCGTGCGAGACCATGCTGAAGACGAGTTGGTCTTGTGCGCCAACGCCGCCTATAGCAGCCATCATAACACCCAGCACCAAAAGAAGTACCGGGATAGTGCGTAGCAATTTCCTCATGTCGAGATTCCTCCAAAAAGTTTGTCAATAATTGTCTCAGGCGAGATGCCTGTTAAGACCAAATTCAGCGGGGCTGTTCAACTTGACAGGCTGCCCCGATGCGCTTCCGAAAATCAGATGCGATAGATGCTTATGAAAATATACATTGCTGTATATGATCTGTCAACCAATAAAATCTATGCGCGGGTATCCAGACTGACAGATAGCTTAATTGTTCAGGAAGTAAATCAGCCCGGCAAGTACGGCAACGCTGGTCAGCCAGATGCCTATGAACCAGACAATCAGTCTGCTGCCCAGTCTTTCAAGGTCGGCTTTTGTGGCAAGATGTTCGTACCGCGCCTCAAGCGCTGCGATTCTGCCTTCGTGATTTATTGATTCAGCTACCATGGCATCTATCCCCACGATTTTAGATATATGTACCTTAACTAATCATATCACTTTGCTGACAGGATTGCATCTGTTAATCTGTTATGGGATTTCAGATTCGGTATGGCGTATTATAAAAGTATGATACATTTAGCATTTGTTTCCCCAGTTGTCATCGCTCTGTCAACATCTTGGTGTAAGGCATCATGCAGATTCGCACCCCCAAACGGTATCAAGG
>DAOUKA010000017.1:0-2841 GCA_034421915.1 Anaerolineae bacterium
AGTGCAGGCCGTATTCGGTGTCGATTCATGCTCGGTAAAGAGGTAAGGGTTTAGAAATGAAAAGGGCAGGCGAATTCGATGTCATCATCGTCGGCGCCGGTATTTCCGGGATGTATATGCTGTATCGCATGCGTGAGCTTGGTTTATCCACCCGCGTCATTGAGATGGGCAGTGACCTCGGCGGCGGTGGCTTGATTTCGACTGGCCACGATTGTCTGCACTTTTGCCAGATGCTGCTCAATAAAGGCGAACTTGGGGGTGTGCGTTTGGTTGGACGCAAGACGGTTGAATTGATGACCCGCAACCATCTACCGGATAATGTTGATCTGACGAGTATGGTGCACCTTTTCTAGTGAAATGCGCCATGATGGCATCGGTTTTGGGCTTGGTGGGGCTGTTCTACTCAATACAGCCTCGGCACACATTCTGGGCTCACCTGGCGAATTTGCCTGGGGCGGGGCAGCCAGTACGGCTTTCTGGGTTGATCCCATAGAGGAAATGGCCGTCATCTTTTTGACACAGTTGATGCCCTCGTCATCTTACCCCATTCGGCGTCAGTTGCGTGTACTCAGCTGTCAGGCGATTGAAGACTGAAATTTGACTATTCTATTGTGATCAGGCTTAAGCGGACAAACCCGTGATCTGGCGCGCCTCTTCAGGCGTGGCGATCTCACGACCGATCTCTTTGGCGATACGCACTGCCCGATCCACCAACTCGGCATTGCTTCTGGCGTAGATGTCTTTCTCGATATAGGGGCAATCTTCCATGCCCACCCGCACATGACCTCCGATGGCGATGCCGTGCGCGATGGTTGACCAATAGACATCGGGCGCCATGCAACTCATGCTCCAAATCATGTTCTCCGGCAGGTGATCAACCATGAATTGAATGCCTTTGGCAGAAGGTGGCGTCCAACTCTGACCCGGCCAGCCAAAGAAAAGAGTCCCCCACAGCGGATCGGGCAGCAAACCCAATTCGTCCTCGCGCTGATCCCCAACCCAGAACTCGCCGGCACGTACTTTCTCAATCGCCCAGAAGGCACCTGTACTAAAGCATTCGATTTCCAGCTTGACATCATTCTCGTTCGCCAGCCGGGCATATTCCCGCAACTCGGCAATCGGATGGATCGAATAACAATAACCGGCTGGCGGATGCTCCGGCACCGGCTGAAAGTATTCGTCGTGCGAATCAAAATTGATCGAGCTCATATCAGGCTTTAGCTTTTGCCAAAGCTCGACCTTCTGCTCCAGGCGTATGCTCGCCAAACCAAACTGTACCACAGCCTTTCCCGTGCTGCGGATACACTCAGTGATCTCAGCCCAGCTGTCCATGATAGGTGTTTGAAGTAGCCGCCCATCGGGTTGGATTTCCGTATCGCTGATATAAGACCCGTGTACATGACATATTGAGGCGCCAGCACCGATAGCGCGAACGTATTCGTCAGCGACGCCACTGGGATTATCGGGCTTCGGTCTATGCGGATTATGCGGATAGGTCAAAGTCGTATCGCAAGTGACGGTAATAACTAATTTCTCCATAATTCGATCTCCCTGATACTCATATTCGCAGAAGCGGCACAATGGCTGACATCTCAATCAAATGTGAGAATGATACGGCCGGTGATACCTGCACGCAGTTCTGCTAGCGCCTCGTTCATCTGCTCCAGCGCATACTCCCGGCGCACGATCGAGCGCAGTACACCTGCCGCATACAGCTTGAGGCAACGGGCAAGGTCATTACGCCGTCCCGCCCGCGTGCCGATCACTTCTTTTTCATTCTGTGCCAAGTCCTTGCCCGAAAGCGGAAACAGCTCTGGTGTATAACCTACTACCACCATACGCCCGCCGCGTCGCAGCGAGGCGAATCCGGCACCCATCGTACTCTCCAAGCCGACCACATCAATCACCCGATCTACACCCAAGCCGCCGCTTGTCTCCTGAACCTGTGCTACCAAGTCATCACTGGTAGCGGACAAGAAGACGGACGCGCCCTGCCGCAGCGCCCATTCCGCCTTGGTCGGTTCAATATCAGCAGCGATCACTTCGACGCCGGACGCTGCCAGCACTTGCCTCACAATCGAACCGCCGCCGCCGATGCCGATTACCAAGGCTGCGCCGCCGATTTTCACATCCGCGCGATCTACAGCATGAAGCGCGGTTATGCCAGCGTCGCAGCAGGTCGCGCCATCTGCCCAACTCACTTCGTCAGGCAAAGGGATAAGCTGCTGTGACGGGATACAGACATACTCGGCATAGCCGCCTGCCACTTCGAGCACACCGACAATGCCGCGCATATCGAGACACAGCTGATCGTGAAAAGTCCGGCAATAGACGCAGGCGCCGCAAGTGACAAAATTGTAGACGGCGACGCGGTCGCCCAGCGCAAAATCAAATACATCCGCGCCAACAGCAGCGATCTCGCCGGCGACTTCGTGCCCCATGATGAAAGGCAGTTCCGGCACATAGCCGAAGCCATCCAACAGCTTCAGGTCGGTTCCATCAATGCCGCAGGCCCGCACTTTCACCAGCGCTTCGCCGGTGCCGGGTATGGGCCGCGGCACTTCCTCGATTGTCAGCTGCTCGCCGATTTGGCGCAAGACCGCCGCTTTCATGAGGCGCCCTCGTCCGCCTAGCCGATGCTGTCGATGTCAATCATACCTGCGCCAAAGACCTGACCGGGTTCGATAATCCTGGCTGGCCGGGTATCTGCCTGGGCTATCAAATCATAGGTGGTTGCGCCGGTAATGCGCACTGGAACAATCTCGCCAACCGGCAATTCGCCCTCAACCAAAACATAACCGTCGATTTCGGGGGCATCGCGATAACTGCGACCCAGGCTAA
>DAOUKA010000018.1:0-3301 GCA_034421915.1 Anaerolineae bacterium
GACCGCCGCCAAAATTGATATGCTGTTTGCGGTCAAAGCTGTTGGCGGTCTGTTTGAGCAGCAGCAAGGCCTGCAAGATAGCTGTTTTGCCCGAACTGTTGACGCCAAACAAGAACGTAATCGGCGCCAAATCCATATCGAGCTTCTGCCAGCCCTTGAAATTTTCCAACCCTATTTTGCGGAGCATGATGGCTTCTCCTCTCGTCTGCCTTTAGTATAGCAATCATTTGGGCGGGCTTGCTGCTTGCGGCCTATCTGCCGATGATCGTCAGGGCATCCTCACCCAGAGCCACCATGACCCCTTGCGCAATCAGGCCATCGCCGCTGCGGCGAATGCGGTCGGGCGGCAGACCCATCAGCTGCGCGATGTAACGCGCCGTCCAGGTATGCCCGCCGCCATAATCGCGGATTTCTGTCAGCTGGCGATTGCGGATGCTGTCGTTGCCGATAGCGGCGACTGTGATGCCCTGGTCGGCGAGCCACTCGCTGGTATCGCTTGCCAGGCCGACAATCCCTGTCCCGTTGAAGACATGAATCGCAGCGTTCTCGGCAGCGGCCCGCGCCTTCATCTCTGCTGGCGTCAGCTGCGACTGCGGGAAAAAGACCTGCTGAACCAGTTCGCTGATGGAGGCATAATCCGGATAGAGCAGCATTTCGCCCTGTGGGCTGATGCCGGTGGAAACATACAGGTTATCGATCACGGCATAGTGGATATGGTCTCTTTCGATTTCACCCATCAGGAATCCCAGGGCGATAATCTCGTCATAGCTCAGGTTGGTGCGGTAATTATTCGACAGTTCTTCCCACAGGCGCGGCGCCTGCGAGACAAAATTGAGGACGCCGCCGGCGCTTAACACCTCGGCGCGCAGGGCATCCAGCACCTGCTGCTGGCGGCGGGCGCGGTCAAAATCGCCGCCTTCGGTGGCGCGGGTGCGGGCATATTGCAGCAGGCTCTCGGCATCCAGCCGCTGCTCGCCGGCAGGAAAACGCACATGAATCGTGCCATAGCCGTCATCCGGATAATGAGGGTCGTCTATGGGCTCGGTCACGGTCAAGGGAACGCCATTCGGCGCCAGCGCATTCACTATCGCGGTGAAGACATCAAAGTTAATCAGCAGGTATTTATCGACCCGTACCCCGAAATTGGCCGATACGGTTTCCATGGCCAGCGCCGGCCCGCCACCGCCAGGATAGGCATTGACATCTCCGATGAAATTGGCGGTATTGATGCGCCCGGGCGCGAAATCAGGAATCGTCACCCACAAATCGCGCGGCAGCGACAAGACGCCGACGGTCTTGCGCACGGGGTCGATGCTGAGCAGAATCATGGTGTCCGTTCGGAAGGGGCCGGCATCTTCGGTCGCGCTGCGCTGGTCAATCCCCAGCAGCAGAATCCGAATCTGGCGCGGATCCGTAATGCGCGGCCGGCTGCCGCCCGGATTCGGCGTCGGCATCGGGGCTGCGACCACAGGCGAACTGACCGCGGGCCGCGCCTCGTTCGGGGCAGTCGGCTTGTCCGCTGCGGGTGCGATGGCGCTGGGGGTGGCGGTGAAAAGCGGCTTCAGCGTCAGCAGCGGCGCTTCCGGCGGCGCGGATGCCTTGGCCTCGTCGCATCGCGCGGAACTGACGCAGCGCAGCATCACCAGCGGGTCGTCCACCAAGATGCCGGATGCTTGCAGGTCAATGACGGCCTGGCGGGTCAGGCCGAATGCCGTCAGCGAGCAGATGCCCGTTGCCGCGAACAAGAAGCCTACCCCGATAAATCCCGCCAGCCATCCCGATATGCGCATGGATTGCCGCCCCTGTGCCGCTTCCGTCAAGGCGCGAATTATAGCACAACATCAGGGAATGGCAGGGGGCGACTTAGCCAAAGCAAACAGGGACGCCGGTTATGACAAGCGCCCCTGCTTCAACTGTTACCATCGCGAGCGAGACTCGCTTTCCCCAAGGCTCACTGACCAGCTATATTAGTGGCAATAGCATTGCCAGTAGCAGTCAGGTTAGCAACGTGGTTACCGAAGGGAGCATGCTTGATACACCCGTATGGCGGCGCGGTTGCCCGATCAATGCAATGCTCATCGGGCGGATTGGTTACATACCAGCCACATATCATTCCCGTATCCTCATTCCAGCTTTCCCAGCAGATCGCCCTTGACCACGGCAAATCCGGCGACACCTCAGGCCGCGGACCTCCTCCTGCTATACTTCTTGGCACTGCTGTTGGGGCTTCTCCACCCATAAACTCATACAGCGATACGGATACCTCGCCCTGCTCTTCAGCCGCGCTGTACCAGCCCAGCCGCCAGAAATAGGCATTTTCAGCTTCGGTGCCGGCGTTGCAGAAATCCCATTCGGTGTAGCATTTGTTGGGCTGTGCGCCTTCTGGCATGGACGGCGAGGATGATAAGGAAGCGGGGGATAGCGAGCGAGGGTAAGAGACCGTCCCCTCTTCACGCCCCATGCAGGCGCTCACCGAGACCTCTATGGCGCCGCGTTCAACGGCCGCCACACACCAGCCCAGCCGCCAGTGATAGGCATTCTCGGCTTCACTCCCTGAGTTGCAGAAATCCCATTCGGAGTAGCATTTGTTGGGTTCGGAGTCTGCCCCCCCCCCCGACTGCGCTTGGGCCAGGAGCGCCAGCACGACGCAGGCCGCAAATAAAATAATGGTAACGAACAAACGCGATACCTTTTGCAAATTCATAATTGTCCTCCTCTTGCAAACTTAATTTGAATTGATTAACGAAAGGAAACCTCCCATCGCTTAGGAGTTTAACACCCGCGGTTTCCAATGTCAAATCAGGAGGCAGGGCATGAACGTTTTATATGCGCTTGCCCTGCCTAAACCCGTGAGCGCACACCCTTTCGCCCGGATTTGCGTTATACTGGGGATAAGACATGGGGCTTGAGGGACGGACGATGATGAAGGACAAACGCATTCGGCAGCTTGTGATAGCGATACTGACGATTATTGTGGCGCTTGGCGTGCTTAGCCTGATTTCGACAGTCGTGCAGCTGATGGTGCCGCTGGCGATTTTGGCAGTGGGCGGATTCGCCTTTTACAAAATTGTCCTCGAAGGGCGCGATCAGCCGGCCGCGATGGAGGACGAAGTGGACGAATCATCGGGCATGGCGGTCGGGGATGCGGCAGCGCTGATGGAAAGCGCCGGCGATGCGCCGCAAAAGGGGGCGGAAGCGCGGCTCAGCGCCGTGGAGCAGGCCCGCAAGACTTATGTCGATAAAATGACGCCCGCCGAAGAAATCCTCGACCAGCTAAAATCGCGCAAGGAACGCCTGCAAG
>DAOUKA010000019.1:0-5089 GCA_034421915.1 Anaerolineae bacterium
CGATAAAGCCGCAGACCCACTTCTCGAACTCGAATTTGTCGCGCTTGGCGAGGGCGTGAGCCTCATCAATCGTATGGGGTATGCCGCGTATCAGGATGTCATCTTTGGACAGCAGAGGAAAATTGTCGACCAAGCGCTCGCGTATCAGCCCGGTTGAAAAGGGCGAGATGTCGATGCCCATCCATTTGCGCCCCAGCGTTTCGGCGGCGTGAACGGTGGTGCCACAGCCGCAGAAAGGATCAAGCACGATGTCGCCTGGATTGCTGGATGCCTTGATGATGCGTTCCATCAGGGCAAGCGGCTTTTGGGTGGGATAGCCAAGGCGTTCTCGTTTTCGCACCTGTGGAATATCAACCCAGACATCTTCAACCTTCACGCCCGCATTGCTGTCAAGATATTTTTTATATCGGAATGGTGAACTTGGCGTTGCTTGAACCAGTAAATTATTATCGTACATCTCCTGCATCCTTTCGGATGAAAACCGCCACGCTCTGGTTATTCCCCGAAACTCGTACTCCCGATTACCCCCAGCATCGTTAGTACAAGGGAAGGTCGAGTAGAGACCTCTCTCATCTTTGTGCTTATAGTTCTTCTTGATGTATTCATCCGAGTAAGGTGTGAACTGAATGTTGTACTTGGTGTTCTTTGATTTGCCATACCATAAAATAATATCGTGAGAACTTGGCATTCGCAGTTTTGCAAGATTGTGCCGTTCCCCTTGCTTTCGCAACCACACAATCTCATTGCGAAAGTTCTTTTTGCCGAACACGGCATCCATTATCAGCTTGAGATAATGGCTGGCGGTCGGGTCACAATGCAGGTAAATGCTGCCCGTCTTTTTCAGCACGCGGCGCATTGCCAGCAATCTTTGCGACATATTGATGAGATAGGCAGCCAAGCTGGGCTTTTTGCCCCGCCCGCGCGCCCGAACCTGCTCGACTTCCTGGGCAAACTTGACGATGGTCGCCAGCGAACGGGTGCGCGGGTCGCGCTCCATGTCATCCAGCCGTCCGTTGTCATCGGGCGTCCATTCCCAAGTATCCTTGAAGGCCTCGACCGGTTTCAGGCTCTTGTCGCGCCCTCTGAACGGCAGATTATAATTGCTGTTGGAGTTGAAAGGCGGATCGAGATAAATCAGGTCAATCGACTCGCTCGGCAGTTCATCGGCATCGTTCAGGATTTTCAGGCAATCGGCAGCGTACAGGATTCGGTTCATAGGTGACAGCCCCGCAGACAGGCGAACAGGCCAGCATTCCATGACGCTCGCAAAAGAGGTACACTCGCAGCGAAGACTTTCGAGTCTTCGTGTGTTTTAGCATTCCTGTGGCAGAAGCCTGGCCGCTAAACCTGTTCTGCCACAGGAATCTCTAACGGGTCACGGAAGACCGCACCCTTAAATTAACACAGGATTGGAAACATTGCAAGCTGTTTCGCCTGTAGAAACGCCCGCGCATCAGTTGATATTGGAGCAGGGGCGCGGCTGTTCTCACATATCTCGGCACAAAAATTCTAATCGGACACCCCATGCCAGCAAGACGGATTGAAAATGACGCCAGTCGCGGTCAGCAGCATTCACAATCGGAGCATCTTTCCGCATATCTTTCTTAAAGCGCAGTGCCATCGCTACCCATTTCTGATCGTCTGCATCAAACCCTGACAAACTGTCATCATTCGGATAATCCTCATAGCTGCCATCTGCATTTCTGCTCAGCTTGACACGATGAACGCGTTTCGGGATGCCCTGATGGTTAATGAGATACATGAGGAATTGACTTGCAAGACCTGCTGACGGGTTGGGGTCAGGGTACATATTATTCCGATACTCCCTATATGCCTCGCCGCCATCATCAATGACGACCGCGATGTCGCCTTCGATAATGCGCCTAAGGATTTGAATGCAGACAAGTTGACATTTGGCGCCAGCCGCATCATTCTTACCCGCCGCCGTTAGCGGCACATTGGTATCTATGATTTTATGAGGCATCAGCTTGCGCGATTTTCCGAGTCAAACCGACATCAGCAGCCTTTACCATATCACCAAAAAGATCGCCAAAGAAATCTTGAGGCCAGTTGCCAATCGCGCCAAACATATCAATTTCCAGCCGCTTCAGTCGAGACACCCCGGCCTGCATATCACAGAAATACAAAGCCGTGTCATCTGGCGTCATCTTTTCCTCAGCCAGCCGCCGCTGCAAACGCCGCAGCAAATGCTCGCTGTGGCTCTCCAGAATAATCTGCACCTTCCTCTCTTTGATGACATCAATAAATACATCCGCCAGCCCCGCCTGCACCGATGGATGCAGGTGCAATTCCGGCTGTTCCAGGATAATCGTCGAACCCCGCGGTACATAATAACAAAGCACCAGCACCGGCAGAATTTGTGAAACTCCAATGCCGAGATCGGCAATCAACACCTCCGGACTCAGTTCATGCCGTCGCAGTCGAACCTCATATTGGTTGCTGCCTTCATAAAGCGGCGAGGTCTTGAAAGATGATGCCAAACCCAAGTCTACCAGCCACTTGGCAATCCGCGCTTCCAGCCGGCCGTGGCTTTTTCTTCCGTCATCATAAACTTTTTGATTCTTGCCAGCCAAAAGCGCATGTACTGCCAATTCACCCTTCAGCCCGACACTCGTAGGCCGTTCCCCGCCCCAAGTATAATTGCGTTGTGGATATTCCCGCAGTGGACCCAAATAATGCAATTTCTGAAACTGCCGCTCAAATTGAAGCACAAGATCGCTGAGGTAGTTGGTATCCCGATAATAGCGCAAAGCCTCGTCCGAGAAGCCGTAACACTTTTCCGGTTTCATATAAACCCGCGGCCGACCCTGCGCCCGAACAGGCTGTTTGCCCTTGACATCAATGCGAATGGTATATCGGTTATTATCCGCTCGTTCCAATCTCACCGAAAAATCCTCACCTTGCCAATAGCCCAGGGATTTTACATGGACCTTTTGCGCTTCAGCATGGATATGGGTCTTAAAAGCCAATTCATGCAGCGTCAGTTTCTCGGCTTTCCCCGGTATCGGTATGTCAAGCCTGGATTCTGAAGGGAGTTCCCAGACGATGCCCAGGCTCATTTCAGTCTCATCGCCATAGGTAATCTCATGCGGCGTGCCCAAATTGACATAGCCCGCCTGAATGCTGCCAGTGTTCAATGCCAGATTGCGATCATTGGACTCGGTGGTTTGCTTGAGCAAAAGCAGCATCTGAAGCAAGCTGCTCTTGCCCGAGCTATTGGTGCCAAAAAATCCAGTCAGAGGCGCCAGGCAAATATCGTCGGTCCCGCGCCATGACTTAAAATGGCTCATGCTGATTCGCTTAAACATCGCAGATTACACTTTCTCCAGTCCCCATCCACCAACATTGGCTGGCATCCCGCACGCGCTGGCGGTCGCTGTGATTTTACCATAGCCTGCTTGCGCCCGTACCTGTCCCCCGCATCCCCGCGGCAAAACCGAAATTCCACGCGGGCAATTTCCATGTTAAAATGGCCGCCATGTCCATTCCCGTCAAGGTCACACGCGAAGATGTCAAACGGCTGGCGGTTTATAAACAGGGTTTGCATCAACGCCCCAAAACCAATAATCAGGCTGAACTCAAACGGATTATCGAGCGCATCGGTCTGCTGCAGCTGGATTCCATCAGCGTCGTCGCCCGCAGCCATTATCTGGTCATGCTGGCGCGCGCTGGCTTGTACCGCCGAGCCGATTTGGACGACTTGCTCACCAAGGGCTTCGTCTTCGAAAGCTGGGCGCACGCCGCCTGTCAAATCCCCACCGCGCACTATCCTTACTTTTATGCCCGCCTCCAGCAGAAACAACTCAAGGAAACCCGCTGGCATATCGACAAACTCGGCGGCGAAGCCCAAGCCATCATCGAGCAGGTGCTGGCCGCCATCCGCGACCAGGGGCCCATGGCCTCCAAAGACTTCGCCAGCGAGCGCCGCGGCATCGGCGGCTGGTGGAATTGGAAACCGGCCAAGGTGGCGCTGGAATACCTCTTCGACCGCGGCGAATTGATGGTCAGCCACCGCCTAAAATTCCAGCGTTATTATGACCTTCCCCAGCGCGTCCTGGCCGACAAAAACCTGACACTCGACAAAACCCTGGCCGATTATCATCACTGGACGATTGAACAGGGGCTGCGGCATCTCGGCATCGCCACCATCGAACAGATTGCCGATTATTACCGCCAGCCCAAACGGGCTGCCGCCGCCATCATCGCCAAAATGTCCAGCCAAGGCCGCATCCTGCCAGTCGAGGTCACCGGCTGGGAAGCCCCCGCCTGCATTCATCGAGACGATATGCCCCTGCTGGACGAGATTCAAGCCGGGCAGCATGCGCCGCGAATGACGCTGTTCCTGTCACCATTCGACAACCTCTTCTGGCATCGGGGCCGCGATGAGATGCTCTGGGATTTCCATTATCGCATCGAGGTCTATACGCCCAAAGCGAAGCGCGTCTATGGGTATTACGTCCTGCCCATCCTGCACGGGGGCGAATTGGTCGGCCGCGTCGACCCCAAGGTGGAGCGCAAGAACAAGCGACTGATTTTTCATGCCCTGCACCTTGAAGACAGCGCCCAGGTCACGCCAGAATTGACCCAGGGGCTGATCACCGCCATCCAAGAGTTCATGGCATTCCACCAATGCGAGACCTTTGAACTGCGCCAGTGCCAAGACAGGCGGCTCAAGCGAACCCTGCAAAAACAGTTGACCTGACAGGCTGTCCGGCTAGCGCGCCCGCCCTGCCCGACGGCGGCGCGCCGCCGCATTCACAAGCCGCGGCACGCGCATTCGCTGATGATAGGCAAACCACTCTATCGACAGCAGCAGCAATGCCAGCAGCGCCATAACAACCCAGAACTCCTGCAAGCCCAGCTGCTCATCCGTTTCTGTCCCCAAAGCCCCGCCGCCCAGCGTCAGGTCAGCTTCGGCAATCGGCTCGATATCGCTTTCGCCAGTGGCAAACAGGTTGACGGCAAAGTTCTGCGACTGCGTCACCTCGCCCGCCTGAATAATCTCCAGCCGATAGAGACCCAGCTGATGGGTGTCGGTGAATGCCACCGTGCCGCCGTCCACCGGCAA
>DAOUKA010000020.1:0-8946 GCA_034421915.1 Anaerolineae bacterium
AATCAAGCGCCGATAAGCGTAAGTCTCGGCAAAAAACCATTCGGCATGGTGCCAGGTCAAATCGCCGCCGACCTTCGCCTGCTGCGCCTGCAAGGCCCGCAGCCATAGTTCATAATCCGCCGCCGACTTGTCCAAAGCGGTTATCGCTTTCCCATTGGCAATATCATCGCGCAATCGCTTCAGGTCTGCCCGAATGCCAGCCGTATAATCCGCATTCAGGTCAATCGTCTCGTCAATGATAGCCGGCAGGCGGCGCTTCATGGTGTTGCTGGCGAAGGCATTGCTGGCGTCGGTGCGAATCGGTTCAGGCTTGAGCATAGCTTGTCTTTCGATATTTGGTACAGGGATATTCACCCAGCATCAACTCGCCCAAGCGTTGTTGGGTACGTTGCTCATCGTTGATTCGCAGAACAAAAATCGTTGCACGACCTTCAGGTGTTAAACCGGACAGTGTAGCATCTTGATTGATCTTAAAATGATCGTTCCAGTCCTGCTGACGAGGGTTATAAAGTTTGGTCGCATCTTGTGTTAAAGGATCAAGCGCGGCAACATTGGGGCCCTTATAACCATTGCATTCCGAACATGCCAGACAAAGATTATCGCTTGCATCTTTACCCCCGTGCTTGATTGGAATAATATGATCAATCTGGAATTTGACCAACCGCCCTCCCTCAGCAATACGGCAGTATTCACAACAATTTCCTGCCAATTCACGAATCGCGCGGACTTGTCGAGCCGTAACTGTCACTTGTTCTCGTTCCGGAGTCGGAGTTTAGTCTTGACCTTCAAGAGCGCTATGATTTGATCGGCACGGATAAAATCGAACAATTCCTGCTGTTCATCAAATGTCAACTGTCCCTCACCATTTCGCTCTGCCAGTGCATCAACCCGTGCTTGCAGGTCGTCTGGCAAATGGTAAGCGATAAGTTCTTCCGCTGTCGGCTGCGAAGCCAGAAAATCGGTAATAACATCAAAAACAGTACGGGCAGGGGCATCTAACATGGGCATCTCTCCATTGCTTGTTCATTTTCATTTGGCAGCGCGGTAGATGGTCACATAGCGGCGCGGTTCGCTGCCCGTGCTTGCCGAACTCATACGTGCCTGCCGCGCCAGTTCATGCTGCCGCCTGCGAATCGGCGATGCCTGTGGCTTGAGGTCAATGCGGTCTTCACCGGTGCGAATGCGATTAATCGCGCGTTCTGCCTCAAGCATCGCTTCTCCAAAAGGGTCGGCGCCGCGCCGGCCATGGAGCCTGAAGAGGTCAACCAGAAAATTCTCCATCTGAGTCACCGTGTTCGCCCGCAGCACATAAATGGACATGCCCCGCTTTTCGCCATCCGTAATCAGCCGCGGGCGCCGCCGATAATGGGTCTTCAAGGTCACAATCGCCGCCGCTTCGGCAAAGTCATCCGTCAAGACGAGCGGCACAGCCAAGCGGCGGGCGGCTTGTTTCAGGCGGTTGCGCGCCACCCCATAGGCATACACCTTGATTGAATTCAGGTTTTGGGTATCCATCTGCGCCGCATTGTCCTGCAACCCGCCGCGCATCTTTCCATTGTCCCGATTGCCGCGCACAACACGGGCAGCCGTCTCGCCCCGCGCTGGCGGCGAGTGCGAACCCGATTCCGGCACATATTCCCCAACATGAATCCTGCCCTGGTCATCGCGTTCGCGCAGTTCAGCCGGCAGCGGGCGGTTGCGCAGCATGGCATCAACTGCCGAAGCCACATCCGAATGCACCACCAGACGATCCCGCGCCTGAATCTCAATCATCATGTCAAAGGTCGGCGCCGTGCGCCGTTCCAGCACAACCTTTTGCGTGCCGCGCCGGCGGGCTTCGTCATCCGACAAAGTAACCGACTCAATCCCCCCAATCAGGTCGGACAGGGTGGGGTTCAACAACAGATTTTCCAGCGAATTGCCGTGCGCCGTGCCAATCAGCTGAACGCCGCGCTCGGCAATGGTGCGGGCTGCTTGCGCCTCCAGCTCGCGCCCGATTTCATCAATCACAATCACCTCTGGATTGTGATTTTCGACGGCTTCAATCATCACCTCATGCTGGCGGTCGGGCTGTGAGACCTGCATGCGCCGCGCCCTGCCCACCGCCTGATGCGGAATATCGCCATCGCCGCCAATCTCGTTAGACGTATCGACAATCACAACCCGCCGATGATTGGCGCGCACCCGCGCCGCTTCCCGCAGCAAGGTCGTCTTGCCAACCCCTGGCGGCCCGACAATCAGGACACTCTGCCCGGATTCAATCAAGTCGGCTATAATGTCAATCGTGCCATAAACCGCCCGACCGATCCGCGCCGTCAGGCCGACAATTTTGCCCCGCCGATTGCGAATAGCCGAAATGCGATGCAGGGAACGTTCAATGCCGGCGCGATTGTCATCGTCAAATTCGCCTAGCACCGAAACAATCTGATGCAAATCCTGCTCGGTGACCTCGCGGTCCGAAAGTTCGTATTCTCTGTCAATATAGCGGGCAATGGGGAGCCGCCCCAAGTCAAGCACAACCTCCAGCAGTTGGCTGGTATTGCCGTACTCGTCAAGCGCGTAACGGACGCGAAGCGGCAGCACCTTCTTGAGTACATCAAAATCATCAGTTATATGTTTGTCCATGCAGTCGTCTGGCATCCTTTTGCTCATCGTTCAGATTGACCATCCGCAGGGTGGCCGCCGGTTTGTGCTGACCGCCGGCGTTCAGGCTGACCCGCGCAAAGGAGGTTTGACGCACCCCCGCGGTCAAATGCTTGACCATGACCGCCTGTTCCAGCCGGGGAGAAAATCCCAAATCCAGCATGGCATTCTCCAGCCAGCCCTGATAACCGCGCACGCATACATAAACGGGCACCTTGCGGCAGCGCTCGATGGCCAGCAGCGCCGCCGCCACAATATCCGGCGCGTCGCTAAGTATTTCGGGGTGCAGATAGGGCATCAGATAGACCCCATGCCTGCCTTCGGAACAGGCGATATAGGCTTCCACACAGCCATCTTTGCGATAGACCAGCCCTTCCATATCAGCCGATGGCCCCATCACCGTCTGCAAGATGCGGGGAATAGTGCAGCCCAGCAGCGCCGCAATGCCAACCTGGTCATCATCGGTCTCTGGCGTGATGGTCAGGTCGGGCATAGGTATATCATCCGCGATGGGGTCATGCTGCCAGATGACCTGCCGACTGTAGACGGCATAACCGGCGCGGCGCATCGTCTCGAACAGGCGATGGCTCAACTCGACTTCCGCCACCAGCGTTTGAGCGCCATTTTTGCCCGCCTGCTCGGCCATGGCATCCAGCATGTGCAGCCAGATGGTGTCATCCTCATCATCTTTCAGCGTCGGCGCCAGATAGACAATGTGGGCATTGACATCATCCTGACGATAGCGAAACTGTCCAACAACATCCCGCTGCTCGACATGCGCCAGTAGCGTATGCAACCCACGCGGAAAGACGATGCTTGATAAAAGCGCACTGTTCTGTCCGCGTGCATCCTCCGTCAGCCTCAATTCACTGTGCAGCGCAATCGCATTCTGCTTGAGACGCAGCATCAAGGGAATATCGAGCAGTTTCATCGGATGGGTGGCGGTATGATGGTTCACGATGTTCCTCGCTTTCCCACATCCAAAGCGGATATGTTCAGCTTTATTGTAGCATTGTCAGTCAGGCTCTGACAACCGACCTTGCCCCTCGGCAGCCCGCCCTCACCAGGCCGCAGCCGCGCTTGGCAGCTTGGCCAGGCGATTGACATTCGTCATACAAATCACGCCCGACATCGCAAAGCCAATCTCCCCGCGGCTGCCTGCCGCCAGCGCACTGATTCCAGCCGATACCGGCGGCAAATCCGCCATCAGCTGGACTTGCTGCGCTTCGGCTATCAAATCCTGTGCAAAGCGCTGGTGGCTGTGTCCCAAATCCGCGCCATGATAAACCCGTATCAAACCCGCCTCATTGTCGCTCGTGACGACCATATCACCCGCAGGCGAGCAGGCGATGTGGCGAATCCTGTAATGCACATGGACTCGCCTTGCAGCCGCGCCGCTGGCATCGGTCAAAACGATTTGGCTGCCATCCGTCAGAAAGAAGCATCTGCCACCCTTCGCGATGACAAGGCTGCTCGTCCGCAGGGGATCAATCTGCAAACCCGTCTCGAACGCACCCGTCAGCACACCTTGCCGGTAGACGCTTAACCGCCCCCTGACGTCCAATGCCGCCACCATCCCCGAAGCCCCGTCCATATCCACCGCCACCAGACCCTCCGCCTCGATGGCATCAAGGGCATGAAGCCTGCCGTCGGCGAGAAGCCGCAGTCGGTCATGCGGCTCGTGAAAGAGGACGAATTTGCCATCATGTGAACTGTGAATTGCCGCCCGCCGCGTCCATACCAAGGGCAAAAAGGCAGACCCCTTAGGATTGACCAGATTTTTCAGAAACCGCGCCCACGCTTCGCTCAGATAATCGCTGTCGTTCGGCGGGTCGCCAATCTGACGATAACCATGCCAGGCACCGCGCTTCACATCGTAAAATTCAACGCGGTCGCCTCGAGCCCATACCGCCAGCAGAAACGACCTGCCCGACAGGATTCGCAAGTCCCGAATCGCCTGATTGGTAAGATGAAGCCGCCAGTTCATACGTCCTGTTTGGGATATATTTGGGATAACTTGGGATAATTATAACAGTCTTATGGATTTGTGCCGATAGCCTCAAGTGAATTATTCCAAAAAACCTGATAAAATAAACTGGCCGGCAGAAGCGCATACATGATATGAAACGAGATGCAATGTGACAGACGGGAAACGAATACCCCAACCTGATGACGAACGCATGATCCGCCGTCTCGATACCTTAAAGGTCTATTTCGACCCGATGCGGACGCGCATCATGCAGGAAATCGCTCACACCCCCCGCACTGTCCAGCAAATCGCAGAAGCGCTGGATGTGCCTTTTACCCGTCTGTATTATCACATCAAGCTGATGGAAAAACACGGTCTCATCCGCATGGTAGATGCCCGACAGTTATCTGGCGCTATCGAAGAAAAGTATTATCAAGTGTCTGCCCGCATGTTTGTTATCGACCGCAGCCTGCTCACCTTTGACCCGCAAGGCAAAAATGACAGCCTGGAAGTTCTGCTCAAAAATGTCTTCGATGCCGCCCATACCGATGTTCGTCAGAGTGTCCGCGTCGGGCATATTGATATGGGCGCCGCCCCGCCGCATCCCAAGGCGCTCTTCGCCCGCCGTCTTTTATTCCGGCTCACAGCGGACAAGGCCATGGATTTTCAGCGCGAACTGATGGATTTGCTGGTCAAATATCAATCTACCGAAACCAGCGCGGATGACACCTATTATGCAACCCTGCTCGCCCTCTATCCGACCAACGTTCCCTTTGAAGCCAGCGATGAGGAAGGGCATACGGAAGCCCCGTAAAGACAACATGGGGGCGGCGATGGACAAACTGCGCGTTGGTTTTCCGGAAACAGTTTTGCAAATGTCGGTTACAGCAACAGCTAAAACCTAAGCGCCATCCCGCCGCGCTTGCACCCGGCGCCGCACGAATGCCAATATCCATCTCGCGCCGATTATCATTGTGGCAGCCAGCGCGTTGAAATATACGTCAACGATGTCATAAATGCGGTTGGGCAAAAGTGATTGTATGCCCTCATCGAGCCAGCCCAAAAGTATGGAAATGATAAGGGCGAGGATGGCAGGTGCAGGAACGCGGCGCCCGTTTTCCCGACGCTCCAGAAGCGCTTCGTGAACCAGCGCAGCCACCAAGCTGTATTCAAACAGGTGGGTACGCTCCTCTGGTGTCCCTATCCCAATTCTGAGCCATGCCATCAGATAAACAACCAGGATGCCTGCCCCTACCGCAATCTCGGCGCGGCCTGGCCGCTTTCTAATAAACAGCACTGAGATAATCACCAGCGACACAAGAAATACGAAAACCATCGCCTCTGTGAGGTCGCTGCGCTCACGGAGTATCGCGGCTATCGCCGGGGCGTACCCCAAGGTGGCATAGATGGCTGCCAAGACAATGACAAGCGCTGCCCAGAGCCGACGCTCCCGATTGGAACTGAAGAAAGGCATCATCATTTCCAAAGCACTAAATTAATCAAAGTCCAAAAGCTCTTAATTTGATACGTAAAATGGAACAAATTGTTGCAAGCTAATCTATTATGCAGCCCTGCTCGCCCTCTATCCGACCAACATTCCCTTTGAAGCCAGCGATGAGGAAAGGTATACTGAAGTCCCGTAAAGACAACATGGAGGCTGGCGATGGACAAACTGCGCGTTGGTTTTATCGGGACTGGCAGGATTTCCGATTTGCACGCTCTGGCTTATCTCGATGATGACCGAGCCGACATCGTTGCCGTCTGTGACAACAATATCGAATTGGCCCGAAAGCGCGGTCAAGCGTGGCATGTGCCTGACGAGCGCATCTTCGGCAACTATCATGATTTGCTGGCGGCAACAGATATTGACCTGGTGGAGATTCTGCTGCCCCATCATCTGCACTGTCAGGCAGCGCTGGATGCGGTTGCGGCTGGAAAGCACGTCTCAGTCCAAAAGCCGATGGCGCTGACAGTCGCGCAGGCCGATGAAATGATTGCAGCCGCCAGCCAGGCTGGTGTCATCCTCAGAGTCTATGAAAACTTCATCTTCTACCCACCCATCCAACGCGCCAAATCGCTGATTGACCATGGCGAAATTGGCGACCTGCTCACCATTCGGCTCAAGAGCCATTCGGGCGTGAGTCCAAATGCTTGGGAAGTCCCGCAAGAGGCTTGGGCCTGGCGCTTCAAGGTCGAAACAGGCGGCGGCGGACAGCTGCTGTTTGATGATGGCCATCACAAATTTGCCTTGGCCTGGCACTTTATGGGCATGGCGGAGCAGGTTCACGCCTGGACGGGCGCGACAGAATTTGCGCCCGGCATGGTTTTGGATGCGCCCGCCATTGTCTCGTGGAAATATCCGCACAATCGCTTTGGCTCGCTGGAAATGGCTTACTCCCCCGAACTCATTGTGGATACGCGGCATTATGCTCAGGATGACCGCGTTGAGATTAGCGGCACAAAAGGGGTCATCTGGGTCACGCGCGGACACGGGAAAATGATGGATATACCCCCGGTCATCCTGTATAAAGACCGCCAGACACGCACCTTTTCCGATATGCCAGTCGGCTGGGAACACAGTTTTATCAATGCGACGCGGCATTTCGTGGATGCTTATTTTGCTGGCGAGCCGCCGCGCCTGACCGGGATGGAGGGGCGCGAGATTCTACGGTTTGCCGCGGCGGCGCAGGAATCTGCCGATACGGGTCAGGCTGTAAGGCTGTAAAAAGAAGCCCGCCACCCAGGTTCTTCCCCTCCAGTCGAATGCGCTCTGCCAATGCTTTCATCCAATCTCTCCGGCTGCGTCATCCCCAAAGAGGGACAGAACACGGGTAATCTGTTCGAGGTGGTCAATATCATGCAAACCCACCTGCATAACCGCATCGGTCATAGTGAAGCTCTTGCGTTCGGGATGCACACCGCCGCGCTCCCACTGTTCGGCGGTCAAGGATTTGAAAAAGTCGATAAACCGCCCGCGCGCTGCTTTTAATTCGCAATATGCCTCGGCCAATGTCTCCTGCTGATACGCCCGCTCAATCGCCATCGCCTCATGGTCATAAGCGGGCAGTTGCGGCTGCTCCTGTTCCAGCATCATTTTGGCGCGCTGGCAAAAAATTTGGGAGTTATATCGCAAAGTAGACATTATCCAAATGGCTGGGATCTATCTATCTGAATAATGAGGGTCAGGATATATCTTGGTAAGCACAGCGTAGAGCAGGTATAGTGGTAGATGTGAACGTGATCGTATGTCGTTATAAATATCAGCTTGTGCAACACAGGCGCAATAAGTACCTGAACCGTCAGATAGATATCGCCGGCTTGGTATGGAATCATGCTATCGCATTGCAACGCAGATTCTATCAACTCACAGGCAACACGATCCAGCCCAGTCGGCTCACATCCCATTTGCGCAAGCTCAGACGCGCTTGTGCCAGATACGCGCACTGGCATCAACTGAGTTCCCATGCCATAGCATTCATTGTGAAGCGATTGGATACAACCTATCAGCGCTATTTCAAGGGCTTGTCGCGCTTGCCCCGCTTCCGCAAGGTCAAGAGGTACAAGTCCTTTGAAGTCTATGGCAATAATTGGGAACTGCTGGATGTTGTGAAAGGCAAGTATCAGCGCATCCGTATCGGCAAGCAGATCTATTCCTTCTATCTATCGCGTCGTTTGCCTGCATCGGCTAAGCCAACCCTGACGATTAAGCGGACACCCAATGGCAAACTATGGCTGTCCTTTCTGGTGAAGGTATCACTATCTCAAGTCAAGTCGTTGACGAATGAAATCGCGGGCTTTGACTTCGGTCTCAAACGATACCTGACTGACCACACAGGACAAGCCACAGCCAGTCCGATGTTCTTTAAGCAAGCAGGGAAACGGATAGAGAAACTAAGTCGCCAACTCAGTCGCAAAGTGAAGGGCAGCAAGAACTGTCATCATGCGCGATTGGCACTCGCAAGGGCGCATGCGGACATCAGCCATAAGCGGGCGGATTTTCAGTGGAAGCTGGCGCACGACCTTTGCGATAAGTACGACCTTTTGTGCATCGAGGACTTAAACTTGTCGGGCATGAAGAGCCTGTGGGGTCGTAAGATAAGTGACTTGTCGCATCGTTCGTTCTTGCGTAAGTTAGAGTGGGTAGCTTGTAAGCGTGGCAAGCTCTTGTTGAAGATAGACAGGTTCTATCCGAGCAGTAAGCGTTGCAGTGGCTGTGGCGCTATCAAGGAGGAGATGCCCTTACGCGAAAGGGTGTATCACTGTACGCATTGTGGAATGATACGAGACCGCGACCACAATGCTGCGTTGAATATCAAAGAGGCGGGGGAACGTCT
>DAOUKA010000021.1:0-10366 GCA_034421915.1 Anaerolineae bacterium
ATGGAATGCGGTCTGCGAGCCGCAGTGGTCAAGGCAATATGTCACCGAACTGGAAAGTCGGCATAAGAAGCAGCTGATGATTTGGCCCTTCCACACCTTGGTGGGGACAGTCGGGCATAATCTCATGCCAGCTTTATATGAGGCAGTCAGCTATCATGCCGCCGCCCGTCAGGTGCAGCCGCGGCTGGTCATCAAGGGCGAAATCGACAAGACCGAACATTATTCAATCTTCGAGCCCGAGGTCAAAGTCCCCGAATATCCACAGGGACGGCTCAACCAACGGCTCTTGCAGGATTTGCAGCAGTTCGATTTGGTTTATATCGCCGGCCAGGCAAAGAGCCACTGCGTCCTGGAAACGGTCAATTCGATGATGAACTACTTTCAGGCACAGCCCGATGTCATTGACCGACTGCGCATTTTGGAAGACGGCATGTCGTCGGTGACTGTGCCGGGAATCGACTTTGATGCGCTGGCGAACCGCGTTTATGACCGGCACCGAGAGCGCGGGCTGAAGTTTGTAACGACACAGGATCCTTTGGGATAGAAAAATGCGAACAGTCGAATGGGACGGGGATGCCGTCAAAATGATTGACCAGCGCAAACTGCCATGGAAGCTGGAATTCGCGCGGCTGGAAACAGTTGAGGCGCTGGCAGAAAGCATCAGCAATATGACGGTGCGCGGCGCCCCACCCATTGGCGCGGCCGCCGGCTTCGGAATGGCTTTGGCAGCGCGGCAAAGCCAGGCCGCCACCGTGGACGAACTCCTCGATGACCTGAGAAATTATGCCAACCTGTTAAAGCGGGCGCGTCCGACAGCCGTCAATCTCGCTTGGGCAGTGGATAAATTGTGGGACATTGCATCCAGTGGCGAGTTCCAGACTGCGGCTGATATTCGCGATGTCCTGCTCCAGGCGGCGCAGCAGATTGCCGATGATGATGTCGCCATAAACAGCAGGATGGGCGCCCAAGGCGCGGCGCTGGTCAAGGATGGCGCGACCATCCTGCATCACTGCAATACCGGCGCCCTGGCGACAGTCGATTATGGCACAGCCCTGGGCGTGGTGCGGGCAGCTTTTGAGCAAGGCAAAAGCATTCACGTCCTGCTCGACGAAACCCGTCCCCGCCTGCAAGGGTCGCGGCTGAGCGCCTGGGAGATGGAACAGCTGGGCATCAGTTACGACATCATTCCCGATACGGCTGCCGGATATTATATGAGCCAGGGCGAAGTAGACATCATCCGGGTGGGCGCTGACCGCATCGCCGCCAATGGCGACTTTGCCAACAAAATCGGCACTTATCAACTGGCGATTCTGGCGCAGGCGCATGGGATTCCATTTTATGCTGTCGCCCCGACCTCCACGATTGATTTGACGCTGAGCAGCGGCCAGGAAATCCCGATTGAACAGCGCGCCCCCTCCGAAGTCACAACGCCCTATGGCAATCCAATCGTGCCAGGCAGCTTTAAGGCGCGGAATCCGGCCTTTGATGTAACGCCCCACCCGTACCTAAGCGGGATTGTGACCGAAAACGGCATCGCCCGCCCGCCCTTCGCCGCCAGCCTGGCACAGGCTGTTGCTGGCAGGCAGATTTGAGCCTGACTGGCGGGATTCAGCCAAGCTCGCTTAAATCAACCCTTTCCAGGTCGGGATTGTCACAGGGACGGCGCCCGACCTTGGGCATATTGACCCATCTGCCGCCAATTTTGACGCGGACGACATCCATCGTAAAGTCGGAATTGGTGCGCCGGTCATTGGTCAGGAAAGTTGAACCGATGCCATAACTGTCCACTGGCACCGCCTCGCGCTCAAAGCGCGCGACCTTGTCTCGATTGAAACCGCCAGAAACAACGATTTGCGTTTGACGGCAGAAATCGCGGGCAGCTGATTGCAGCTTGGGCGGCAGATCCCAGCTTTCCCAAGCCGTATTGATGGCTTCGCGCACGGTGAACACCAGCTGCGGGCTCACGCCGCGTTCAGCGCCATCGGGCTGTGATTCGTCACGCAGCGCCGCGCTGGTGTCCAGGCGAACGCCATGCAGCGTCCAGCGCTTCATCTCTTGCGAGTTAGCCTGCCGGTACGCGGCCGCATAGCGCTCCCAATAGCTCGCCAAAGCCGCTCGAACCGCCGCTGCCGAGTCATTATTGAAGTCAGCCAGCAGAATGCGGGGGCTTTCAATCGGGATGCACCGTGCGAACTGAATCATCGCCTCACTGCTGTCTGCCAGGAAGCAGGCAATCATCGCATGAGAAATCGTGCCGACCCCGCCACCGCCCCAAAGCGATGCCTGCGCGTCGGTGCTTACCAAAGGCGGGACTTCAATGCCGGTATCCCGATGATAGCGCCGCAGGGCGAGCCAATAAGCATAGCCATCCATCGCCTGCACTTCGGGGACATCAAAACGCGCCGGAAAGAACAGAACGGGTTTCCCCCCGGCCGCCTCCAGGACTTCATAGACATTGGTTGCGATGCGGCTGGCGCGTGAAAGCACGCCCAGAATGGTGGTTTCCAGCAGCGCGAAATCACGATAGCGCCCGCGAATCTCCATCACCGTCAGCACATTCTGCGGGTCGCCATCGTACCAGGTCACGACGCCATCCTGAACCGCATCGACTTCCAGATTCAACCAGGTTTCGACCCATCGCCCCCTTTCGTCATCATACCCGGCCGCATGGCGCAGCTGTGCCAGGGCATTGTCAACGCCAGCGATGAGCGCCATAGGCGAGCGGCGATTGAATATCTGCGCTTCTACCTCGATGTCACCCACGGCCAGGCCGCTTGCGCCAGCTGCTTGACGCGGGTTGCTCCCCTGATAGCGATAGCCTTCCGCCGCCAGCGCCGACAAAATGCGGGCGCTGTTAGCGAAGTATTTATCAGCAAAATAACCGCGCCGCAGCGCATCCGCGTTCAAGCCGAATTTTTCGGTCTTCAAGCGCTTTCTGTCAAATATCGACATGGCCCAATACGCTTCCCTGTCATCACCCAAGCCCGCACTCAGTATAGCACTTTGCCGGGCAGTCCATCGAAACGACCGTCGCATCTCCCGTACACCGAACTTGAGATATGGGTTATATTCAGAGCCATCGCACTCAAGTGACTGATTCGGCAAGAAATGGCAGCAAATGGCGGCCAATGGCAGCCAGGTGCCGTGGAATAGCGGGGTTTGGCAAGCTTTGGCAGGCAAAAATAGAAGAAAAGACCCTTTTTGAACCTATATGACCCATTAAAGCCCCTTATGAAGCGTATGGCAGAAATTGACCCATTAAACATCCCCCATCAGGCTGTGTCGGCAGGCTGCCGATGACCCCTTTTCCAAACTTTTTCAGCCAAAAGCGGCTGTCTCTGGAAAGTTGTTAATCTGCATGGTCCTGCCAGCCTACCACAGAACGATGGGCAAAAGGCAACCAAAAGGTCGCCTATTCACTTAGCGACAGAGCTTGTGTTACAATTCGCACAGTTAGGCTTTATCATCCCCACAGACACGACACTTGGGAGAAAACATGACCATCGCGCATGATATCAAAGACCTCGAACTGGCAACTGGCGGGCGTTACCGCATCGAATGGGCGGGGCAGGAAATGTCGGTGCTGAAACAAATCCGCGAGCGGTTTGAAAAGGAAAAACCATTAGCTGGCATCCGCATCGCCGCCTGTCTGCATGTGACCACCGAAACCGCCAATCTGATGCAGACCTTGCAGGCTGGCGGCGCCGATGTGGTCCTGACCGCCTCCAATCCCCTCTCCACCCAGGACGATGTGGCCGCCTCGCTGGTGACGCACAATGAAATTCCGGTGTATGCCATCAAAGGCGAAGACAACGCCACCTACTATCAGCACATTCACGCCGCGCTCGACCACAAACCCCACATCACTATGGACGACGGCGCTGATTTGGTCGGCACAGCGCATAAAGACCGCCGTGACGTGCTGGACGAGATTATCGGCGGCACCGAAGAAACCACGACTGGCGTCATTCGTCTCCGCGCCATGGCAAACGATGGCGCTCTGGAATTCCCGGTCATCGCCGTGAACGACAGCGATACCAAACATCTTTTTGACAACCGCTATGGAACGGGGCAAAGCACCTTGGACGGCATCATCCGCGCCACCAACATCCTGCTGGCAGGGCGCGTCGTGGTGGTCGCCGGTTATGGCTGGTGCAGCCGCGGCATTGCCATGCGCGCCGCCGGATTGGGCGCGAATGTGATTGTGACCGAAATCAACCCCCTGCGGGCGCTTGAAGCCGTTATGGACGGGTATCGGGTGATGCCTATGACCGAAGCCGCCCAAATCGGAGACATCTTCGTGACCGCAACTGGCGATATTCACGTGATTGACACACACCACTTTCAAGCGATGAAAGATGGCGCGATTGTCTGCAATTCGGGACACTTTAATGTCGAGATTAACCTGAACGGGCTGGCTGAACTGGCGGAAGGCGAACCCAAGCTGGTGCGCCCCTTTGTCGAAGAGTACAAACTGGGAGCGCGCTCGATTTATGTGCTGGGCGAAGGCCGTCTGGTCAATCTGGCGGCCGCCGAAGGGCATCCGGCATCGGTTATGGATATGAGTTTCGCCAATCAGGCCCTGGCCGCCGAATACATGCTGGAGCATCTGACCGATTTGTCGCCGCAGGTCTACACCATCCCCAGTCATGTGGATATGGAAATCGCCCGCCTGAAACTCGCCTCTATGGGCATCGCGATTGATCGGCTGACCGCACAGCAGGAAGCCTATCTCAATCAATGGCAGGACGGGACTTGATTCGCCAAAAACATCCCGGCCTGCTGCATCATTCCAGCTATTGAACTGCATTCTGGCGAAACTAAGTTAAGGAAATGGGAAAATGAATCTCAAACAACATTTGATTTTTCTGCTGGCTGTCTTGATGCTGGCTGGAACTTCGCTGGCGCAGGAAACTGCGCGGGTGCGCTTCATCCATGTCATGCCCGATACGCCCGCGATTGATGTCTATGTCAATAACCAGCTGGCCGCCGCCGACCTCGCCTATGGCGAGGCCTCATCCTATCTGAATGTTCCCGGCGGGATGTTGGAGCTTTCAGCCAATTTCGCCAGCACAGCCAGCCTCGCTTTCAGTCAAACCGCCAGCGTGAACCCCGGCGGCGCCTTTTCGCTGGTCGCCTCATCGCCCGCCGCACCTCGATTTGAGCCGGTGGCTGACAGCCTCCGTTCGCTCCAGACGGGCGAGGCGCGGCTCTCCATTCTGCACGCGCTGGAGGGCGGGCCGGCTGTCGATGTCATCTTCAAAGCCGATGGTCAGGTGATTGCCGAAAATGGCGGCTATGGCACATTATTCGGCACATTCGATATTGCGGCCGGCACTTACGAACTGGCGCTCGTGCCAAGCGGCGGCGATGTCAGTACATCCATAGCCGACCTCAACCTTCCCTTATCTGCCGGCACGAGCAGCATGGTTCTGGTCTACGGAACGCCGGATGACCCGCAGACACTCGTCGCGGCAGCGCCGACTGAAGCCGCGCCCCCTGACGAAGCGGACGGTCCCACCGCACGGGTCATCGTCGATTCGGATGCCAATTTGCATCTGCGGCAATATCCCTCGGTTCAGGCGCGGTCTTTGGGCCTGGTGCCATCTGGCACTGTCCTGACCGTGCTGGGAAGGCGGGGACCGACCGAGTATTACGGCGGCGAGCCGGCCGATGAGCCCGTTGACCTGAGTGACCTGGAGTCCGACCCGGCTGAAGGACTGGAAAGGTTTGAGGACCTTGAACCCGCCGACACTTGGCTATATGTCACCTACAGCACCCCCGACGGCGGCATCATCAATGCCTGGATGAATGCCCTGTATCTGCAAGTCTTTGACGGGGATGGCGAAAGACAGCGCCTGGCGAGCCTGGATATGGTGCGGCAGAACCAAGCAGGGGCCGCCATCAGCACATCCATAACCTCGCCGCAGCCCGCCAAGCGCGTGACCGCCCGCGTCTACAGCCTTGACCCCGGCGTCCATCTCAATATCCGCATCGCCAACTATGCCAGCAGCGAAATCGTTGGGCAGGCGGGCGGCGGCGCTATGCTGTCATTCCTGGGGCTGGATGAAAATGATGAGTGGGCATTTATCGAATATCAGGCTTCGGAGAATGTCACCATCATCGGTTGGGTCAGCACCCAATACCTGCTGCTGCAGCTCGATGGAAACCCGATTGCGATTCAAGCGCTCAAATCGCGCGATGCTCGGCTGGTGCCACTGATTGGCGGCGAAGCGCGCGGCCGCGTCAACGTCGCTGCGGGTGGCGAAGCGCCGCCACCGCCCACCAGAAACCCCTTCCTGGGGGCGGTTGCCGGCGAGGTCACGCTGGATCCCGATGCCAACCTCCACCTGCGGCGCATGCCCCATGCTTTCGCTGAGTCGCTCGCCCTCATCCCATCAGGAACGCGGCTGATTGTTGATGGCATCACCGAAAGCGGCGAATGGCTCAAGGTGACTTATGAAGGCGCTGAAGGCTGGGTATTCGCCCAATATCTCGCTTTGTCCTTCAACAATAGGCGCCTGGATGACGAGGAGCTTGCAAGGAGACTGATCCTGTTTGACAATGCCGGCAACCGGCAGCCCTCAGAGTGAAATTGGCTGTAATGTCGCTGGCAGGTTATCTATAGGGACAAAGCATTTTGCGCGTTTTGATTACTGGGGCGGGTGGATTTGTCGGGCATCATCTGGCGGCGCATATTCGCAAGGTTCAGCCAGATGCGACCCTGTATGGCACGGCGCTCCCGAATGACAGCACAGTCAACCCGGCGATAACCGAAAATCGTCAGATTGACCTCAAGGATGATGCGCGCGTGCGCGAACTGATGGCGGATTGCCGACCCGATGCCGTCTATCATCTGGCGGCGCAGGCATTCGTGCCTCGTTCCTTTGAAGCCCCCTGGGAAACGCTGGAAAACAACCTTCGGTCGCAACTCAATATCATCCAGGCCTGCCTGAAGCTGGATATTCGACCGCGCACCCTGATTGTTAGCTCCGCCGAGATTTATGGCGCGGTCGAGCCGAACCAGCTGCCTATGGCCGAAGACACCGCCATACAGCCGACCAATCCCTACAGCGTCAGCAAAGTGGCACAGGATATGCTGGGCCTGCAATTTCATCTCAGCCATCAACTGCCCATTATGCGCGCCCGTCCCTTTAACCATATCGGCCCAGGGCAGAACATGCGGTTTGTCGCGCCCGCTTTCGCTGCCCAAATCGCAAAAATTGAGGCAAAGCGGCAAGAGCCGTTTATATATGTTGGCAACCTGCAAGCCCGACGAGATTTTACCGATGTCCGCGATATTGTCCGCGCCTATCATCTCATCGTCGAAAAAGGACGACCAGGACAGGCATACAATGTCGCATCGGGCAAGGCATACAGCATCCGCTATCTATTGGATGCCCTGCTCCGCCTGAGCGGCATCCATATCGAAACGCGGGTTGACCCCGCCCGCCTGCGCCCAGTTGATGTACCCGAAATCCGCGGCGATTCGGGCAAACTGCGCCATGATACGGGCTGGCAGCCAACACTGACATTCGAAGATACCCTGAAAGATGTGCTGGACGATTGTCGCCAGCGCATCGCCAGCAGCTAAGGAGTCCGACTCTATGGCAAAGAAAGCGCTGATTACCGGGATTACCGGCCAAGACGGTTCCTACCTTGCCGAATTCCTGTTAGGCGAAGGCTATGAGGTTTATGGCATCGTGCGCCGCACCAGCACGGTTCGTTATGAACGCATCCATCATATCCAGAACCAACTCCATATCATCCAGGGGGACATGGGCGATTTATCCAGTCTGATTACAGCCATAAGCTCCATCCAGCCAGACGAGGTCTATAACCTGGCGGCACAGAGTTTTGTCCCGACATCCTGGAATCAGCCCGTCTTCACCGGCGACATCACCGGCTTGGGTGTGACTCGCATTCTGGAAGCCATTCGCACGGTCAACCCCAGCATTCGCTATTATCAGGCATCCAGCAGCGAGATGTTCGGCAAGGTGCGGGAAGTCCCGCAAACAGAAACAACACCCTTTTACCCGCGCAGCCCCTACGGCGTGGCAAAAGTTTATGGCCACTGGATTACTGTGAACTACCGCGAAAGTTATGATATGTATGCCTGCAGCGGCATCCTGTTCAATCACGAATCCCCCCGCCGCGGCATGGAATTTGTCACGCGGAAAGTAACCCATCACGCGGCAAAAATCAAACTCGAACTGGCCAACGAGATTCGGATTGGCAATCTCGATTCCAAACGGGATTGGGGCTATGCTGGCGATTATGTGCAGGCGATGTGGCTGATGCTGCAGCAGGATGCGCCCGATGATTATGTGATCGCCACCGGCAAAACGCATTCCGTCGAACGTCTGCTGGAGGTGGCCTTCGGACATGTCGGTCTCAACTGGAAAGATTATGCCGTACAGGATGCGCGCTTCATGCGCCCGGCCGAAGTGGATTTGCTGGTCGGCGATTCAGCCAAAGCCAAGCGCAAACTCGGCTGGCAGCCCGAAGTCACATTTGAGGAACTCATCGGCATGATGGTCGAAAGCGACCTCAAGAAACTTCGGGACAATCCCGATTCGGTCATCTGATGTCCACCCTGTCACTGATCGACACCCACTGCCACCTCAACTTCCACGCATACGCTGACGACCGCGCCGCGGTGATGCAGCGCGCCAGAGATGCTGGCGTGCAGCGCATGATTATCCCCGCGGTTGACCTCGAAAGCTGTCGACAGGCTCTCGATATAGCCGCCGCCGGCCGCGGCATCTATGTCGCCGTCGGCATTCACCCCAACAGCAGCCTCGATGTCACTGAGGCGGCTGTGGAACGCCTGCGAGCCTGGACATCGCGCCCGAAGGTCGTTGCCATAGGCGAAATCGGGCTGGATTATTATTGGGACAGAAGCCCAAAACACATCCAGCGCCAAGCGTTCGAGCAGCAGCTTGACCTGGCGCGGGCGCTTGAACTGCCGGTCATCATCCACAGCCGCGAGGCGGCCGAGGATGTGCTGGCTGTGCTGAAAGCCTGGGCGCCGTCTCTGTCAAGGGGACTCCGACATCGCCCCGGTGTGCTGCACTCCTTTTCAGCATCGCCCGCCATCGCTGAACGCGCCCTTTCGCTGGGTTTTTATCTTGGATTTACCGGGCCCATCACCTTCAAAAAGGCGGATGACCTCCGCGCGCTGGTCAAAACCCTGCCGCGCGACCGACTCCTGGTCGAGACCGATGCCCCCTTCCTCGCGCCACATCCATACCGCGGGAAACGCAACGAACCCGCCCGCGTTCAATATGTGAATGCCAAGCTGGCTGAACTGCATGGCATATCCGCCGCCCAGATGGCGGAACAAACGACTGCCAATGCCGAGCGACTCTTTGCCCTGCCCGCCCAAATCGCTGACTGAAAACCGCAATCCATTCTCTCGCATTCGGCAAAACATTGGTACACTTCCTTTCAGAGGCCATGCAAAAGGATAAGAGCTTGACTGGCGTTTCGGTCATCATTGTCAACTGGAATGTGCGCGACCTGCTGGACAAATGTCTGGCGAGTCTTCATCAGGCGGCGGCTGACCTGGCGCGGCCGAACCAACCCTTCGCTGAAATTGTCGAAATCATCGTGGTGGATTCGGCAAGCACGGATGACAGCCTCGATATGGTGCGCGCGAAATACCCGCAGGTAAGGCTGCTGCCCCAAAACGAGAACCTGGGTTTCACCCGCGGCAGCAACATCGGCCTGGCGCAGGCGCGGGCGCCTTATCTCTTGCTGCTCAATCCAGATACCGAGCTTGGCGCTGATGCCCTGCTTCAAATGCTCGCCTATATGGAAAAGCACCCGCAGGTCGGCATCCTCGGCCCGCATACGCTGAACACCGATGGCAGCCACCAATCCACGCGGCGCCGCTTCCCGACCCTGATGACCGGCCTGTTCGAAAGCACCTGGCTGTCGGCCTATGCCCCAGCTTCGGTCGCGGCTGACTACCGCATGCTCGACACGGACGACCGCGCTGTTCTGGCGGCGGATTGGGTGCAGGGCTCGGCAATGTTGGTGCGGCGCGGGGTTTATGCGGCTGTCGGCGGGCTGGATGAGGGTTATGTCATGTACTTCGAAGAGACCGACTGGTGCAAACGCGCCAAAGCAGCCGGCTGGCAGGTCGTCTATCACGGGACGGCATTCATCACCCATCACGGCGGCAAAAGCAGCGAACAGGCGGCGGCCTTCAAACAGATTCAATTTCATACCAGCAAGCTGCGCTATTTCCGCAAGCATCACGGCTACAGCCATTATCTCATCCTGCGCCTGCTGCTCTGGCTGCAATTCCTGTGGCAGCTGCTGCTGGAGGCGGGCAAGGGAATCATCGGACACAAGCGCG
>DAOUKA010000022.1:0-9625 GCA_034421915.1 Anaerolineae bacterium
TGCTCGGGCCGTTCGATCTTGAGACCGCCCTCAGTCATTTCCCATTTGAGTTCGCCCTCATGGCCCAGCAGTTCCACCGAACGCACCTCGCCCGGATAAAATGCCCGCGTGGATGCGATGACAAATTCTTTTTGCGGCCAAGCGAATGTCATCGCATACAGCACATTGCCCCTGACCGTGAAGCGAATATCCTGCGCGGTGTAGGCCAGCTTCTCTTTCGTATCGCTGAATGCGCCGGCATGGGTCATCCGGGTAGGCCCTTCGCCATAGGTATTCCAGGGCACCGTATCATAAATCGCCTCGCCATTGACATCCAGCCAGGCGCCCAGCCCTTCGAGGATGGCTTGCGCTTCAGTCGGAATCGTGCCATCCGGCTTGGGCCCAACATTCAGCAGCATAAAGCCGTTCTTGCTGACGTTATCCGCCAGATACTGCACCATTTCCGTCACCGTTTTGTATTCGGTCTCTTTGATGTAACCCCAGCCCTGCCCATCATCGACGGTGGTATCCGTAATCCATTCGTAGTGGGTCAGTTCGGCTGTTTTGCCCAATTCAAAGTCCAGCAGAGCCGCGCCCGGTGGAATATCGTGCCATTTGTAACTGGCGACGACTTCGCTTCCCCATTCCGCCTCTTTATTGTAGTAATAAGCGAGGAAATCCTGTTTGTACTGGTCGTGAATGAAGCGCAGCCCAAAGTCAAACCAGATGTAATCCGGCCGGTAACGTTCCACCACTTCAACAAGCCGCTGCTTCCACCGCTCCAGGAAGGCTTTGCTCGGCTTGTCCTGCGCCATCCATTCGCGGTCATGCCCACCGCGCTGCGGGTCAAAGTCAAAATCAAGGTTGTGCGCCTCGCCATAGAGGCCGGCATATTCGGGATTGGCGGTGTCATATTCTTTTTTCCAATGCGGAAAGAACCACCAGTTTTCGGCATGGTGCATCGCCACCATAAAACGCATATCACGGGCGCGTATCGCCTTTTCCAGTTCACCGACCACATCGCGCCTGGGCCCCATTTTGCCGGCGCACCATTCGGTATCGCTGGCATCCCACATCGGGAAGCCATCGTGATGCTCGGCAACCGGCCCCGCAAACCTGGCGCCAGCCCGTTTGAACAATTCCGCCCATTCATCCGGGTCAAACTTTTCGGCAGTGAACATCGGGATGAAGTCCTTGTAGCCAAATCGGGAGGGGTGTCCGTAGGTCTTGCAGTGATATTCAAATTGCGGCGTGCCTTCGCGGTACATATTGTAGGGATACCAGGTCACATTCGGGCCGGTCGCCGGAACGCAGTAGATGCCCCAATGGGTATAAATGCCGAACTTCGCTCGCCGCATCCATTCGGCAGTAGGATGCGTCTTGAGCGAGGCCCAGGTCGGCTGGTATTGTTTTGTCATAAGCTGATGCTCCAAATCATTCCAATCTGTAAAATCATTGCCTTCAGTCGGCTGAAGATGCTCGGCTGGATTGGCGGATGACCAGTTCACAGTTAAAAATAGCCGAGGCAGCATCGGATTTGCTGGCCTTGAGGGCTTCGAGCAGTTTGCAGGCGGCGGTTTCGCCAATGGCATAGGTGGGCTGGCGGATGACCGTCAGGGGCGGGTTGGAGACCTGCGCCCAGGGATGATCGTCAAAGCCGACAATGGCGACATCCCGCGGGCAGTTCAGCCCCATCTCCTGCAAGCCCATCAAGGCGCCCAGGCTAAGCAGATTGTTGCAGATGAACACCGCCGCCGGATGATGCCGCTGGGACATCAACTGTCGGATAGTCCACTTGCCATCCTCAATCGTGAGCGGGCTGGCAAGCGACCAGCTGGGGCGCAGCGGCAGGTTCGCCTCTCGCATCGCCCACTCAAAGCCTGACAGACGTTCGCGCATCGTCGAAAGGCGCTGAAAACCGGACAGGATGCCAATATCCCTGTAACCGCGTTCAATCAGATGCCGCGTCCCCTGATAAGCGCCATATCGGTTATTCACGCCCACATAAGGCGAATTGGCATTCTCAAAGGTGCGGTCAAGCATAACAATCGGGATATTGAGCTTGGCGGCTTCGTTGAGGGCCTGCCAGTTCTGGCTGGTGGCGGCAGCGATAATGCCATCCACCCCCTGACGCAGCAGAATGTCGATATAATACGCTTCGCGCTCCAGCACCTCGTTGGTATTGCAAACCATCAAACTGTAATTGTTGGCAATCAGAACATCCTCGATGCCGCGCATAACCTCGCCAAAAAAGGTATTGGTGACATCTGAGACAATCAGACCAATCATAGAGGTGCGCTGGGTCGTCAGGCTGCGCGCCGCCACATTCGGACGATAGCCCAGTTCTCTGATGGCCGACTGAACGCGCTCCTTGGTGGCTTCTTCCACAAATCGCGTTTCGTTAATCACATGAGAGACAGTCGCTTTGGATACGCCCGCGTGTTCGGCAACATCCCGCATGGTAATCCGTCTCATCAATGCCTCATCCCTTATAAGAAAACCTGTTGCGCAACCGATTAAGCCAATGTTATACTATGGGCGATAAATCGTCAACTTGGGTCTTGCAAGTTTGCTGCAGACATCGACTGGAGCCGCGCAGCCGCTCGGAAACCGGGATGAAATCGGTTATTGTCAAGGGCAAAGGGCAGGCAGGCATCGCCATTGGCGGCATTCCCAAAGCCAGCGGCGACTGGGTTGTCGTCAAGGTGCATGCCGCGCCTATGTGCACCGAATACAAAGCATTTGCCGCCGGTGTCAATGACGGATATTTCGGGCATGAGGCCGCTGGCGAAGTCGTCGAGGTCGTCCAGTCGAGCCGCGTGAAAGTCGGTGATGCTGTGGTAGCGATGCCGGGCAGCCCCTGCGGTGGATGTATCCATTGCCTGTCTGGCGACTATATTCACTGTCAGGACTGGCTCAGCTTCAGCGAGTTGCATGGCGCTGGTGGCGGCCAGGCGACTATGGCGCAATACCTGCTCAAGCAAGATTGGATGCTCGTGCCAATCCCTGACGGGCTGACGTATGAACACGCGGCGATGGCTTGCTGTGGCTTGGGGCCGACCTTTGGCGCTTTTCAGAGGATGGCGGTGGAGGCGTATGATACCGTGCTTATTACGGGCTTGGGGCCGGTGGGGCTTGGCGGTGTCATCAACGCCCGTTACCGCGGCGCGCGGGTGATTGGCGTCGATTCCAATCCCTGGCGCATCGAGAAGGCGAAAGAACTCGGCGCCGCGGCGGTCATCAACCCGATGGACGAAGATGCCTTGCAGCAGGTGCTTGACCTGACCCAAGGGGGGCGCGGCGTCGATAAAGCGGTCGATTGCGCCGGCGTGGCGGCGGCGCATCGGATGTGCATCGATGCCACACGGCGCCGGGGACAGGTCGCCTTTGTGGGCGAATGCCATGACGACACCATCCTGCGCATCAGCCCCGATATGATTCGCAAAGGGCTGACCCTGATTGGCTCCTGGCATTACAGCATGGCGGATTCACCGCGGATGATGGCGATGATTGCCGAACTGGGCGCTGAACTGGACAAGTTTATCAGCCACCGCTTCTCGCTTGACGATATTCAGCAGGCCTGGGAAACCCAGCTTTCGGGTCAGTGTGCCAAGGTGATTTTGAAGCCTTGGGAGGAAAGCGATGTATAAATCAGCCATCGTTGCCGTCAGCGGCGCTCTAATCCAAACATCCAAACGCACCCGCGCTCTGCTTGAGACAATGGCTTGACCCCAAACGGAGGACAATTATGGGAAAGCTGAAGGACAGGAACATCATCGTAACCGGCGCCAGCAGTGGCTTTGGCGAGGCGATTGCCATAGCCTGCGCCGCCGAAGGGGCGAATGTCAGCTTGGTCGCGCGGCGGCAGGCAGCGCTGGAAGCCATCGCCAAGGCGATTCGGCAAAAGGGCGGGCAGGCGCTGGTCTGCCCGACAGATGTCAGCGATGAGGCGCAGATTCATGCTGCCATCGCCAAAACCCGCGCCAGCTTCGGGGCGGTGGACATCCTGGTCAACAATGCCGGCATGAATATCCCCGAACGCTCCATTACCGAGACCTCTGCCGAGCGTTGGCGCCGACTGCTGGAGGTCAATTTGACCAGCGCCTTTGTTTTCACCAAAGCGGTGCTGCCAGAGATGAAAGAACGCGGCGGCGGGCTGATTGTCAATGTGGCCTCGCGGGCGGCGATGTTCCCCAGCATGAGAGCCGGCGTCGCCTACAGCACCTCAAAAATCGGGATGGAGGCCTTGAATATCCTGACCAATGACGAGGGCAACCCCTTTGGCGTGCGCGCCTGCCTCTTTAATCCGGGCATTGGCAACACCGCCATCATTGACAACCGACCGCGCCGATTCACGCAAGCGGAACGGATGAACATGATCCAATCGGAAGACATTGCCGATACCGTCGTGTTTATCGCCAGCCTCCCGCCCCGCGTGAACATCAACCTGATTTCCATGGTGCCGACCCGAGAGTGAACCATTAACCAAGTCGCCTTAAAAGGCATACAGGCAGGCGCGGGCCTGCCTGTACGATGAATGGCTTGATGCTAAGCTGCCTGAACTAGCCGCCCAGCAGCGCGTTGGTTTGTTCGTGCGCCCGTTCTACCACAACCGCGGCATCGCGTTCCTCACCTGTCCAGAGCAAGTCCATATTGCTGATCCACACCGATGTTTCCCATTCCAGATACTTGGGATGATAGGCAGGATGGACGCCATCCCGCGCACCGATGACAGAGAACACTTCATGGTAAGCATCAGCGTAGGGGGCATCGTCGGGGGCGGCGCAATTATGAAATTCGGACTGGCTGGTCAGGGCGGCGCCCATCGCGGCTGTACGGCAGATATGATCCGGGTTGGCCAAGGTGTAGCGAATCAGTTCGTAGGCCAAGTCAGGCTGTGAGGACGAAGTTGGAATGGCAAATGCCGAGCCACCAATGAAATTATAGCGGCCAGCAGGGCCAGTCGGCGTCGGCACAACCGTCCAGTTGAAGTCATCGCCAATAAGCTCCCACATGCGGGAGGCGGCATCGTTCAGCGCGTAGTGCATGGCGATGTTGCCGTTGGCGAAGAGGAACTCGGAGCCGAAGCCAGTAGCGGCAACGGCGTCAGCAGTTGGATGCGCCCCCGAATCCCACAGGAGGTCAGCCACCCATTGCAGCGCCGCAATCGTTTCCGGCGAGTTCATCATCGATGCAGTCGCTTCTTCGTTAAACAATTCGCCGCCGAAGCTCTTGATGATCCAGTATAACCCGCCAGCGCCAGATCCAGGGCTTGCCATATTGCTGACGCCCCAGACATCGGTTTCGCCATCGCCATCGGTATCCTGGGTGAGGGCAATCGCCATTTCCTCGAATTCCTCAAAGGTGGTGTGTTCGTTCGGCAGTTCCATGCCAGCCTCTTCAAAGAGGTCGAGGTTGACGAAGAGGCCGCCTGGCGCCAGGTCATAGGGGATGGCATACTGGCTGCCTTGATAATTGAAGGCATTCACCTGCGAGGTGACAAATTTATCGGGCCAGCCGGGCGGCGGGCAGGCTTCCAGATAACCATCGAGGTTCAGCAGCCAGCCGTTGGCGGCGAAGGTGTCGTTGCGGGTGTCGTGCATCCAGGCCATATCGATTTCGGCGCCGCCAGCCAACTGCGCTGGCAGAGTCGTCCAATAATCGCTCCAGGCTACGCCGGTGTTGAGAATCTGCTCAACATTGGGATAATTCGTCTCAAAGAACTCGTCGAAGGCGAGCAGGAATTTGTCAACCTCGCCCGGCCCTTCCCAGCCAGTGATGGTCAGAGACGCCGCCAGGTCACCATCGACCGTGCCACAGGTCCAATCCGTCATATCCTGCGCGGATGCGGCAAAGCCCAAAGAGAGCAGCGTCAGCAGCATAATGAGTAAAACAAGTTTGCGAAACATCTGTATATCCTTTCGTTAAATAATATATGATGCGAATCCGAGACTGCGTTCATCGACTTGTATCCTTAGCCACCTCCTTTGATGCCACTCGTCACAATGCCGCGGACATAATACTTTTGTCCGATGATGAATGCGATTAACACGGGGATAACGACAAAGGTCGACGCCGCCATAATCAGATGCCAGGGCGTGCGCATGGCCGACTGCGCCTGAAAAGAAGCCAGCAGCAGCGGCAGCGTCTTGACCTTCGGCTTGCCCAGCACAATCAGCGGCCACTGGAAACTGTTCCAGGTGGTCACGAAGGTGAAAATGGCGAGCGTCGCCAAAGCCGGTTTGGTCAGGGGCAGGATGATGAGCCAGTAGGTGCGGAAGAAGCCGCAGCCGTCAATGCGAGCCGCATCCTCCAATTCGCGCGGGATGGTGACCATAAACTGCCGCATCATAAACGTGCCCCAAGGCGTGAAGAGGAAAGGCACGATAACCGCCTGGAGCGTGCTGACCCAGTTAAAGTAGCGCATCTGCACATACAGGGGAATCAGCAGCACCGTGAAAGGCACCATCATCAGCGAAATATAGAGCAGGAAAATTTTGTCGCGCCCAGGATAGCGCAGCCGCGCAAAGGAATATCCCGCCAGGCTGGCGGTGAACAGCTGCCCGATGACGATGGCCGCCGCGACAATCGCGCTGTTGAGGAAGCCACTGTCGAAATGCGTCGCCGTCCAGGCATCAATATAATTTTCGGGATGCCACACTTCGGGGATGAATGTGGGCGGGAATTGGTAGATGCCGCGAAGATCCTTGAAGGAATTGGCGACCATCCAGGCGAAGGGCAGGATAAAAATAATGCCGACGACCGACAAGACCACATAGACCAGCAGATCCATCAGCAATTTGGTCTGTTTCTGCCCGAACAGGCTGCCCTTGTGTTTTGCGGAGCGCATCATCTGATATTATGCCCTAACTCTCTTCTTCGAAACCGAAGACCCAGCGCCGCGCCAGCCGCCACTGCACGATGGTGATAATCAAAATGATGACGAACAGAACCGCCGCCAGCGTCGCGCCATAACCCATCTTGAAGAACTTGAAGGCGTTGTTGAAGATATACAGCGTCAGCGGCGTGGTGGCATCGGCGGGACCCCCCTGCGTCAAGACAAAAAACTGGTCAAATGCCTGGAAGGCGCCAATCAGCGATGTCACGACCACGAAGAAAATCGCCGGCGACAGCATAGGCAGGGTCACATAACGCATGCGCTGCCACTCATTGGCGCCGTCAATGGACGCCGCTTCGTAATACTCTTCGGGGATGCCCTGCAAGCCCGCCAGCAGAATCAGCATGGCAAAGCCGATGCCCTGCCAGTTGCTCATAATGATGACGGCTGGCATCGCCCAGCTCGTATCGTGAATCCACTTGGGCCCGTCTATGCCAATCATACCCAAAATATGATTGATTAAACCGATTTCGGGCTGATAAATCCAGCGCCAGATGGTCGCCGCCGCCACAGTTAAGGTAATCTGCGGCAGGAAATAGACAGTGCGGAAGAAGATGATGCCGCGCATCTTGCGGTTCAGCGCCAGCGCCAGCCAGAAAGCGATGAAAATGCCCGTCGGCACAGCCACAAAAGTATAATAAAAACTGTTGCCCAGTGATTTCCAAAACAGTCGGTCGTTGACCATGGTCTCGAAGTTTTTCAAGCCAATAAACTGCGGTTCTTTTGCCAGGCTCCAATCAGTGAGCATAATGTAGAAGGCAAACAGAATCGGGAAGAGCATAAAGATGACAAAGCCGACAAAATTGGGCAGCAGGAAGATGTAGCCGGCGATGGTTTCCTGGCGGCGCAATCCGGTAAAGGCATATTTGAAATCTTGCCACCGACTGCGCTTGCTCTTCAGCGTGATATGGGTATTCGCATCTGAAGCCATAGATCCGTATGCCACAAAACCGATTGCGTAACCGATACAATACTGTAACACGAAGAAAAGCGGATGTCAAACCACTTTTCAAAAGCAGGGGGCGGCTAAAGACATCAGGCGGGCTTTATTCCCGCGTGACCCTTATCAGGGTGTTGGCTCGCAAAGCATCGAGCAGCGTATATTCGCCATCATTCCAGATAATCGTCAGGCGCTGAATCGAGGTATGGGCCGGCAAGCCGAAATGAACCCGGCTGGCATCACCGGACAGATAGCCACTGGCAGCCGTCACATCGCGCCGATAGACGCCCTTGGCGGTTTGCAAAATAAGCTGTGAGCCGAGCGCATGGCTGTTGTTCGAGCCGCGCCAGCGCAAATCGACTTCGATGCCATCGCCGCCGCAGAGTTGATTCTCGAAGACTTTCGCCCTGCTCAGCAGGTTATTGACCACAATATCCAAATCGCCGTCGTTGTCCAGGTCGGCTATGGACATCCCCCGCCCGCTTGCTCGGTCGTTCAGCCCCCAGCTTGCCTGTGCGCTGAATCGCTCGCCCTCAAGGCTGCGATAGACCTGATTTTCTTCGACCAGTTCGTTATTCGGCAGATGAGAAAACAACTCGACCGAAATCATGCCGTTGACGACATACAAATCCTGAAAGCCATCATTGTCGAGGTCGCCAAACTGGCTCGACCAACTCCAGCCAGTGGCATCCAGTGCAAGCTGTGGCGCGATATTCTCGACAACTCCAGCGCTGTCGGCGGCATAGAGGACATTTTCCATAATTTGCGGGTCGCCCTCCACATGGGGCATGCCCATCATCATCTCCATCACCGGCTGCCATTGCGCCAGCATCGCCTCATCTTCGGCATAGGGCTTCATATCGACCGCAAAGATCTCGTTCTGTCCATTGTTGTTCAGGTCAGCGGCATCGTAGCTCATGGTGCTGTGTGGCATAACTTGCATGGGAGGGCTTTCCTGCCAGCCGCCGCTTTCATAAACAAAATAGCGGTCTTCCACCGCGAAATCGTTGCCGATGATGACCTCATAGCGCCGCTTGGGATTGATGCTGGTCAGAATCGCCAGGGTGTTGGAGCGATTGGCAAGGCGGGTGGAACGGAAGCCGCTGCCGCGATTCTCATAATAGATCACCCCGGCGCGCGGCGCCGACTGTCCGAGCAGCAGTTCGTTTTCCACATCATAAGAACCAGTGATTAAATCCAGGTCGCCATCGCCGTCGGCGTCCATCCAATCCATCGCATAGCCGATATAACTGACGCCGTTCAGGATTTGGCTGCGGAAGCCGCCGCCCTGCTGATTGCGCCAGTAGAGCGGCGCCGCCGCGCTTTGCGTGAAGACAATATCCAGCCAGCCGTCCCCGTCCACATCGACGATATTGACAGCACGCGCCGGGTTCATCGAGGGCAAGGGTTCTTTCTCGAAAAGCAGCCCGCCGCGATTCCAAAAGATGGCATTGTCCCCAGCCAGATTGGCCAGCACCACATCCAGCCAGCCATCGTTATCGAGGTCGTTGATGGCGACCCCGGCGCCATTGCTGTCATAAAAGCCGACTGGCATCTCGGTTGGCATGGTGATATGATCAAGCTCATGCGCCACGAAGCTGCCCGAACACTGACCGCGAGGCACCAGCAGCCGCGTCTCGATTTCAACGGGCAGGTGGATGCGAATGGCAAAGGTGAAGGTGATCGAAGCGACAAAGGACAGCAGCAGCAAAAACAGACAGCGAATCAGCCGTGGAAGGCGCATTCCATTGACCTTGAGCAACTAACAGAATATGGCAACGATAACATCAGGCAATCGGCTGCGCAAG
>DAOUKA010000023.1:0-5782 GCA_034421915.1 Anaerolineae bacterium
GGGGCTGCTCTTGTTGGTCCTATGCTTGGGTTTCTTCTTATGATTGGAGCTGCTGGCGCTCCTCCACTCATTGGGGCTGCTGGCGCTTGTCCGCCCATAAACTCCTGCAGCGACACGGACACCTCGCCCTGCTCTTCGGCCGCGCTGTACCAGCCCAGCCGCCAGAAATAGGCATTCTCGGCTTCGGTGCCCGAGTTGCAGAAGTCCCATTCGGTGTAGCATTTGTTGGGCTGGGCGCCTTCTGGCATGGACGAAACTGACGAAGCGGATGATGATGATAACGAACGGGGATAAGAGACGGTTCCCTCTTCCTGCCCCATGCAGGCGCTCACCGAGACCGATGCCGCGCCACTCTCGACGGCGGCGACGCACCATCCCAGCCGCCAGTGGTAGGCATTCTCGGCTTCACTGCCGGAGTTGCAGAAATCCCATTCGGTGTGGCATTTATTGGGGGCTGGGTCTAGGTCTGCCCCCCCCCCCGACTGGGCTTGGGCCAGCAAAGCCAGCACGACGCAGGCGGCGAACAGAACGACGCTAACGAACCAACGCGATACTTTTTGCAACTTCATCTTAACTGCCTCCTCAAAATAGATTTGAATCGATTAACCAACGCGGCATCAGTTTAGCACTCGCAGCCTCTAATGTCAAATCAGTTTGGAGAAAATCGCGCTTTAACAGGAAAGCAAAACAGGGACGCCTGCGTTACAAGCGCCCCTTCCCTTCGACTTACAGATGATATGCCTTTCCCCAAGGCTCAGCCACCACCGGCAACAGCAGTTTTGGTAAGGGACTTACCACTGAGGGGAATATGCGTCGTACAGTGCCATGGCGACGCAGTTGCCCGACTAGCGCACTCCATCCCTGGCGGTAAAGTCGCCTTCCATCCGCAGATAAAATCGACTAGTGTAATTTGGTTGCTTGGATACGTTAGCAAGCAGTATGCCCTTCCCCAAGGCAAATCCTGCGTCTCATCGGGCATCGGCGGGGCTTTCCTTGTTGGCAGCGCCTTTGGCTCTTCGCCAGTCATACACTGACCGAGCGACATGGCGCCGCGCTCAACCGCCACCGCGCACCAGCCCAGTTTCCAGAAATAGGCATTCTCGGCTTCACTGCCAGCATTGCAAAAATCCCATTCCGTGTAGCACTTGTTGTCACTTGCGACTGCTGACGATGAGGATGACGAAGACGAACGCGGGTAAGACACGGATCCCTCTTCCCGACCCATACAGGTGCTCACCGATACATCTATGGCGCCGCGCTCAGCCGCCGCCACGCACCAGCCCAGCTGCCAGTGATACGCATTCTCGGCTTCACTTCCAGCGCTGCAGAAATCCCATTCGGTGTAGCACTTGTTGGGTTCGGAGTCTGCCCCCCCCCCGACTGGGCTTGGGCCAGCAGCGCCAGCACCACACACGCTGCAAATAAAATGATTGTAACGAACAAACGCGATGCTTTCTGCAACTTCATCTTAACTGCCTCCTCAAAATAGATTTGAATCGATTAACCAACGCGGCATCAGTTTAGCACTCGCAGCCTCTAATGTCAAATGATGCGCCCCTTTTTACTTCGGTCTGATTGACATTCCGCGAAAAACGGCAGCCGAAATACCGCGGCAGTTAGAACCCATCCGCTTCCCGCACTTTTCAATACCCTCTCAAGATTGTATCCTGATACAATCTGCGATAAGACAGCACCGCAAAATTGGGGTCATTACCGAAGGGAACAGTTGTGGAAAATCAAGCGGATATTGGGCTAATCGGCTTGGCCGTGATGGGACAGAACCTGGCGCTGAATATCAGCGACCACGGTTTCAGGGTGGCGGTATTCAACCGAACGACGGCAAAAGTGGCGCGGTTTATCGCCAGCGAGGCGCAGGGCGCGTCAATCATCGGCACTTATTCGATTGAAGAATTTGTAAAGGCTTTGAAGCGGCCGCGCAAGGTCATTCTGATGATACAGGCGGGCGCGGCGGTCGACAAAATCATCGCCCAAATCGAACCTCTGCTGGATGAGGGCGATATTATCATCGACGGCGGCAACTCCAACTTCCATGACACCATCCGCCGCACGCGGGCGGTTGAAGCGCGCGGCAAGCTGTATGTTGGCGCTGGCATCAGTGGCGGCGAAGAAGGCGCACGCTTCGGCCCTTCGATGATGCCCGGCGGCTCGCCGGCTGCCTGGGAGATGGTCAAACCGATCTTACAGGCAGTCGCGGCCAAGGTTGCCGATGGCGCGCCCTGCTGTGACTGGGTGGGCGAAGATGGCGCCGGGCATTTCGTCAAGATGGTCCACAACGGCATTGAATATGGCGATATGCAGCTAATCTGTGAAGCCTATCATCTGATGTCGCAGGTGCTGAATATGAACGAACTTGAAATCAGCGCGGTCTTCCAGGACTGGAATCGCGGCATTCTCGAATCCTTCCTGATTGAAATCACCGGCAACATCCTGGCATTCGCTGATGAGGATGGACAGCCCCTGCTGCCCAAAATCCTCGATGTCGCCAGCCAAAAAGGCACCGGCAAGTGGACGGCCGTGACCGCGCTGGAGGAAGGCACGCCTCTGACCTTAATAGGCGAAGCGGTGTTCGCCCGCTTTTTGTCATCACTCAAGCAGCAGCGCGTCGCCGCCGCCAAAGTTTTGCCCGGGCCGCAGGTGCGGTTTGTCGGGGACAGGGAGCAGTTCATCCGCGATCTGGAACAGGCGGTCTATGCCGCCAAAATCATCAGCTATGCCCAAGGATATATGCTCATGCGCGATGCCGCCCAAACCTACAGCTGGAATCTCAATTATGGCGGCGTCGCCTTGATGTGGCGCGAGGGATGTATCATTCGGTCGGTCTTTCTGGATAACATTCAGGCGGCTTATGCCAACAAGCCCGATTTGGAGAATCTGCTGCTGGATGCTTATTTTCAGGATGCCATCATCAAGGCACAGCCCTCCTGGCGGCATGTCGCCGCCACGGGCATAGCTCACGGAATCCCCCTGCCGATTATGAGCAGCGCCCTGGCATTTTATGACGGCTATCGCTCCGCGGTCCTGCCCGCCAACCTGCTGCAGGCCCAGCGCGATTATTTTGGCGCACACACTTATGAGCGCGTCGACCACGCGCGCGGCAAGTATTTTCACACCAACTGGACGGGAAGCGGCGGCGATGTCACCGCTGGCAGCTATGATGCCTGACCCGCGCCAGGTTTGTCATCTCAGGCGTCAAAGTTCAGCATGGCTTTAATGACGGCATTGGCGGGATCAAGCCAGGTGGGGAAAGCGGCGGCGATGCTTGCGGGCGATGCGTAATGGGTAATCCAGGGGCGCAGGTCGATGTCGCCCGAAGCCAGGACGCTGATGACTCGGCCGAAGTCGGCTGCGGTGGCGTTGCGGCTGGCGAGCAGCGTCATCTCGCGCGAATGAAAGTGCGGGTCGCTGAATTTGAGCGCCCCTCTGATATGCCCCACCAATATCAGCGAGCCGCCGTGCGCCACATAATCGAAGGCGGCGTGCATGGACAGCGCGCTGCCAGTGCAGTCAAACACCGCGGTTGGCAATTCACCCGCCAGCAGGCGCTTGATTTGTCCCATCGGATCCTGGCGGGCATTCACCAGCTTGTCAATGCCCAGCGCCTCCGCGCAAAATTCGAGCCGCTTTTCATTGACCTCCATCACCATCACATCGGCCTGGGCGATTTTGGCGAATTGCGCCGTCGCCAGACCAATCGGGCCGGCGCCAATCACCAGCGCATTTTCGCCAGCGGCCATCTCGGCGCGCCCGACAGCATGCGCCCCAATGCACAGCATCTCGACCAGCGCCAGCTGCTCTAGGGCGATGCCATCCGCTTTTAGAAGTTTATCCACCGGCAGGACAAATTGCTCGCGCATGCCACCATCGACATGCACCCCCAAGACCTGCATCCGCGCGCAGCAGTTGGTTTTGCCGCGCCGACAGGCAGCGCAGGCGCCGCAATGCAGATACGGGATGACACAGCACAAATCGCCCGCCCCGTATGCCAGATTTTGCCCCGTCTCGCCGATGGCAAGGACTTCGACCGCCAGTTCGTGTCCCATAATGCGCGGATAGCTGAAGAAGTTCTGATGACCGCCAAAGGCATGCAAATCGGTGCCACAGATGCCCACCCGCCTGACCCGCACCAGCGCCTCATCGCGCCCGACTGTCTCGGGCCAATCAACCTCTCTCAGTTCAAGCTGTTTGGGCCGCTCCAAGACAATTGCCTTCATCGGATACTCTCCCCAGCGCAAGCCGCTTTCAGTTATTTCCCGCCCGTCCCGTCATCCAGGTCTTGCCGCGCACCGGCGCCAGAACCTCAAGCACCCTGTCCACCAGTTCCTCATCATAAGGCATCTCAAGCCATTCGATGTTGCGGCGCATATTGTCAGGGTTGGCCGTGCCGACCAGGGTCGTATGAATGTCGGGATTCCTCAAGGCGAATTGTATCGCAAGCCGCGCCATATCCACGCCCTGTTCATGGCAGAACTGAACGGCCTGGGCGCAGGTCCGCTTAATCTCGGCGGTGGCGGGATGCCAAGCAGGCGCGCCGCGGTGGGTGAGCAGGCCCATGCTCAAGGGAGATGCGCTGATAATGCCGACGCGCTTCGCCTGCAAATAAGGAATAAGACCCGTAAGGCTGGTGTCGTTCAGCGAATAGTGACAGTAAGACAGAATCGAATCGACATCGATGCGCTCCATAACAGCGCGGTAGATGGCCAGCGGAAAGCCCGTGATGCCGACAAAACGCACCTTGCCCGCCTCCTGCACCCGCCGCAGCGCCGGAATGGTCTCTTCGACTATCTGGTCAAGCGAACCGTATTCAATATCGTGGCATTGAATGATGTCAATATAATCGACGCCCAGCCGCCGCAGGCTTTCATCCACGCTGCGGGTCACCCGCGCCGCCGTAAAATCAAATTCGTCCTCACCATAACGACCGACTTTGGTCGCCAGCACATATTGATGGCGCGGTATCCCTCGCAGCGCCTTGCCAAGCACCGTCTCCGCCCTGGTCAGCCCATAAAAGGGCGAGCAGTCGATCAAGTTGAGGCCCATATCAAGCGCGGCATGCACCGCCCGCATGCCCTCGCCCTCGTCAATCTGGCGGAAGACGCTCCCCAGCGATGAGGCCCCGAAACTCAGGACGGAAACCTCCAGACCTGTCTTGCCCAATCGTCGATATTCCATGCCACGATTCCTCAAGCCCCGGCTACAGGCTGGTATGGCGGGTAATTTTGAACGAGTAGACATGCCCACAGGGCGGATGCTCGGGCCGTTCGATCTTGAGACCGCCCTCAGTCATTTCCCATTTGAGTTCGCCCTCATGGCCCAGCAGTTCTACCGAACGCACTTCGCCCGGATAAAATGCCCGCGTGGATGCGATGACAAATTCTTTTTGCGGCCAAGCGAATGTCATCGCATACAGCACATTGCCCCTGACCGTGAAGCGAATATCCTGCGCGGTGTAGGCCAGCTTCTCTTTCGTATCGCTGAATGCGCCGGCATGGGTCATCCGGGTAGGCCCTTCGCCATAAGTATTCCAGGGCACCGTATCATAAATCGCCTCGCCATTGACATCCAGCCAGGCGCCCAGTCCTTCGAGGATGGCTTGCGCTTCAGTCGGAATCGTCCCATCCGGCTTGGGCCCGACATTCAGCAGCATAAAGCCGTTCTTGCTGACGTTATCCGCCAGATACTGCACCATTTCCGTCACCGTTTTGTATTCGGTCTCTTTGATGTAACCCCAGCCCTGCCCATCATCGACGGTGGTATCCGTAAT
>DAOUKA010000024.1:0-1548 GCA_034421915.1 Anaerolineae bacterium
GAAAAACAGGGCGCAGGCAGCCAGTTTGAAGATGAAGTCAAGAGCCAAAGACGGATCAGCGGCCCGCGTCAGCCCTGGAAGCCAAAGCAGGAGCAGGGCGATGAAACCCAAAGGCCCCAGCAATCCCTTCGGGAAGGGACGGCGGTCTTTCAGCAGTTCGGTGGCGAAGACCAGCGAGACCGCCACCAGAAAAATAGCCCAGCCAATCCACGAGACCAGGCTCACGCTGAGACCCGGCAGCCAGTAAATGGGACCCAGAGCCAAAAAGATGCTCAGCAGCCAAGGCACCACCATCTCCCGACCGCGCCCTAGCCAAGGGTAGTACCATGCTATATTTCTGTGCAGACTCTCAGCCATTTATTCAGTCTTTCAACGCCATCGGTGCCCGACAGCTGGCCGTTCCCACCAGCGCGCCGGCGGCCGCCCACCAGACCCCTGCCCGCGGAAAGGCTTCCAGCGGGAAATTGACTTCGAGCATGGATATGATCAGGCCAACGACCAGGATAAGAAGCAGGACAGCTGCCGTCTCTCGCTCGAGGACTAACTTTGACTTGTCACGGAAGAGCCGCCAGCCAGCACACAGGATGCGCGCCACCATAAAAAGGAAAAACAGCGGCGCAGCGATGCCAGTGTAGACCGCCCACTTCAGCCAGAGATTATGAATCTCGGTTAATCCCCGGTCCCAATTCAACAGTATGACCTGCTGCATGCCATGACCGAACAGGGGGCTTTCCAGGAAGCTGTTCAGACCAATCAGATAGCCATGGAGGCGGCGTGCAGAGATTTCGTTGAGTAACTTAACTGCATCCGAGACCTCTACGCCATACTTGGATAGAGTAACTTGCCAGTAGATTTCCATCCGGCTTGGGTCATATTCAAAAAAGGGCTGGAGTCTGAAATGCCAGATGCAGGATTCATTCAGATACAGCGGGCTGACCAGGAGGAACATCAGCATGACAGCCACCGCCAGCCGCCTTGTGGAGCGCAGCAGCAGGAATGCCGCCAGCACCATCAGGGATGCCAGGATACCAGAGCGACCGCCGCTGACAAGCTGGCTGCCCACAAGAACCAGCAAGCCCAGAATGCCAACCGCTCGCCAGCGCAGCCGCTGCCCTTGACTGACCGACAGAAACAGCAGCGCCGCCAGCGGGACGAAAAAGGCCAAGGTAGACGACTGCGCAGTGGTTCTGATGCTGAAACCAACGATGTAATCGGGATGCCACAGACAGGAGTTCTGCCAGTCGGCAGTATGCAGGATCACTCGCAGCAGGGTGATGGCTGACAGGCAGACGAGTATGACAAACGCTCGCCTAAAAATGGCAAGTACGTCGCCGCCATCGCGGGCGAGACAGTAGAAACACCAGAAAAACAGGGCGCAGGCAGCCAGTTTGAAGATGAAGTCAAGAGCCAAAGACGGATCAGCGGCCCGCGTCAGCCCTGGAAGCCAAAGCAGGAGCAGGGCGATGAAACCCAAAGGCCCCAGCAATCCCTTCGGGAAGGGACGGCGGTCTTTCAGCAGTTCGGTGGCGAAGACCAGCGAGACCGCCA
>DAOUKA010000025.1:0-4699 GCA_034421915.1 Anaerolineae bacterium
TTCGCTAGGGTATAAGTGGTTGTACTTATGTTGACGATGTTGCGTTATAATCAGGAACTGGCTGGCATCAAATGGAAGCAGAATGTCGTCTATGAAAGTCTTGCTCACAAGCGCGGAAGCGGCCCCCTTTGCCAAGGTTGGCGGCCTGGCGGATGTCCTGGGTTCGCTGCCTGCGTCGCTGTGCCAGCTGGGTGTGGATGCGCGTGTCATCATCCCTGGTTATGGCTTCATCGACCACCTCAAGCACAGCATCAGCCACCTGTTCAGCTTTGACTTTCATCATCGTCTGGGGATGAACGAAGTCAAGCTCTACACCTGTAACTCTCAGGGTACAACCTTCTATTTCCTGCAATCTCCGCCTTATTTTGGTCTGGAGGGTTCGGTCTATACCCATTGGAATTGGGATATGGAGCGCCACATCTATTTCAATCAGGTTTTGATGGCGGCGATTTGGGAGTTGAAACAGCGTTGGGGCTGGTTCCCGGATGTGGTGCATGTGAATGACTGGCATACGAGTCTGCTGCCTTTTCTCATTCATACACAAGCGGATGAATCGGGCTGGTCGAGCTTGGCGACGGTGCTTTCGATTCATAATATCGCTTATCAAGGCAACCACGCCGGCGGGTTCCTGTTTGCGGCTGGCATTGAGCCGCGTTATCAACCTGACCTTGTGCATTATGATTTGACCGATAACCTGCTGGGCATCGGCATCGGTTACAGCGATATGATTTCGACCGTCAGTCCACGTTATGCCGAAGAAATCAAGTATCCCTACGCCGGTTATGAGTTGGCGCCATTGATTGGAAAACGCGCCGCCGACCTGCGAGGCATCCTGAACGGCCTGGATGTGGACCTCTGGAATCCGGCGACTGACCCGAAACTGTCCGAGAATTTTAATGTGAATAACCATGAACGCAAACGTCTCCTTAATAAACGCTATCTGCAATCTTTTGCCCGGCTGCCCATTCGGCAGGATGTGCCGCTGGCTGCTGTGGTGAGCCGACTGGCGGCGCAAAAAGGTTTTGATATGGCGCTGCCGGCATTGCGGCAGGTCTTGGCAGAGCGCGATATGCAGCTGGTTGTGCTGGGTACGGGCGAAGCCGAGCTTGAATATGCGTTCTGGCAGCTTGACCAGGATTTCCCGAACCAAGCAAGGACGTTCCTTCAGTTTGACGCGGCTTTGGCACAGCAGATTTATGCCGGCTGTGACATCTTTTTGATGCCCAGCCACTTTGAACCCTGTGGCATAGGCCAGATGATGGCGATGCGATATGGTGCCCTGCCACTTGTTCGGGAAACGGGCGGACTTGCTGATACGGTCATCAACTATGACAATGCGGAGGCCGAGCAAGGCAACGGCTTTGTGTTCCAGTGGCAGGAGTCGGCTGCGGTAGCGGGAACGCTGAACTGGGCGATAGATGTCTATTATCAGCGGCCTCATGCCTGGAAGCGGATGCAGGAACGCGGCATGTCCACCGATTTTAGCTGGCATAAAAGCGCCGGCGAATATCGTCAGCTGTATCGCCAGGCCATCAGCAAAGTCCGTGGCGCATGATGCCACAGCAGACGAGAGTTCGTAAAATTATGGGGGGCCAAAGGAGAAAATCTTGAAGATCAAAGCCATTATTCTTGCGGGCGGCAAGGGTACACGTCTGGGTGTCTTGACCATTAAACGAGCCAAACCTGCCGTTCCCTTTGGCGGGAAGTATCGCATTATTGACTTTGCTTTGAGCAACTGTGTCAATTCAAACGTGTTTGATGTGATGGTCTTGACCCAATATCGCCCACACAGCCTCAACGACCATATTGGCAAGGGGCGTCCCTGGGATTTGGACCGCTCCTTTACCGGCGGCGTGCGGATGCTGCAACCGTATCAGGGAAGATTCGATACCGACTGGTATGCCGGCACGGCCGATGCGGTGGCTCAAAATTTGAACTTCGTTCGCCAGGGGTATCCGGAATACATTCTGATTTTGTCTGGCGACCACATCTACGAGATGGATTATGACATGCTGGTGCAGTATCATCGTGATACGGGCGCGGATGCAACCGTTTGCACCATTCGCGTGCCGCTGGATGAAGCCAGCAGGTTCGGGATTGTCGATACGGATGCGGATTATCGGGTAACAGAATTTGTCGAAAAACCCGAAAACCCGCCCGGGAATCTGGCAAATATGGGCGTTTATGTGTTTGATTATGATGTTCTGGAGCAGGCTTTGCGCGATGACCAGGCGGATCCGAACTCGGCTCACGATTTTGGACACAGTATCCTGCCCAAAATGGTTGCCGCTGGCATGGAAGTCTTCGCTTATCCTTATGGCGGTTACTGGATTGATGTCGGGACGGTCGACGCCTACTGGGAGGCGCACATGGATTTGCTTTCCAGCCCGCCTTCACTTAATTTGAATGACCGCACCTGGGTGATTCACACGCGCAGCGAAGAGCGCCCGCCGGTGCGCATCGGCGCGAACACACAGATTGTGGACAGCATGATTACGGATGGCTCGGTGATTGGAGCGGGCGCCATTATCGAGCGGTCGATCCTATCGCCGGGGGTCTTTATCGGGCCCGGCGCCGTCATCTGTGAATCGGTGATTTTGAACGATGCTTATGTTGAAACCGGCGCGCGGGTGGAGCGGGCGCTGGTGGACAAAATAGCGGTCATCGGCAAGGATGCGCGCATCGGCTCGTGGCAGGATATGGGCGACTTGAAAATCACCAGCATCGGCAAAAATTCTCGCATACCGCCAGGGTTCAGTATCGGTGCGGGTTCGATTGTGGGGGCGGATTGCACACACGAGGACTTCGCGCGGTTCACCGACAAAATCGTGCCAGCAGGCAGCGATGTGGAATTTTATACGCAGACCAAAAAGAAGTGACCTTGAAATGTTCTGTAATTGAAGCCAAAACGGAAAGGCAGATGATATGAGCAGGATGAAGGTAGGGGTGCAGCTGCATCCACAGCATGTCAGTTATGATGAATATGCCAAGACCGTCCAGGAAGTAGAGGCGCTGGGGGTCGATTCCATTTGGAATTGGGATCATTTTTTCCCGCTCTATGGAGAACGCGAGGGCAACAATAACCACTTTGAGGGCTGGACGCTCTTGACCGCCATCGCCCTGCTGACCCAAAATGTCGAAATCGGGACGCTGGTAACTTGCAACAGCTATCGCAATCCGGCGCTGCTGACGCAGATGGCGAATACCGTTGATCATATCAGTCATGGTCGGCTGATACTGGGCCTTGGCGCCGGGTGGTTCGAGAAGGATTATGAGGAGTTCGGCTATCCCTTCGGCACAGCCGCCAGCCGCTTGCGTGATTTGGGTCGGTCGCTGCCGATTATCAAGGAGCGGATGAGCAAAGAGCTTCCCGCGCCAGTGCGCAGCCCGATTCCGATTCTGATTGGCGGCGGTGGCGAAAAAGTCACCCTCAAGCTGACGGCGCAATATGCGGATTTGTGGAATGGCTTTGGTCCCCCCGAAAAATGGGCGCACAAGAATCGGGTGCTTGACAGGTGGTGTGACGAACTGGGGCGCAATCCGACTGAGATTGAGCGCACAGTGTCGCTGTTCCCTCAGAATGATATACCCGACAATCTGGATGCCTACGCCGAAGCTGGCGCAGGGCATCTTATCCTGATGACAGGCCTTCCCGCAGATTATGGACAGATTGAACAGCTTGTCCGCTGGCGCGACCAAGGATAAAAGCAGGGTTTTATAATCCGCTCCGTTGCTTCGTTAGGCCAGGCCCTTTATAGCCGGGCGGCGCGAAATCAAAGGATTCGCTCGATGCCACTGAATAAAAACGAAATCCACTGCGGAGATGCGCTTGAACTGCTGGGTGAAATCGAGGATGCTTCAGTTGATTTAATCGTCTGCGATGGCCCTTATGGCGTTACGCAGAACGAATGGGACAAAATAGATTCCATTCAGGCATACAACCTCGATCTCATCAAGCGATTTTCGCGTAAATTGAAGGATGGAGGTGCGCTGTATCTATTCGGCAAACACAACTGCATTGATTTCATTGATTATCGACCCTATCTCAATCTGAAATCAAAAATCATCTGGTATCAGCCAAGTCGGTTAGCGCAAGGAAGACTTGGTTATACGAACAATTACGACATCATCTGTTATTTCGTCAAGGGGAAGAAACCTCGCTGCTACAATCTGGACAGCATCAGAGTGCCGCAGCTGGTGGAGTTGGGGCATCGCCTTCGCTGTGAACGGGTGCCATCCGTCACAAGCGGGAAATACGGAAAGACGAAATACAATTGAGAAAGGGAAGAACCCTGGCGATGTCTGGGGTGACATCAAACAGCTGACCTATAAGTCAAAGGAATTGGCCTGCCGCGAGGCGCTTAATACGATACAAAAACCTGAACGTTTGATGGAAAGGATTGTATTAGCCAGTTCTTCCCCAGGCGATACGGTGCTAGACCCATTTTCGGGCGTCGGGACTTGTCCGGTTGTGTGCAAAAAGAATCAGCGTGATTTTATTGCGATAGAGATGAACTCTGATTTTGTACGGATTGCGAAGGAAAGATTGCGCGAGCTTGACGGGTATCCGTGTACGTTTTCAAACAGAGTGCATCATTGATTGGGCTGAGCTTGTAAAAGTGCGGTCAGATGATCATTTTCATCAAAAAGGTCTCCGTGCTGGAGACCCTTTTGTGATGTTGGTTCAGGTGATGACGAC
>DAOUKA010000026.1:0-11128 GCA_034421915.1 Anaerolineae bacterium
ATAGGATACACTCCTTGCTATAAGAGATATTCGCAGTATCCGTGCAATCCGTGGGGAGGGAACAGCATGAGCAAGCGCAAAATTCTTTACCGACTTGTTTCAATTTTACTGGGGCTCGTCATTCTCTACAGCTTTGGCTTTGGCGCGGCGGCGCAGGATGACCCGCCAGCAGATGCAGATGCCACAGCCGAAGAATCCATGATGCTGACCGCCGATGATGCCTATGCCAAAGCAGAAGAGGTGCAGACTCATCTGGATTACATCTGGATACTGCTTGCCGGTTTCCTGGTTTTCTTTATGCAGGCTGGCTTTGCCATGCTGGAAGGCGGTTTTATTCGCCAAACAGGGGTGGTCAACTCACTGGCGGAAAACTTTATGGATGCCTGTATTACCGGCATCGTCTTCTTCATTGTCGGCTATGGCATCGCCTTTGGCGCTTATGACCAAGCTGCCGGCATCGGCAGTCCCATCCTGGGCGAAGTCCAGCTTGCGCTGGGCGGCATCGATGGCACAGGTGCGGGGGACGGTGATGTATTCATCAACTTCTTCTTCCAATTCGCCTTTGCCGGCGCAGCCGCCACCATCGCTACCGGCGCCATGGCCGAGCGCACAAACTTTGTCGGCAAGCTGATTTACAGCGCGATTCTCGGCGCGGTCATCTACCCGATGGTCGTCTTCTGGACCTGGGGTGGCGGCTGGGTCAGCGAACAGGGATTCATTGACTTCGCTGGTTCGACCATCGTTCACATGACCGGGGGCGTTGTGGCCATCGTTGGCGCTTATATGGTTGGGCCGCGCGCCAATCGCACCTTTGGCTCGCCGCCGCGCCCCTCCAATATGGCGCTGGCCGCGCTCGGCACGTTTATCCTCTGGTTTGGCTGGTATGGCTTCAATGTCGGCTCGACCCTGGGCGCAAGCGACCCGAACCAACTGGGCTTGGTCGTCGTCAATACCACCCTCGCCGCCGCCTCTGGGGTGCTTGGGGCTATGTTCTTCATGTACACCCGCACCCAAAAATGGGATGTGGCTTTTATTCTGAACGGCTCACTCGCGGGGCTGGTGGCCATCACCGCCGGCTGTGCCGCCGTCACGCCGATTGCCGCGATTGCGATTGGTCTGCTGGCAGGCATCCTGGTCGTCATTTCGGTGAGCGTGGTCGAAAAAATGCGCATTGACGATGCCGTCGGCGCATTCTCGGTACACGGCGTCTGTGGCGCATTCGGCACCCTGATGATTGGCATCGTCGGTTCGGCCGCATTAGGCGCGCCCAGCCTGCTGGATGGCGGCACGCTGGCTACATTCGGCTCACAGCTTGTCGGGGTTGTCGGGGTCGCGGTTTGGGCCGCGGTCACCAGTTTCCTGATGTTCGGCGCTCTGAACGCTGCCAATATCCTCCACGTGGATCCGGAAGCCGAGCGCGTTGGCATCGACGCCTACGAACATGGCGCGACCTTGTGGCCCAACGTCCTGCCGCTCGGTGAACCCGATGAATCGCAAGACTGATTGGATTTCACTGCACGAAAACAAAAGGCGGCCCGCTGCGGGCCGCCTTTTTTGCTGCCTGCCGAGTGCGCTCGTCCGCAGGCTACAAGTGGTCGGTATCGAGCATAATGGTCACGGGGCCATCGTTGTGGATGACGACCTGCATCATAGCGCCAAAGACCCCCTGCTCAACTCGCGTCACCCCTGCCTGCCGCAGGCAATCGGCATAATATCGCACCAGTGGCTCCGCCTGTTCCGGCCGGGCGGCCTGGATGTAACTGGGGCGGCGCCCCTTGCGAGCATCCGCGTACAAAGTGAACTGGGACACCACCAGCACGCCGCCGCCAATATCCAGCAGCGACCGATTCATCTTGTCCTGCTGGTCGGAAAATACACGCAGATTCGCTGTTTTATGCGCCAGCCGCTCGACATCAGCCCTTGTATCGGCATGGGTCAGACCCACCAGCGCCACAAAACCCTGCTCAATTTCGCCGGTGGTTTCGCCAGCGACCACCACCCGCCCGCTTGTCACTCGCTGCAATAAGACGCGCATTCGGCTATCCTCCTCGATGGCTTTCGTCTAGGCAGAGCGGTTGAGCATCCGCATAACAGATAACAGAAAGAACTGGCAGCAGGTATCCACATGATAGCGAATATCCATTTCTTCACTTTCATGGTGATAAACGCCAGTGATGACAAATTCTGGCGCTTGCCCGTGTTCGGCACAAACCACATCCCCGAGTTTTCGCTCCAGGCCAGCGCCAACCGAGCGCCGCGTATGCTCGAACATCATCTCCAGTTCAGAAGCATCCAGAAAAGCATCGGGCAGTTCTTCGCCTTCGGTGCGCAGGTCGAATGCGATTTTCATGGCGCTCAGTCAATCATTGGGCTTTGGCGCTGCACCAGTTGGATGACATAGCCCCAGGGATCGCGGACAAAGGCGAGCCTGTCGCCGGCCGGGGTCTGGTTGATGTCCCCATCCATCTTCCCGCCCGCCGCTACTAGACGCCGACGAGTGGCTTCCATATCATCCGCCGCAAAGGCAAGATGAAAGGTGACGGGATGATAATCCGCATATTTTACATATTCGCCAAGCGGGTCGCTGTAGACTTCGACCAAGCTCTTGCCGCTGCTGTCCACCAAAAAATGAATATAAGGCGGCTCGGAAAAAGACCGCGCAATTTTCATATCCAGATTGGCGACATACCATGCCGCCAGCGCCCGCACGTCAGTAACATTAAATGCCACATGTTCAAGTCTCATTGCCTTGCTGTCCCTTCTTTCATCAAACTCACCCTCGCCGGCCTTTATTCCAATTCAAAATGCTGTTCGCCATTTGCCCTCGATTCGGCCGCGGCCTCGTCATCTTCATCGGGCAGCTGCTGACTGCGCAGCCAACTCCAAGCCATCATCACGACAAAAACCAGGGCAATGCTCAGGAAAATAATCTCGTCAAATGCGCCCAATGCGCCGTGAGCCAGCACAATCGGCATAGTAGGGTATGCCTTCCGACTGAATCATCCCATGGGTAGCATTATAGCCCAAAAGCCATACAATCTGTACGGGGACTTGCGCGGGTGCCCTTGCGAGATTCGCTTGACAAATCGGATAAACCCGTGTTCAATGAGATTGTGATGACCTGAGCAGAAAGCCCTCCCATGCACACTGACCCGTCATAGGTTTTACGGGCGCTGGCATTGCATGCTGTCGCTGTTCTCACTGTATTTTCAACCTTCGGTTTATCCCCTGTTTTGTCAGAAAGTGATGTCTTCCCGTCTGGCGCGGCGGCGGGTCAAACGAATTGACCCCTATCAGTTTTGCTGATTTCATCGTTAATCGTCATCGCTAATGAAAAGCGGAGGACGCATGTCGAAGCAGATTTTAGGGATACGCGGGCTGCAAAAGTATTATGGCGCCAAGCTCATCCTGGACAATATCAACCTGAACCTGAGCCGCGGGGAACGCGCCGTTCTCGTTGGCGAAAATGGCGTGGGCAAGTCGACTCTGGCGCGGGTGATACTGGGGCAGGCAAGCCGCGAAAGCGGCGACATCCATTTCGCGCCCGGCACACAAATCGGCTATCTGCCGCAAGAAGTGCGAACAAATGCCCATATCACCGTCCAAGAATACATCGAGCAGCGCATCGGCAAGCTCAACCTCATTCGCCAGCGTCTGGCTGAACTTGAAGCCAACATGGCGGACAGCCATAACCTGGATGCCATCCTGACAGAATACGGTCAGCTTCAGGAAATGTTTGAACAGCGCGGCGGCTATACTTTGGAAAGCCGTCTGGAGCAAATTTTTAGCGGACTCAATCTAAGGCATATCAGCCAGAACCGCAAGATGCTGTCTTTAAGCGGCGGCGAAAAGACGCGGGTCGGCCTGGGCGCTCTGCTGTTACAGGCGCCCGACCTGCTGATACTGGACGAGCCGACCAATCATCTGGATTTTGAGGGATTAAGCTGGCTGGAAAATTATCTGCTGAATTATCCCCATGCCCTGCTGATGATGACACATGACAGACGCTTCATCAACCGCGTGGCAACGCAAATCCTTGACCTGTCCGCCGTCACGCACAGCCTGACCGCCTACTACGGCAATTATGACGACTATTTGGCGCAGCGCGAACAGCAGTATCAGCAGGAAGTTGAAGCCTACCACGCCCAGATGAACCAGATGAAGGCTCTGCAAATCCAGATGAAAAAAGAGGCGCACGGACACCGCCGGCACAAGAAGTTATCCGATGGCGATAAGTACATCAAATGGCACGGTGGACAGACGGCGCAGCGCAGCGCCAGCAAATTAATCCGCTCCGCCCGCCAGCAGCTGCATGCGCTCGAAGCCAGCAAGCTGGATAACCCGCGCCATGTCTGGCGCATCGCATTTGATTTTGAACCCGAGCCTCTCATCAGCACGGCGCCTATTCGCTTGCAGCAGGTGAGTATGAGCTATGGCGGCAAGCCGCTGATTCATCGGGCGGAGGCCATCCTGAAGAAAGGCGAACGCATCGCCCTGGTCGCCCCGAACGGCAGCGGCAAAACGACCCTGCTGCGCCTCATTATGGGCGAACTTCAGGCAGCGGAAGGCAGCATTGCGGTGATGTCGGGGGTCAAACTGGGGTATCTCGATCAAGCTGGCGAGTCATTTGATGAAACCCGCCATGTGGTTGATGTGCTTAACAGCATCCGCGCCGAGGCCAAGGATGCCCTGCTGACCCGCCTGCACCGCAGCGGCTTGTTTCGGGATGCGCATCTTGCCAGTCAAACAGTGGCGGATTTGAGCCTGGGGCAGCGGCGCAAGCTGGGCTTGGCCTGTTTGATTCACAGTCGGGCGAATGTCCTGCTCCTGGACGAGCCCACCAATCATCTCGACCTGATGAGCCTGGAAGCGCTGGAAACGGCGCTCACCCAGTTCCAAGGCGCCATCCTCGCCGCGACGCATGACCGCTGGTTTATGGACAGGGTGGCCACGCAAATCTGGCGCTTGCAGGCGGGCGAACTCATCGTCGATTAGCTCGTGTCAACTTTAGTCAAAGTCAATCGGAATGTTCACCCGGCCGCTCGCCGGCGGCGATGAATCATCATCCGAACTCGGCTTGCCCTCGTTCTCTTCCTCATCAAAGCTGATGTCAATCTGAACTGGCTTCCTGCCAAACTGCCCCTGATTGTCGGTTTGACGGGATTTGGGCGAGGGCCGCACCTTCACTTCAAGCTCAAGGCCTTCCAGGTCAAGCTCATCTTCATCCATGACACCCATGCGGTCGCCCTCGGCTGATTTTGCCGCATTGACCGGTTCATCTGGCTGGTTAGATTCTGTTTCCGTCCAGTATTCATCAAACTCCCAATCTTCAAGCTGCGCTGTGTCCGCTTGGGAAATCTGCTCGCGCAGACCCTTGACGATGCGAATGATGTCCTCCTCGAAGGTATCCCACCTGGAAGCTGACAGGGATTCCAGCATCAATTCCAGCGCTTCCACCATCGCATTCTGATGCAGGCCGGCGCTGTGCAGGGCGAACAGCCGATAGGCGCGCAAGGGACGATAGGCTGGATACCGCCGCAGCCCCTCTTCGATGACCGCCAGCGATTCCCTGTATTCGCCCAACAAGCGCAGGCTCGCGCCCATTTGCGTATAGAGGCGGGGTACATCCCTGAGTGGCAGCCCTTGATGTTTGGGAATGGCTATCAACTGGCGGTAGAGCGGCAAAGCCCGCTCTGGCACGCCCAAAGCCCGCCAAGAATCCGCCAACTCGAACATAATCCGGGCATGCTGGGGGTAGGTTGCGTTTAATTGCCGAAAATGCTCGATAGCTGCCTGATAATTGCCCTGCCGTTTCAGCCGCAGACCGGCCTCAATCAATTCGCTGATGACTGCCATAGCAATATGTCCTTGATGAATCGCCCTGACATCAGTATATCATGCTGTGGCTGGTCAGGTTATCAGCCATTTTCCGCGCTGACAAGCGGCACAACAAATCCATTATCGAGCCAGTCGCGCAGGCAGGCAGGCTCGACGGCACCGCCGCGAAAGCCGTCAGGGGCGGCCGTCATCATATCAATCAGTCGGCTGTCCATGTGATAGCTGGCGCGAAAATCGTGATAAATGCCGCGCTCTTCGGACAGATAGCACCAAGGCGCCAGACGATAACGGGTCTGGGCGGTGAGTTTGGGTATCGTGTAGGACAGCTGAGGCCGCTTGACCGCCCGCAATATCACATCGGCATAGCGGGTCACCATCGCCTCCAGGGAAAACTCCGCTTTCAGATAGCGCAGCGCTGCCTGCGAGGCGCGCCGCCTTGCGACCAAAATCGCATGAGCCTGTGCAGCCGCCGCATCCACATCACCATAATCAACATGATGGACATACTCGTCCGGCAGCAAGTCGCGGTAAGCCGCCACCCGCGCCAGAATCGGCAGCGTGCCACAGCCCAAGGATTCAAAGGGCGTATTGCCAAAGGTCTCGACGCAGCTGCCGATGCACATGGTCACATCCGCCAGGCTGTAGTATTCGGCAATCAAGGCATCATGGATCCACTCATGGAAGACAAACACATCCGCCAGCCCGGCAGCCTGGATGGTCCGTCTCAGCTGGTGATGATAATCGCGGTTAGTCGGTTCGCTTTCGGCATCCAGCCAGCGCGGCACCAGCACCCGCAGTTCCGTCCAGCCATAATCACGCACCAGTTTCTCCACAACCGAAACCACCTCATAAATCCCCTTCGGGCGTTCCGGACGATGCGGAAAGAGCAAAATCGGATGTTCGGCAATCGCGGCGGGAATCCGTTCAAAAATGGCGGCGGGCTGCGTGTACTGAAATTTGTCCCAATCAAAGCCATTGTGGATAACGTGCATGCGCTCGCCCGCCTTGGGCGAGAAAGGCGATACAACCGCTTCATAGGAGGCGCGGGTATGCTCGGAGGGCAGAATCCACTCATCCCCTTGAAACAGAAAAGCGGCTTGCAGCGTTTCGGGATACAGAATGCTGCGCAGTGAAATCACCGTGGGGGTGTTCTGATAGACATAAGGGAAAATCAGCCCGCCGTCATGGCTGTAATGAACATCCGCCGCCGCGATGGCATTCCCCATATCGCGGATGGCATTGGCGATATGGTACACGGGCGTAAAATAGGGTTCGGGATAGGGCTGCTTGAAGCGCAGCACTGGATGGATTTCAACATTGTCGTGCCACTTGAAAGGAGTCATCGAACCCTCGCGCCGCGTCGAGAGAATCGTCAACTGATGCCCCTGCTCCCCCAAATAGAGCGCGACCTTCTTTAACTGTTTCTGCCCGCCACCCATCGCAAAATCCGGAAACAGCGGCGTCATAGAAAACACAGCGATTTTCTTGCCGGTACGCATACCATCACCATCCCAAATACGTTCCCGCAGAGTTTAACACCTTAACCAGAGACAGACAAAGAGCGTGGCAAAAAAACTAGAGCGATGGCAGCTTGCGGGGTATAATGAGGCTTCCTGTCCGCAGAATCGAGCAGAATCCAGGTGGCTCGCAAATCCAGGCAGCCAAACAAAAACGCATTCATCGGCAAGACCCTTGAGCTTGAAATCACCGATATGGCACACGGTGGCAAAGCGCTTGGACGTCATCAGGGCAAGCTGGTTCTGGTGCCCTATACCCTGCCCGGCGAATCCATCAAAGCGCAAATCACGGGCGAACGCGGCGCGGTTCTTTTCGCGCGGGGCATAGAGCTTGATGCCGCCTCTGCCGACCGCGTGATGCCGCAGTGCCAGCATTTTGGGCCGGGGCGCTGCTGGGGCTGTCACTGGCAGCATATCCACTACGAGGCGCAGCTGCTGCTCAAACAGGACATTCTGGCTGACCAACTGGTGCGGATCGGCAAACTGCCAGAGCGAGTTGTCGAATCCGCCATGCAGCCAGTCGCAGCGGCAACGCAGCCATGGGCATACAACCATCGCCTCCAGCTTCTGCGCCATTCCAATGGCGGGTGGGGCTATCGGCGGCAGGAGGGGGGCGGCATCGAAGCGATAACAGAATGCCATATTGTCCACCCGGCATTGCTGGAACTGCTGGCAGAGCTTGACCTGGAATATGCGCCTGCCAATCGGATGAGCCTGCAGCGAGGCTCGGACGGGCGGATGATGCTCATCTTCGAGATTGATGAGGAAGAACAGCCGCAGTTAAGCACCGACCTGCCGCTTAGCGTCAATCTTATTTTGCCGAGCCGTGAACCCGTCAACCTGATTGGCGCTGCCCACAGCACCTTCCGCATCGGGCAGCGCGATTTCCGCGTCACCGCCGGCGCCTATATCCGCGCCAACATCAGCCAAATCGACCGACTGGTCGCCGAGGTCATCCAGAGGCTGCGGCTGAGTGGCAAGGAACGGGTGCTGGATTTATACGCCGGGGTGGGTATTTTCAGCGCATTCATCGCCCCGCGGGCCGCACTGGTCACCCTGGTTGAAAGTTACCCGCCGGCGGTATCCGATGCCGATGTCAACCTGATGGAATATGACAACCTGGATGTCATCGAAGGGGCTGTGGAGCAGGTGCTGGCGGATATGGCTGACCAGCAAGCCAGCTATGACGCTGCCCTCGTCGACCCGCCCCACAGCGGCATCAGCGCCAAGATCATTAAGAGCCTGTCCCGACTCCAGGTCAAGCGGCTGGTCTATGTCAGCGGCAATCCGACGTCACTCGCCCGCGACAGCCAAGCCCTGATTGACGCCAGTTTTCGCCTGCGAAAGATACAGCCTATAGATTTGTCACCGCAAACCTGGTACATCGACGCCGTGGCGCTGTTTGAGCGCTAACCGAGAATCGTCTGCAAAGCCGCAATGAGCGCGTGGGCATCGCCCACCGTGTTATACGCCTGAAACGAGACCCGAACTCCGCAATGATTCTCAAACTGACCGAGCGGAACTTCGATATTAAACTCCGCATACAGACGCTTTTGAACAGCCGCCACATCACATTCGGGCAGCGGAATGGTCACCATCTGCGAAAACTGCTTGGCTGAAAGGGGTTCGAGCCCAAAGCAGTCGCATAACTGCGCTTGTGTCAGGCGGGCGAGTGTATGACAGTCCGCGCGGACTTGTTCCCAACAGTGCTCCTGCTGATAATCAATCGCAGCGGGTACAGTCAGATAAGCGGAAATATCCCGCGTCCCCTGCCATTCATTGTGCTCATTAAAATCGGCATCGGCACGCCAGCCATGCGAAATCACCAGAGGGTCAATCATCTCATGGTGTTCCTCGCGGACATGCAAAAAAGCGGCGCCTTTGGGCGCACAAAGCCATTTATGAAAGTTCCCGCTGTACATATCCGCAGCAATCTCCTGCAAATCAAGCGGCAGCTGTCCCGGCACATGCGCCCCGTCAATCATGGTCAATATGTTCATCTCCCGCGCCCGCCGACAAATCAATTCAACTGGAAAGATGAGCGCGGTGGGCGAAGTGATATGGCTCATCACAATCACTTTTGTGTTTTCCGTAACGCTGGCAAAAAAGGCATCCGCAAAAGCATCGTCCGAGCGATACGGCAGGCTAACCTGATGTCGGACAATCCTCGCGCCGCGCTTGGCTGCGACAAACTCCAGCATTCGATTGACCGCGCCATATTCGTGATTGGTCGTCAAAATCTCATCGCCAGCATTCAAGCGCAGCGATTTGGCAGCTGTATTCAGTCCAACGGTGGCATTGGTTGTAAATACAAGCTCTCTCGGCGGCACATTAAGATAAGCGGCGGCTCGTGCCGTGGCATCGCGCATCAGTTCGGGACGCCGGCGAAGCAGGAAATCAATAGGCTGCCGCTCAAGCTCCAGCTGCCAGGCCTGATACCGCTCGAATACAGCTTTGGGACATGCGCCAAAAGAGCCGTGATTAAGAAAAACAAGGTCGTCACGAATGAGAAAATCGTCTCGGGTCAGCATAAGGATTCCATCGTCTTTGCATAATCCGCGCTATGATTAAACACAGGAGAAGATACAGCATTTTCTGTTCCTGCTCTCCGGGTCTCGGTGATATTCCCTAGACTTGAAATCGGGCGATTCGATCCAAGCCAGCATAATCTTGTAAAATATCGCAAGCCACGCCAAGCCTCTCATCCACCAGTGAAACCAGCGCCTCACCCTGGTCAGCGCCAATTTCCAGCAAGACATAAGCGCCCTGATGGCACAGCGCCGGAATCTGGGACAATAATTCACGAATGCAGTCCAGGCCATCGCCGCCTCCATCCAGCGCAAGCTGCGGCTCATAGCGACTGACCACCAGCTGCTGAACCTCCGCAGACGGAATATAGGGAAGATTCGCCATCAGCAAGTCCACCTTAACCCGCCGGTCAATCAGCGCTTGCCCCAGATGCCCCTGAAAGCACTGAACTCTCGCTCCATTGCGCTGTGCATTGAATCGGGCAACCTTCAGCGCATCCTCGCTGATGTCAAGCCCATAAACCTGACTGGCGGGCCTGTGTACTGCGAAGGTGACAGCCAGCGCTCCGCTGCCCGTTCCAATATCCGCCACCACGCAGTCAGGCTTGTCCGCCATCAGCCGCAAAGCCGCCTCCAATAGCAATTCAGTCTCCGGTCGCGGAATCAAAACATCGGGCGTCACCACCAATTCAAGATCATAAAAGCCCTTGCGACCGCTGATATAGGCAATCGGCTCGCCTTTGGCGCGGCGCATCACCATGGACGCATACAGCCTGTGCTGCTCGTCTGTCAGCCGTTCATTGTCATGGGCAAAGAGATAGGCGGCCTCCACTTTCAAGACGAAACTCAGCAAGACCTGCGCATCAAGATCGGGCGTGTCCGAGCTTGCAAGCGCCTTCGCCGCCGCAATCAGCGCTTTGCGAATCGTGATCATAGCGGCAGTTCTCGCAGAACATTTATGATGACGCTCAAAACAAATATAATCTTTAGTTTCGCATAAGGATCCGCATTGGACAAGCGTAGAAAGCTGCTTCGATCCGCGCAGCTGCTACGTTATCTTAAGCTCGCTCGGCGGCGAACAGGTTTGCTCATCAACTTCAACGCAACGGCAGCAAAAGAATCATCCCGTTATCTTTCCTCTGCGCCCTCTGCGCCTCTGTGGTCAAAATCTGGCGGATGGGCCGGTGGCGGCGCGAGCCAGGTCTGCCACCCGCTGACATCCGGCACAGCATAGCGGCTGCCGGC
>DAOUKA010000027.1:0-9968 GCA_034421915.1 Anaerolineae bacterium
GGTTCGACGCGAAAGGCTGTGGCGGCGGCGTCCATATCGCTGAGGAGGGCGCGGTTGGTGTTCACCCACTGGTCGCGGGTGAAAAAGGCGATGGACTCGTTGCCCAAAACCAGGATGATGCCGAGCGTGGTAAAAATGGACAAGAACCCGCAAGCGAACAGGCTTATTTGAATCGCGGTCTCGTGGATTTTGAATTTGTGTTTCAGGTTCAGCGAAGCGCGGTCTTTTTGAACCAGATGCTTCCTCGGGGGGCGGTTTTGCTGGCGCATTTATCCTCTCTCGCTACAAAACACTATGGACGTCACATCCATATCAGGCGATGCGGCATCCAAGGCGAAAGTGTACAGCCGTCGATTACATATCCATCATCAGCGCATCAAGGTAAGCCTGTTTGGCGGCATTCAGCGCCGACTCCGAAGCGGGGAAGTAACCGACGTCGATGACCTCGCCGTTAACATGGTTCAGGTAGAAGCCAATGAAGGCGGCGACCGGCGGCTTTTCTGCCATGATGCCGGCATCGCTGTAGATGAAAAGCGGCCGCGCCAGTGGATAGCTGCCGTCATCGGTGGTCGCGGCATTGGCTGCGATGCCTTCGATGCTGAGGATGTTGAGCGTCTCCTGATTTTCGACATAGTAGGCATAGCCGAAGAAGCCGACGGCGTAGGGGCTGCCCGTGATGCCCTGCACCAAGACGTTGTCGTCTTCGGAAAGCTGCGGGTTGGCGCTGAGGATGGGTTCTTTGTCCTCGTCAAAGACTGCCTCGACAAAGTAATCGAAGGTGCCGCTGTCGGTGCCGGGGATGAAGCGCTGGATTTTTTCTGCGGGCCATTCGGCGCGGACATCGGCCCAGGTCGCGGCGGTGCTGAAGATGGCGGCCAGTTCTTCCAGGGTAATATCGGTGACAAAGTCGTTTTCAGCCGATACGGTCACAGCGAGCGCGTCTGTACCGACGCGGAACTCAATCGGTGTGCGTCCGACAGCGGCGCAGGATTCGACTTCGCTGTCCCTGATGGCGCGCGAGGCATTGCTGATGTCGGTTTCGCCTTCGACGCAGAAGCGTTCAAAGCCGGCGCCAGAGCCGATGGAAGCGATAGCGGGCGCCAGGCCGCCGGCATCTGTCCACAGTTCAGCCATCCGTTCGCTCAAGGGGAAGACGGTCGAACTGCCAGCCGTGATGATTTCGCCTTCGGTATAATCGAGGGGGTCAACTTCTGGCAGCTGCGGTGCGTCCTGCTCTTCGGCCTCTTGGGCAAGGGCGCCGGTCAGGACAAAGATGAATACGAGCAACAGTGAAGCCCAACGTACTTTTTGCATGGGGCGCATTTCTCCTGAACGCCTGTTTGGATAAATGGCGGTGGATTTTCCATACGATTCGGAACTTAACTCGGAGCTTAACCAAAGTCTGTTAATAGCTTGCCCGCATTATGTTAAATAAACAGGCTTGTTATGTTAAATTTTACTTAACTGTCTTGACATCCAGTTAATCGGCGGCGCGGTGAACTTGTGATTTTTGCCCCTGCCCAATAAAATCAAGGGGAAGCTGGAAATGATGGGCGAGATGGCTGATGTTTAAGTATTTTCGGCGGCGGCTGCTGCAGGCGGTGCCGACATTTTTTGGGGTGACGCTGCTTTCTTTTATGATTATGTTAGCCGCGCCGGGCGATCCGATTGACCTGATTACCTGGATACCGGATGCTGACCCGGAAACGGCTGAGGCGATGCGCCGCCAACTCGGTCTCGACCAGCCGCCGCTGGTGCAGTATCTCTACTGGCTCATCGGCAATGACTGGACGAAGCTGGATTATGATGGCGATGGCATGGGCGACACTTATGGCGACCGCTACGGTTTGCTGCGCGGCGATCTGGGCGATTCCATTAAACAGAAGCGACCGGTGATGGGCTTGATCGCGCAGCGCATCCCGGCCACCCTGCGTCTGGGCGTGGCGGCGCTCATTCTGGGTTATCTGACGGGCGTGGTTTTGGGGGTGCTGGCGGCTGTTTTTCATCGCACTTGGCTCGACCAAGCGATTCGGATTGTCTCGGTGGTGGGCAACGCTGTGCCGGCCTTCTGGCTCGGTTTGCTGTTGATTATCATCTTCAGCGTTCAACTCAGGCTGCTGCCGATGGGCGGCATGGAGAACATCACGCGGCGCGGCGGCTCTGATTTGGGGGAGGCGCTGTCGCACATGATTCTGCCGGTGTTTGTGCTGTCGCTGAACACCATCGCCTTTATCTCGCGCTTTACCCGCACGCAGATGCTGGAAGTGCTTCAGCAGGATTACATCCGCACCGCCTATGCCAAGGGCCTGCAGACGCGGCTTGTTTGGCTGCGCCATGCGCTGCGGAATGGCTTGCTGCCAGTGGCGACTTTTTTGGGGCCTTCCATCGGCACGCTGCTGGCGGGCGCGTTTATTATTGAGCAGGTTTTTCAGTGGCCGGGCATGGGCAAGCTGGTTATCGATGCCGTCTTCCAGCGCGATTATCCCGTGATGATGGGTTCGGTGGTTATCGCAGCGGCGATGATTATCATGGGGGTGCTGATTTCCGATGCGCTGTACGTTATCCTTGACCCCCGCATCCGTCTGGAATAGGCGACGCTGACATAATCAAAGAAGAAAGCTGTAGTATGGCAAGCGAATCCAGCATCGCCAAGATGGTCAGCGAAGAGCCCGAACGTTTTTCTCGTTCGTTCTGGCACGATGCCCTTGTCTTCATCCGGCGCGACAGATTGACGATGTTCGCCATCATCGTCCTGGTGATTTTCACCGCCATTGGTTTTATCGGGCCGGTTATCATCGAAAATGTGTTTGAACTCGATGCCAACGAAACCAATGCCCCCAAGCGCTTCAAACAGCCGGGGCAGGATGGCTATTTGCTGGGCAGCGACCAACTGGGTCGCGATCAGTTTTTGCGCCTGATTTATGGCGGGCGGGTTTCGCTCACCATCGCCTATCTTGCCAGTGCGATGACAGTCCTGATTGGCATAACGCTGGGCTTGCTGGCCAGTTATTATGGCCGCTGGGTGGACGACCTGATTGCCTGGGTGATCAATACCCTAAGCGCGATTCCGCCCTTGTTTCTGTTTTTGATTACATGGGCGCTCTGGGAGCCATCGGCCGGGGTCTTGGTGGTTATTCTGGCGGCGCTGGGCTGGGTCGGCACCAGTCGACTGGTGCGCGGTGAAGGGCTGTCGCTCAAAGAGCGGGATTATGTTCTGGCGGCGCGGGCATTAGGCGCATCCGATGTCCGCATTTTGGTCGCGCATATTTTACCGAATGTCTTCTCGCTGGTTATGGTCACGATGACGATTATCGCCGGCAATATGATTCTGTTTGAAGCCGGCTTGAGCTATCTGGGCGTCGGGATTCAGCCGCCGACGCCCACCTGGGGCAATATGCTGACGGATTCGCGCAGTTATTTTGTCACTGGGGTGCATCTGGTTTTTATGCCGGGGATACTGATTATGATTACGGTATTGTGCTTTTATCTGGTGGGCGATGGTCTGCGCGATGCGCTCGACCCGCGCCGCTATCAGCAGTAGCTTTGTGGTACACTGATTACAGTTGAGGGCAGTGACGCGAAAGGCAGCGATAAATGAACTGGGAACAAATCATCGCCATAATTGTGCCAATCATTGCAGTTATAAGTGGCCTGTTCGTATGGCTGCGGAATGACATCAAAAGCCTTGAAGGCAAGCTCGGAGGCGAGATCAAGAGTCTCGAAGGCAAGCTCGGAGGCGAGATCAAGAGCCTTGAAGGCAAGCTGGAGAGTGAGGTCAATCGCCTCGGAGACAAGTTTGAAAGCGACATCAATCGTCTCGAAGACAAGATTGGAAGCGACATCAACCGTCTCGAAGACAAGATTAGAAGTGACATCAAGAGCCTCGGAGGCAAGCTGGAAAGCGAGGTCAATCGTCTCGAAGGCAAAATTGAAAGCGAAGTCAATCGTCTCGAAGATAAGGTTGAAAGCGAGGTCAATCGTCTCGAAGGCAAAATTGAGAGTGAGGTCAATCGCCTCGGAGGCGAGATCAAGAGCCTCGAAGGCAAGCTGGAAAGCGAAGTCAATCGTCTCGGAGGCAAGCTGGAAAGCGAGATCAATCGCCTCGAAGACAAGATTAGAAGTGACATCAATCGTCTCGAAGACAAGATGGATGCTGGCTTCTTGGCGGTGGATGACCGACTGCGGCAGGTCGAGCACGAACAGGCACGGGTGGCTGGCTTGCTGGAAGGCTTGGCACTGACGGGCAGGCTGCCAGACAGCGAGAGCTAAAGCTGATGACATCCCCTCACCAAAATTAAATCTCCCCTTGCAAAAAGGGGAGATTCGTTTGTATCCAGCCGGCGCTTCGTTCCCAAGGGGACAAAAGCTATCCCTCAAGCGTCCAGTTGTGAATATCGGCTGTATAACCGTAGAAGACCCAGAAGGCGGCTGGCTCGAAGCCGGCAATGCGGCGATTGGCGGTCTGCCAGATATTGGGGACAAAAGTCCAGTCATAAGCCATATCTTCATGGGCAATCCGCTGGATTTCGCGGTAGATATCGCCGCGGGTTTCCAGGTCGCAGCCCTGGACAGCGCGGCCGGCTTCAATCAGGGCGTCAATTTCCGGATTGATGTACGAGGACAGGTTGTTGCCGCTGCCGGGGACATCCTGCGGGCTGTAAAGCAGGGTCATAAAGTCATTCGGGTCAGGCGCGCCGCCCGTGCCACCGCTATTGCTCATCGGCGTGGCGTCGTACTTCTGGCCGCGGTAGATTTCGCTGATGTAATTTGCCCATTCCACCTTTTCCAGCGAAACGTCAAAGCCGATGTCGTTCAGCTGATCCTGCGCCACCAGGGCCGTCGTCTCGAACATCAAGAGAATATCGCTGTATGAAATGGTGAATTCGAGGCGAACGCCGTCTTTTTCGCGGACGCCATCGCCATCTTCATCCACCCAGCCGGCCTCTTCCAGCAGCTGCATGGCGGCTTCGGGGTCATAGGGATAGGGCTGGAGGTCGCTGTTGTAAGACCAAGCAATCGCCGGATTGACAGCGCCAATCAGGGGCGTTCCGCCTTGGCTGCCACCCATAGTCGCCAGGATGTCACTTTTGTTGTAACCCATCGCCACGGCCTTGCGTACGTTGAGGTCGCTGAAAATCGGATGCGGCACCTGTTCGATGGGGTTGCCCTCGTCATCGTAAGCCGCCGAAGGGTGGTCGGGGTCGACCCAGTTCAGCGCCATGAATTTGACGGACATCTGCGGGAAAATCTCCCATTGCAGATTGCTGGTATCGGGAATCTGGGTGAAGAGGTCGCCATGCAGATAGGTGTAATCCACTTCGGCAGCCTGAATCGATTGCAGGGCGACTGCCTGTTCGTTGATGACGCGGTTGATGAGGTAAGGGATGCCCACTTCGCCGCCCCACCAGTCCGGGTTGGCATCGAAACTCTGGAAGGCATCCGGCGCCCATTCGCGAAGGATGTAAGGGCCGCCGCTGATGTCAATCGGATCCGTGGTGACAGCGTTGGTCTCGAAGTCGCTGAAGTCAGCCGCGAACAGGTGAGAGGGCAAGAAACGTATGCCACCCAGGTTGCTAAAGGCGGCACAGTCCAGCTTGTTGAGCACCACCTCATAAGTTTTGTCGTCGATGATGTTGACAGCTTCGACGCTGGCGACCTCTGATTCTTGCACGGAAGCGACCTCGTCCGACTTGATGGCATCGATGACGAACTTCATATCATGCGAACTGATGGGCATCCCGTCGCTCCAGTTGGCATCTTCGCGGATGGTGAAGGTGTAGGTCAGCCCATCCTCCGAGACTTCCCAGGTCGTCAGGCCGGGTATCGGCGCGGAAGAGGCGGCATCAATTTCGTAGGGCTTGGGCCACAGGACGCTGTAGGCCTGGAACGAGGCGCCATCGCTGGACAAGGCGGGGTTGAAATTGCCGATATTGCCAAAGCCGCGAATGACAATCGTCTCCGCATCCTGTGACATGACCGCAGCTGCGGACAGCGCCAACAGCAGAATAACAAGTAATTTGAAAGCTCTCATGGAGGGTTCTCCTTAAAAAATTATGTGAACAAAAATTCAAATGGAACTGCCTGACCTTAACTATAACACTTTTGCTGCGGTTTCACGAACAGAACTGCCAGCGGATGGGGCGCATTTCAGATAATTGGCGGGAATTGCCCCTTGCCAGATTAGAACAAAAGTGCTATACTAAGTCATATAGCAAAAAGTCGGCAAAGGCACTACACTTAAACTAAAGGATGAAAGTGAGAGAGACCAAAGCGATGGCAAAGCGAAGAAAAGCAATCAAGGAAACCAACATTTTTGATAGCTCGGATATAGTGGCCAAACAAAAGGCTTTGGATGCCACCTTGAGCGACATCACCAAACGTTATGGTGATGGCACTATTTTTAATCTGGGCGCGGACAGTGGTTTGCAGGTCGATGCGATTCCGACGGGTTCGCTGGGTCTTGATATTTCGCTGGGCGTGGGCGGTGTGCCGCGCGGGCGCATCACCGAGATTTATGGGCCTGAAAGTTCGGGCAAGACGACGCTTTGCCTGCATATCGCGGCCGAAGCGCAAAAGACGGGCGGCATCTGCGCGTTTATTGATATGGAACATGCCTTGGATCCGCTCTATGCCGAGAAAATCGGGGTCGATATTCAGCAGCTTTATGTCTCGCAGCCGGACACGGGCGAACAGGCGCTGGAAATCACCGAGCATCTGGTGCGCTCTGGCGCTTTGGATGTGATTGTGGTGGACAGTGTGGCGGCTTTGGTGCCGCGTGCCGAAATCGAGGGCGAGATGGGCGCTTCGCATGTGGGTTTGCAGGCGCGTCTGATGAGCCAGGCTTTGCGCAAGCTGGCGGGCGCCATCAAGCAATCCAATGTCAGCGTGATTTTCACCAATCAGCTGCGCGAGAAGGTGGGGGTGATGTTTGGCAGCCCAGAGACCACGCCGGGCGGTCGTGCGCTGAAGTTCTATGCCAGTGTCCGCATTGACATTCGCCGCATTCAGCAAATCAAGCATGCCACGGAGATTATCGGCAACCGCACCCGCGTTAAAATCAAGAAGAACAAGGTGGCCGCGCCCTTCAAGGAATGTGAATTCGACATTATGTTTAATCAGGGCATCAGCAAAACGGGCGAGATTATCGACATTGGCAGCGAACTCAATATCATCGAGAAGCGCGGCGCCTTTTATCGCTATGATGATGACCTGCTGGGGCAGGGGCGCGAAAATGTCAAGCAATTCCTGCACCAGAATGCTGGGCTGTCCAATCTCATTGAGGATAGGATACGGCTTGAATTCGGGCTGCCTTCACTGATGCCGGCTGCTAAAGTCGAGCAGGACTGAAGGGGCTAGCCGCGCTTGCGCTTGCCTGCTTGATGCGCCTGCCAGTCGTCTTCGCTGACCAGCCGGCCGCTGCTGACCTGGGTATCGGTGATGCGCTTGTTCCTGTCAAAATAGATTTCGACTTCCGCCTGAAAGGGACAGCGATGCCCGCTCGCCACTTTGCGCACCCAATAGCCGCTGCCTTCGTCGGTGCGGGATAAATCGTTCATCGGGTCTACCCGAATCCGCAGGATTTCCTGACACATTTTGGGTTGGACATAAAGGTAGATGCCCCGATCCGCGGAGCGTTTGCCGCCGGCGCCGAATAAATTCTTGAGAAAGTTCATCATCCCGTCCTTTCGACTATTTGCGGGATTTCATCGGGCGCAGCAGGGACAGCAGCAGCCTCAGGCAAAGCAGCAGAACCATCGCCAGCGCAAGCCGCCGCACAGGCTGGCTAAAGGGCGGGATCGGCGGCAGTTCGGGGGTGTCGGCATTGCGTTCCAGCCGCACCACCGTGAACTCCTCGACGACATCGGCCAGGGTGTTCAGGTCGGCTGACTCGACCGAGCTCATGCGGGCAAAAAGCCGCTCATAAATCCATGAGTTGCGGCTGAACATATAAAGGGCGCCTAAGGCCTCGGCCGGATTGTTGACGGGCTGCGCGGTCGCAGCGTAGATATGTGAGCCGTGCTGAATGGTGACGCGCGGATGCTGCATCATATTCTGAAACCAATCCGTGTTTTTGCCCCAGCCAGAGATGACGTAATACTTGCTGCCGTGCTGCCGATATTCGATCACGACGTGCCGCGCTTGGCCGCTTTGGCGTCCTTTGGTGGTGAGGATAAGGAGCGGAAGCCAGTTTATCATCGGGCCCCAGCCCAATCTGTAGATATAGAGCGGCAGGCGGAAAATGAATCGAGCGAGGAATTGCGGGCTTTGGGTGAAGGTGTTGGCTAAGGACATGGTTCTTATGGCTGCTGGTCGATGATTTCTGGCTCAAGTGTACTCATTTTGGGCGGTTTTGCGTATGCACAATTAGTTCCAGCCAGAGCGCCGCCGATTCCGCCCCTGATCCAGGTCATCGCGCCCGTGCATGAGCCGACGGCGGGCTTTCTGCACATCGCTTTCGTGCTTGAGCAGGACGGTCAGGGTGGTCTCCAGCGTGTTCTGGTCGATGCTGTCCGCATTGAGCATCATCAGCGCCTTGGCCCAGTCGATGGTTTCGGAAACGCTGGGGTTTTTCTTCAGGTCAAGGCGGCGCAGCCCCTGCACCACCTCGACGGTCTGGCTGGCGAGCTTGGCGCTCATTTCGGGTACGCGCATCTTGACGATGCGGAGTTCCGCTTCGTGGTTGGGATAATCCACAAACAGATAGAGGCAGCGCCGCTTCAAGGCCTCGGACAGCTCGCGGGTGTTGTTGCTGGTCAAGACGACGCTGGGATGATGCGCCGCTTGAATCGTCCCCAATTCGGGAATCGAGACCTGAAAATCGCTCAGGATTTCGAGCAGGAAAGCCTCGAATTCGGCATCGGCGCGGTCAATTTCGTCGATGAGAAGCACCACGGGTTCGGCGCTGAGCAAGGCCGCCAGCAAGGGACGCGCCAGCAGGAAGCGCTCGCTGAAGAAAACCTCATCCTCTTCACCCAGGCGGTCGGCAGCTTGGTGCAGGGTTTCGGCGGCGGCGAGCAAATCGCTTAATTTGTCGCGCAATAGCTGGGTATAGAGCATCTGCTTGGCATATTCCCATTCGTACAGTGCCTTGTTTTCGTCCAGCCCCTCATAACATTGCAGGCGAATCAGGGGCTTGTCGGTCGCGCCCGACCAGGCTTTCGCCAATTCGGTTTTGCCGACGCCGGCCGGGCCTTCCACCAAGAGCGGTTTGCCCAATTTGTCCGCCAGAAAGACGACCGTCGAGATTTCGTCGGTGGCGATATATTGCTGTTGGCCCAAGGACCGGGTGACCTGACTGACATCTTCAAACATAGGAAGCCATCCGTTCTGCCTCACTGTCGGGCATCATCCGTAGTGTACCTGATATGCTTGGGCTGTGGCAAGCCCGTCTGACGGGCGCGGGGCTAATCCAGCAGGCCGCCAATCCGTTGGATGATGTAAGCGCCTATATGGGCTTTGCTGGTCAGTTCGATGGGGTGCAGGCCGCCGTCCATATCCAAGACCAGCACCCGATTGCTATCGACGGCAAAGCCGGCATCGGCGGCCGTGATGTCGTTGGCAATCAAGAGGTCGAGGCCTTTGCGCTGGAGCTTGTCGGCGGCGTTTTCGATGAGATTTTGGCTTTCCGCCGCGAAGCCGACCACAATCATAGGATAGCCCGTTTCCGCCCGCCGCGCCTTGACGGACATCAGAATGTCGGGGGTCCGCGCCAGCGCCAGGCTCAAATCGGCATCGGCTTTCTTGATTTTTTCAGCGGCCGCCGCCAGCGGCCGGTAATCGGCGACGGCGGCCGCCATAACTAACGCGGTGGATTCGGTGACATGCTCTAGCACGGCCTGGTGCATGGACTCGGCCGAATCCACTTCCAGCAGGGTGAGGCCAATCGGGGGCGGCAGATGGCTGGCGGCGGAAATCAGGACGACTTCGGCGCCGGCATCCAGCCCGGCCTGCGCGATGGCATAGCCCTG
>DAOUKA010000028.1:0-14917 GCA_034421915.1 Anaerolineae bacterium
ACCTGCGCCAAAGACCTGACCGGGTTCGATAATCCTGGCTGGCCGGGTATCTGCCTGGGCTATCAAATCATAGGTGGTTGCGCCGGTAATGCGCACTGGAACAATCTCGCCAACCGGCAATTCGCCCTCAACCAAAACATAACCGTCGATTTCGGGGGCATCGCGATAACTGCGACCCAGGCTAATCACATCGCCGGTTTCGCTGCCGGCTTCGTCTTCACCCAGTCCATGGCCTTCCACCAAAATATCCAGGGTTTTGCCAACCAGAGCCTGATTCTTCTTCAGACTAATTCCCTGCTGGGTTTCCATCAGCCGCTCATAACGCTCTTGTTTGATGTCGTCATCAACCTGATTGGGCAGCGCCGCGCTGGGCGTCCCGGGTTCGTAGCTGTATTGGAAAGCGCCAACGCGGTCAAATTCAAGCTCGCGCACCATCCGCAGCAGGCCCTCAAATTCGGCTTCAGTCTCGCCCGGATAACCGACGATAAAGGTCGTCCGCACTGCCAGATTGGGCATCATCTGACGCAGTTTGCCGATGGTTTCGTAGACCCATTCGACTTTTGCCGGGCGTTTCATCCGTTTGAGCGTTTCGCGGTGTCCATGCTGCAAGGGCATATCCAGATAAGGCAAAATCTGCGGCTGCTTCGCCATCGTCTCCATCAGGCGCGGCGTGACATAACCCGGATAGGCATACATAATCCGCAGCCACGGGATTTCGGGCGCAGCTTGGATGATTGCCTCAAGCAGCCCTGCCAGCCCGTCTTTCAAGCCCAAATCATAACCGTAGTCGGTGCTGTCCTGCGCGATGAGCATCACTTCCCGCATGCCCATATCTCGCAGGCGCCGCGCCTCGGCAACGATGGATGCCAGCGGTCGGCTGACCGCAGTGCCTTTAATTTTGGGGATGGCACAGAAGGCGCAGGGACGGCGGCAGCCATCAGCGATTTTCAGATAAGCATAAGCGCCTTGCACACTGGCGCGCAGCACCCCTCTTTCGTCCAGCCCGATGACCTTGGCATCGTCGGGCAAATGATACAGCGCACGAGGATGTGCCCGTTGGCGCAGGCGGGTAATGAGGTCGAAGATGTCCATCCAGCGCCGCGTGCCAATCACCCCGTCCAAGCCGGGCACCTCTTGCACCAGCGCATCGCCGTAGCGCTGCGACAGACAGCCAGCCGCAATCACCATCTGGTCAGCCCGCTTGATGTCCACCAGTTGGCGCAGCATATTGATGGATTCCTGCTTGGCGGAATTGATGAAGCCGCAGGTATTCACAATCATCACCTCGGCCGAATCGGGATCCCCGACGCCGCTCATGCCCTGCTGCTGGAGAATTTGCGCCATGCTTTCGCTGTCAACTGTGTTCTTGGAGCAGCCAAGGCTGACCAGAAAATACTTGTCGATTTGTTTGTCGGCGGCTTTTTTTCTCATGGTCTGTTTCCTGTTATTGGCTTCTCGCTTTAGTCGGCGTCAGCCCCGCCTGAGTGGCGCGCGGTGGCAAAATCGCAGTCGGCAGGGGCGTCAGCGTGATGGTTGGGGTGTTGGTCACGGTGGCGGTGCTGGTGGGTGTACCGGATGCGGTTGGGGCGCTGGTCGGTGTATGGCTGGGCGTCCATGTCAGGGTCGGCATATCGTTGGGAGTCCATGTCAGGGTCGGCATTGGACTGGGCCCTGGGGCGCTGGTCGGTGTTAATTGAGCAGGCAGGGTCACTGTGGTGGCTGAAGGTCCCAGCGTTGGACTCATTGCCGGTGAAGGCGCGGCGCCGGCCCCCGTGATGGAATGAACTTCGTCGACTGTGAAGGTAATATCCACCTGCTGACCGCGCCCGCCAAACGGCTCCTGCTGCTGACCATTCCAGATAATATCAAGTGCCATGCCGTTACTGGCTGTCAAGGTGATTTCGCTAATGGCAGCATATTCTAGCAGGGTATCTGGCGCAGCGACACCGACAAATTGCTCAACGGCATCGGCGCTGACCCGAAGCCAGGTGCGCTGATTGATTTGAATGCTGGCAAGCACGCCGCTGCCACTGTACCGAGCGCGGTTCGACGGGGTTGCGGTTGGCATCGTCGGCGTGAAAGTGGGCGAGGGGGTGAAGGTCATGGTCGCTGGTATGTCGGCAATAAATTCAGGTCCTATGGATTCACTGCGCAGCAAATCCTGAGTTTCCGAGCTAATCAGCTGCCAGGTCACGAAAACGATGATGGCGATTGCTGCCAGCGAGACCGTCAGCAGGGTGACGGTCCGCGACAGACCGCGGCGGCGGGCGGCGCGTGCTTGGGCGAGGTCGATGGCCGGCATTGCCGCTTCGCCTTGTCGGCGGCGGCCGCGCTGCGCTGTTCCATCATAATGGGCGGCATCATAGAGTTGCAGAATCTGCTCCTCATCAAGCTCAAGATACCGCGCATAGTTGCGCAGCATCCCCCGCACCTGAATCTCTGACATGCCCGTTGCGGCGAATTCGCCAGCTTCAAAAGCCTCCAGAATCGGCTGCCGAATCCGCAGCTTGGCGACAGCCTCTTCCAATTCGATTTCGTTGGACTCGCGCGCTTCACGCAAGTGTTGTCCGAGTGCATGGGCATCCATATAAGACGATGACCCTTAATCAAAATAGCCCCGCCTGTCAACCGATGACCAGCGGGGCTGGAGATGCCAGATTTCTGATTGGATGAGCGCTCGCAAAGCAGCTTGGCTGTGGTTGGGCAAGTGCGCGCCCCGTTCGCTGAAGGCGAGCCGCCTAGGCGTCGGCTTCTGGCTCTGCGGCGGCATCGCTTGCGGCTTCGCCGCTGTCATCCGCTTCGGCAGTGGCGTAGCTAAAGCCCTCAGACATGATGTCCTCTGCGCTGACCTGCTCGCCGCGTTCACGCGCCGCCAGGAACTCTTGCAGTTCATCTTCGGGTACGATGGTGATAGTGAGCATCGGTGAAATCTCGGTGCCAAGACGAACTGGCACATAGTGCGTCCCGATTTCACGCAGCGATTGCTGGCTGATGCGGCGGCGGTTGAGGTCAATGCTGGTGGTGCGGTCCAGTTCGTCGGCGATGTCTTGCGTCGTGACCGAGCCGAACAGCTTGCCGGTGGATGCGGCGCGGCGACCAAAAATCAATTCGACGCCGTCAATCTGGCGCGCCAGGTCGTTGAGCATGTTGTTGTATTGGGCTTTGCGGGCTTCGACATTTTTGCGCACCGCTTCGGTTTGGCGCAGGGCAGATTTGCTGGCTTTGATAGCCAGCTTGCGCGGAATCAAATAATTGCGGGCAAACCCGTCAGCGACCTTGACCACCTCGCCAGCGACCCCGTGTTTGTACAAGTCCTGGAGCAGAATAACATCCATTTCCCTATCCTCACATTATCTCGCTGTTCCATTATCAGTCGAGAGACTTTGCTATTGACTAAACTTGCATATTATAGCAATGTCAGCAGCGATGCCAAGTGGCAATCTTGAGCAGAGGTATGACCGAGACCAGCGCACTGGACAATCGACAGGTTATCGAAAAGGCGCTGATTGTCCTGTTTGGCTTTCTGGCGAGTGGCCTGCTGGGTTTCATCCGCACGGCTGTGCTGGCGGGGCAATTCGGGACTGGCGCCGCCCTGGATACCTTTTTGGCGGCGCAGCGGTTCCCGGAGATGATTTTCGTGCTGGTGGCCGGCGGGGCCTTAAGCTCCTCGTTTATTCCGATTTATGCCAAATATCGCCAGCAAGATCCACAACAGGCCTGGCGGCTGGCAAGCGCTGTGATGACCCTGGCGGCCATAGCGGCGGCGGTTCTCGGGCTGCTGGCTGCGCTGTTTGCCCCGCAGCTTGTCAGCGGCATCCTTTTACCCGGTCGCCCGCCCGAACAGCAGCAGCTTGCCATCGAGATGGTGCGCCTGATGATGCTGACCCCCTTTGTCTTCAGCATCAGCGGCCTGGTGATGGGTATCTTGCAATCGCACGCCGCTTTCTGGCTGCCTGCCATCGCCATCAGCATGAATCACATCGGCATTATAACGGGAGCGCTGGTGATTTCCCCCCTGCTGCCCGCGCATCCGAACATCGGACAGGTTGGCGGTTTGAATGTCATGGGATTGGCTTATGGCGCGGTCTTGAGCGCCATATTGCATCTGGCCGTGCAGCTGCCAGGCCTCCGCAGGCTGCGCGCTGGGCTGCGCCCCCTGCTGTCCTGGAGGATAGCAGGCGTGACCGAAGTCCTCGCTTTGATGGGCCCGCGCGTGCTGGGATTGGCGGTGGTGCAGATCAATTTTCTGGTCAATATCAATCTGGCAAGCAATATGGTGGATGGCAGTGTGGTCGCCTTGGATACGGCCTTTAAGCTGATGTTCTTCGCATTGGGGATTATCGGGCAAAGCATCGGTTCAGCCGTGTTTCCAACCCTGTCGGCTTTGTGGGCAGAAGCTAATTACGAGGGCTTCAAAGACCGTCTGGCGGCAGCGATGCGAAATGTGCTGTATTTGTCCCTGCCGGCGACAGTTGTGTTTATCCTTTTGGGCGAGCCGATTGTCAGCCTGTTTGAACGCGGCGAATGGACAGCCGAAAGTACGCAGGCGGCGGCTTGGGCATTGGGGTTCTATGCCGTCGGCATCGCTGGCTTTAGCCTGCTGGAGGTCTTGTCGCGCGCCTTTTATGCGCTGGAAGATACCCGCACGCCAGTAGCCATCGGCATTCTGGCAATGTTCGCCAACATTATGCTCAATCTGGTCTTCATTCAGTTCATTGGCGACCCGACCAGCCTGGCGCGCGGCGCTTTTGCCGGCCTGGCATTGGCGAATGCCTTGACCACGATCCTTGAATCCCTTGTTTTGTGGTGGCTGATGCGCCGCCGCCTTGGTCAATATACGGGGGACATCGGCATTCGGGATGCCGCCATCCTTCGCAGCGCGGGCGGGACCCTGCTCCTGTCGCTTGTCATGGCGCTGGCGCTGTGGATGGTTACGCTCGCCATGCCAGCCGCGCACTGGTCAGCTGCGGCGGCCGGGGCTGGGGTCGGAGCGGTCGTCTTCTTCGGCATGGGCTATCTCTTCGATCTGGGGGAGACGCGGAATTTGCTGCGCCCGCTTTTTCGGCGGGCAATGCGGCGCGATTCGCAGTAGGTCTATCGCTTCACGCGGGCGAACAGCGTTTTCAGATATGCCGCCTCGCGGAAGCCAATCGGATGATCCAGAGCGTGCGAGCTTTGCGCAATCATCTCCAGTCGGCAGCCATCTTGATTGGCGGTATTGACCATCAGATTAAAAAATTGGCGCGGCTGGATGCGGCTCGAACAGGATGACATCACCAGAATGCCATCGCTTGCGGTCAACTTCAGCGCCAGCCGCAGCAACCGCCTGTACGCCCTTAACGCGCCCGCCACTTCTGCTTGGCGTTTGGCGAAGGAAGGCGGGTCAACGATGACCAGTTCATATTTTCTGCCCTCGCTGACGAGCGCCTGCATCCCGACGAAGGCATCCGCGACCCGCGTCTCCACGCGCTCAAGCTCAAGCTGATTGCTGCCGACATGACGTTCCAGCGCCTGGATGGCAGCCGGGCTGATGTCTACTGCCGTGACCGATTTTGCCCCGCCCGCCAAGGCATAAATCGTAAAGCCGCCAACATAGCAGAAAACATCCAGCACCCGCCGTCCCGCAGCCAGTTGGCGCACCCTTTGCCGATTGTCCCGCTGGTCGAAGAAGAAGCCGGTTTTATGCCCATAGCGGACATCCGCCGCAAACACCAGGCCGTTTTCGCTGAAGGGCACCGGTGCGGGATTCAAATCGCCCATAAGAACCTGGCCATCATGCAAATGATAATCTTCCAGCAGGCTGGCTTGGCTGGATTGCAATGCGCGGCTCAGCCGCAGGTACAGGGTCTCGAAAGCGATAGATTCTTTGAGCGCCGCCATCAGGTTGGGTAAATGCGGTATCCACACCAGCGAATAGAGCTTGATAACCAGCGCGTCATCGTAGCGGTCAATCACCAGCGCCGGCAAACCATCGCTTTCGCCATAAACCAGACGATACCCGCTTGTGCCGCTCTCGATGAGGGTTTGCCGCAGCGCCTGCGCCTGTGCCAGCTTGCGGGCAAACCAGCCGCGATTGATTGCCGCTTGACTGTTTGCCTGCAAAATTCTGATTCGGATAGGCGAAAAGGGGTCATAAAGCCCAATCGCCAAAAATTGGTTTTCGGCGCGGTCATAAATGACTGCCAGGTCGCCCGCTTGACCTGACTGGCTTTGCCTGACAATCGCATTTTCGTACACCCAAGGATGACCTTGCCGAATGGCGCGCTCGGCAGCGGCTTTGACGCGGCAAGCGATGTTTTTGCTGGACAGGGCGGGGAGCCGGGCGAAATCAATCATGGATGCGATGCCTATTCGATGCCGCCGACATCATCCACCTGCCTGATTTTGAGTTCAGCTTCTTCCAGCAGGGTTTGGCAGTGTGCCGAAAGTTGCTGACCCTGCTCATAGAACTTCACCGATTGCTCCAGCGTCAGTTCGCCGCTTTCCAATGCGGTGATGACCGCTTCCAATCGCTGAAAGGCCGCTTCATAGCTCAACTTGTCGATCTTGTCCATTATTTCTCTACCCTGACTCTGATTGGGTCATCGTGTAATTGTACGGTCAGGCGCTGATTGAAGCTGACCTGACTGGCGGAGCGGATAATCGCGCCCTCTTCATCACGGACAAGGGCATAACCCCGCGCCAGGATATGGGCTGGATTGGCTGCATCGAGCGCCTTGATTCGGGCAGACAGCCGCTCGTCCAGCCGTTCCACATCCTGCCTGATGGTGCGATGCAGTCGGCTTTTAAGCTGCGCAAGCTGCTGCTGCGCCTGCCGGATTGCTTTTATCGGCGCGGCATAAGCCAGACTTTGCTGTGCCTGTGCCAGCGCGTGCTGCCTGTCCGTCAGGCTGACGCCGAACAGGGCATCCAGTTCCGCTGCGCGGCGGTCTAAATCAATCAGCAAGTCTTCTTGATTGGGAGTCGCCAGTTCAGCGGCGGACGAGGGGGTCGGCGCACGCAAATCGGCGACGAAATCCACAATCGTGAAATCAATCTCGTGTCCGATGCCGCTAATTACCGGAATGCGGCTGGCTGCGACGGCCCGCGCTACCCTTTCATCATTGAAGCACCACAAATCCTCAATCGAGCCGCCGCCGCGGGCTATAATAATGACATCCACATCGGTATATTGGTTGAGGCGCCCCAGCGCCCTGACGATTTGGGGCGCGGCATCCTGCCCCTGCACCTGCGCGGGACTCAAGATGAGCTTGACCAGGGGGAAGCGGCGGCGCAGGACATTTTGCATATCCTGATAGGCGGCGGCGGTTGGCGAGGTGACAATGCCGATTTGGCGCGGGAAATCAGGGATGGGAGCTTTGCGGGCCTGGTCGAATAAACCTTCGGCATCGAGTTTTGCCTTGAGCGTTTCAAACTGGCGGTAAAGGTCGCCGACGCCGCCGACCGCCTCGATTTGATTGACATAGAGTTGATATTCGCCGCGGGCGTCATAGACGCTGACCCGTCCTCGGACAAGAATCTCGTCCCCCGCTTTGACCTTCGGACGGACATATTGCGCCGCACTGCGGAACATAACACAGCGCAGCTGCGCCTGGGCATCTTTCAGCGTAAAATACCAATGTCCCGAGGCCGCTTTCGTCAAGTTGGAGATTTCGCCCTGCACCCACAGGCCCTCCAAGGTGGGGTCGTTATCAAACAGATTGTGGATGTAGCGCGTGATTTCCTGCACCGAAAAAGTTTGCATGACGATTTCAGATAGATCCTGTTGCTGCCAGCCGCTTCGGAAGTTACAATTATGTCAGGTTTCGCCTGGATAATCTATTGGGGATTCACAATGGCATATCTCAACCAACAAGAACGCGACCAACTGCTGGATGAACTCAAGGCAATGAAGTTCAACCGCGCCAAGGGCAAACTGGCGCGGATGGATCCAAAAGGGCGGCTTGCCTATTATCGCAATGTACAGGCCTCCGGTGAATGGCATACCAGATTTGTTCTGGATGGGCTTGGCACGATTGTCACCCTGGTTGAGCTTAACCATGCCGCCAATAACCAGCCGAGAAACAAACAGCGTTTCGAGTTTGTCAAGGTCATCGTCGAGCCAGTGCCAGCCAACCACAGCTAGCTGATTGAAACGCGGACAATGGCTACTCGGATGGATCTGAATGGGCCCTTTGCCAGAAGGCAACGCGATTCCCCGTTGGATCCAGGAAGATGCCGAGTGCGCCAAAGCCTTCAACATCCTGGCGCGGCAATATCACCTGACCCCCCAATTCGCTGACCCGCGCCATATCGGCATCGAGGTCGTCGCTGTGAAAGTATATCAGCACATCGCCGGGCTGGGTGTGCTCGCCCACGCCGCTTAGCGCAGCGCCGATATTGCCTGTATGAAACATGACATAAACACTGTCTGCCGAAAATGGAACTTCTTCAACATCCCAGCCGCATAACTGACTGTAGAATGATTTGGCTTGGGCATCGTCGGCGGATGGAATCTCGATGTGAACGATTGAACGCGGGTTCATGATGGTCTCCTTTGATGAGGGTGATTGCTTTGCGTTAATAAAAGAATAGATTATTTGTTCTATTTTGTCAAGTAAGGATATGGCTAGTTTTGCGTTAGTAAAGGGATAGATTATCGATTCTGTTTTGTTAAGCCGCATCTGGCTGTCTTCTATGGGAAGTCTAACGCTACTTTTCCGCCTGTCCCGCGTATAATTGTGTATGGTGTTGAACTGTTTATGAGAAAATCGAGGTGAATTTGATGCGCGTCATTGTGCATACCGGCAAAGGCGGGGTCGGCAAAACCAGCATTTCCGCAGCGACGGCTTTGCGCTGCGCTGAAATGGGCTTGAAAACCATTGTTATCAGTACCGATACGGCGCATAGCCTTGGCGATGCGCTCGATAAGGAAGTCGGTCCCGAACCCACCCAAATCGCAGAAAATCTTTGGGCGCAGGAGCTCGACACGCGCTATTCGATGCAAAAGTATTGGGGCAGGATTCAGGAATATCTGGGGGCATTTTTCAATCGGGAGGGCATCGCCAACGTCAACGCCGCCGAGGTCACCATTATCCCCGGCTTGGAAGAAGGCGCTCAACTGCTTTGGATCAGCGAATACTTTCAGGGGGATGAATACGATGTTCTCATTGTCGATGCCGCGCCCACTGCCGAAACCATTCGCCTCTTGAGCCTGCCGGATGTGACGCGCTGGTGGGTGGAGCGTCTGATGAAAATTGCCCGCGGTCTGGACAGCGTGATTCGGCCGGTCAAGAATCTGTTCAACCGCGGCAAGAAAAACGAAGTCGGCATCGACATTGCCGACAACGCCTGGGATCAGGTTCAATTATTGTTCGATACTCTGGATGGCGTGCGCGAATTGCTGACCAACCCCGAACATTCCAGCATTCGCCTGGTGGTCAATCCCGAACGCATGGTCATTCGGGAAACACAGCGCACCTATACCTATCTCAATCTGTATGATTACGCTACAGATGCCATCCTCGTCAACCGCATCTTGCCGGATAGCGTTCAAGATCCTTTTTTCAAAGTATGGAAACAGCGCCAAGCGAAGAATATCGAATTTATCCGTGAGGCCTTTGGCACGCTGCCGCTGTTCAAGGCGCCGCTCTTTGGGGAAGAGATGGGCGGGCTGGAGATGCTGCGCTGCCTTGCCGATGAATTGTACGGTGAGAGAAATCCCGCCGAGCGCATGTTTGACGGCGTGGTGCACAAACTTGAACAGCTTGACTATGATTCGTCGTGGATGCTCCGTGTCCCGATTGGCTTTGCCCGCAAAGAACAGCTTGACCTCTACCGTTCGCGCGATGAAATCACACTAAGCGTGGGCCCCTATCGCCGCAATATCGTCCTGCCAGATGAATTGCAGGACTTGGAAATCACCAGCGCAAAATTCGAGAACAAGTTCCTCAACATTCGCTTTGAAGAGCAGACATCCTGAACCGACAGGTCTTGTCCGAATCAGTCGTCCAGTTCGACTTTGATTTTGCCAGTGCCGCTACTGGCGGCATCCTCATCGTCCGATGATAAATTGGCGCGGGTTTGGGGGTCTGGTTCAGCGCCGCTATAAGCTGTGGTGTTTTCCATTTCGCTGGCTTTTTTGATTTCATCAATCGCAGCGTCAATCAAAACGCGGAAACCGGTCGCAAATTCGCTGCCGGCTGCCTGCGTATGCTCCCTGAAACCGGGCGGCAGCAGCGACTCCATCGCCTTGCCAAACTCTTCCAGTCCGCGCCGTTGATGAAAAATGAACTGTTCGAGCGGGGTCTTGACATCTTCGCTTTCAGGCTGCTCTTCCGGCGCGGGATTCATCGCTTCAGTCATCACATCATTCCTCAACTGCTTCCAATCATTTCATTACTATACTATACGTCTGCCAAGCAGGGTAGTTGCATCGAATGTCGATTTGAGAACTGGCAGGCTCAGTCATCTGCCCGCGCCAATTCCTGAATCATGGCGTGTTCCTTTTGCAAATCGCGCCCGCGCCAGACAAAGCTGAATAACAGGATGCCCAATGTGCCGAAGACCGCCGCCAAACCCAGCAGCAGGAAATCCGAATTGTCGGGCGTGACGAAGAATCCCAGCAGGCTGCTGTGATAAGCGCTGGCGAGTTCGGGCAAGTTATCGACAGCCCCCTCGGCAAACCCCAAATAGCTGTCATTGCCGAAGACCCAGCCCGTCACCGAAACCGTCCCGCTGGATTGCAGCAGCCATTCACCGCTTGGCAGCGTCACAGTTTGCGGCTCGCGCAGGTCATCGCGGCTGGCGGCGCTGAATGTTTCAGCGAAAGCAGCCATTTCGGCGCTGGCGTCGCCCGCTGCATCATCGCTCTGCGCGATGGCGGCCATGACAATCCTGGCTTCGGGATGGTCTTCGACAAAGCTGATGACAATCGTACTCGCCTCATCCCCCCGCGCCATGACCGAGGCGGTGGTGTCCGCATCTATTTGATAAACCAGCACCGCCCAGGTGCCATCCGCCAGATTCACCTTGCCCTGATAAAGGGGCGCCTCGACCTGACTGCCGAGCCAAGTTTGCAGGTCTTGCTCGACCGCGCTGACCGCATTGTCCGCATCGACAACCGCGGCGCGGATACTTGCCTGCGCATCTGCCAGATAGAATTGGGCGATGCGCTCGCTGCTTTGATTTTCCCAGCCTTCAGGGATGGGGACATTAAAAGCTGGCGATTGAAAATAGGAGATAACAGCTTCATCTTGTGCCAGCAAGCCGCCGACTGTCCACAATGCCCACAGCAGGGCAGCCACAAGTCTAATTGCTCCCATAGTCAATCCAGTCCTATTTACTGAGAAGCCGAACCTTCAGCCGATGGACGGCTTCAATCCGATTTTCGAGACGATAGCGATGCCAAATCAAGGTCAGCGGCATGAAGACCAGCCACACAACCAGGCTGGGAATCAGCGCTATCACGACGCCTCGGGTGGCTTCAAAGCCGCCTTGGGCATTTTGGGGGCTGGCGCCGATGATGACTGGATGGATGGTTTCCGGCACGCCCCGAATAATGAACAGGGTCGTCAAAACACTGACAAAGGCAAAGATGCCATAAACTGACATAAATCTGCGTTTGCGGCTGGGGTCTTCGATACCCGCCCGCAGCATCAGATAAGCGGCATAAGTCAATACCATAATCGCCGCCGAGGTCAGCCGCGGATCCCAAGTCCACCAGGTATTCCAGATGGGACGCGCCCAGATTGCGCCCGTCACCAGATTAATCACCGAGAAAGCCAAGCCGACTTCGACGCCAGCCAAGGCAATCTTGTCCCATTTGTCGTTTCTGTGCCACAGATAAAGGACGCCACCCGCAACTGTCGCGCCGAATGCCGTGAATGCGCCGAAGAACGCGGGCATGTGGACATAGAAGATTCGTTGAATCGCACCCTGCTGAATATCCGTGCCGACAACAAAGAGACCCAGAAACAGCGCCGCGGCGAATCCGAGAGCGGTGACAATCGTCACAGTCCGCAGCAGGGGAGGCATCGGGGCGGTTTCGATTTGGGGTGCAATGGACGGAGATGTTGTTTTTGTGACCATCGACGAGCGACCTTTCAATCCTCAATCACGAAATTGTACAAAAGCAGACACAGCACCAGATAAATGACGCTGATTCCCCCCAGCAGCTGCAGCCAAACCAGCCAATCCGACCGAGATGTTTCGCTCAAAATGTCGGTTGTAGCCCGGACAGCGGTCAGCAAAAACGGCAGCGTCACCGGCAGCATCGCAATCGGCAGCAGCGCCTCGCGGGCGCGGGTTTGCACGGTCAAAGTCGCCAGCAACGTGCCAACGGTCGAAAAGCCAAAAATGCCAATGGCAAGGGTTAATATCAGCCGCCCATCCAGCATATTTTTGTTATAGATGACCGTCATCACCGGCAGTATAACCCATCCAACCATCAATGTGAACAAATAATTGCCAGCCAGCTTGCCGACAAAAACAGCCGAGCGCGATATCGGCGCCAGCAGCATCGCATCCAGCGTACCTTGGACGTGTTCCAGCGCCATACTGCGATTAAAGCCGAGCAGGCTGGCAAAAATCAATGTGACCCACAGCACGCCACTGACCGCCTCTTCGCGCGCAGCCCGATCCAACTCCAGCGCGAAGCTGAAGACCAGGAGGCTCAAAAATGCGAACAAGGCCATCACACTCATCAACTCCCGCGAGCGCATTTCGGCGCGGAGGTCTTTGGCGACAATCGCCAGCACACTGGTTCTGAAAGGGGTTTTCATGTGCCGCGGACTGCCTGTGTGTAAATGTCGCTTATCTCCCGATGGTTCATCCGCTTGATGTCCCCGTCAAAAGCGATTTGACCGCGCGACAAAATCAAAGCGCGGCTTGCCAGATGGGGCAGCCGCGGCAGCTGATGCGTGCTGATGAGAAGGGTGCGATTTTGCTGATGCGCCAATTTGAGCAGGGCGTCGAGCCTGTCGCCGGCATCCTGGTCAAGGCCGGTATAGGGTTCATCAAAGAACAGGACATCTGGCTGGTGCAGCAGGGCGCGGGCGATGCTGAGGCGCTGCTGCATCCCGCGCGAAAAGGTTCGCACCAGGCTGTCGGCGCGTGAATGCAATCCCAACTGCTGCAGCAGGTCTTGGATGCGCCCTTCGCGTTCTGCCGTCCCGATATGGTAGAGCCGCGCAAAGAAATGGAGATTCTCCCGGGCGCTCAGATTTTCGTATAACAGTGGCTTGTGGCTGACGACCCCGATTTGGGCGCGGACTGGCACAGCTTCCCGTGGCATGACCCAGCCACCAATCCGAATGACCCCCTCGGTCGGCTTGCTCAATCCGCTCATCACGCGCAGCAGGGTCGATTTGCCGCTGCCGTTGGGCCCGAGCAGGGCAACAAACTCGCCTCTGGCGATGCCAAAGCTGACCGACTTCAGCACCGGCAGCAAACCATAGACCTTCGTTAAATTTTCGACCTCGATAATCAGCCTGTCTTCAGCCATAGGCGCTTACTCGCCCTGCTGCGATGAATCGCCCGCTTTTTGCGGCGGCATCAAGCGCCCAAGCTCTTCCTTGAGGATGCGCCGCTGCCGCTGATACACATCGTGATTGATTTGCCCCTGGTCGTGCTTTTCGTCCAACTGGGCGATTTGCTGAATCAGGCGGTCAATCTGCCGCGATGCAGCTTGCCGGCGGCGGACAAGGATGCCTGCCATCACCGCCGCCACAAGCGCCACGACGCCAAACAGCGGCAGCAGGATGTCGCTGGTTATCAGGTTCTGGTCATCGCTGCTGGTGGCGAAGGGAACCCCCGCTACCTCGAAGGCAAGGCTGGGCTGCGCGTCCATTTGCAGCCTGCCCGAAAAGACGCGGAGAGCGCTCTCGCCCGCATTCAGGTTAAGCGTATCGCTGATGACATGCAGGCTGTTCGGCAGCGTGACAGTAACTTCCCCATCAATCACATTGTTGAAAGCCTGCTCCAGCATCAGACCATCGATATAGGGGACAAAGTATTCAACGATGACCTCGTGCGAATCGCCAGGGGGAATCGGCAGGGTATCAATAATCAGGTCAGGTACGTTCTCCATGTCTTCAACAACCACATAACGCCCGTTCTCATCGCCGCTCATGATGTGGGCGTCTGTCGGAAAGTGAATCAGCAGGGTGGCTTCCCGCCCGTCATCAAAGCCGCGCCCGCTCGTGTAGATGCGGTCAGAGCTATTGCGGTATCGGATAATCTGTGAGACGAACAAGCCGGAACCAAGATGATTTAGCTGAATCGGCTCAATAAACAGTTCAATCCGCAAGACACTGACCACAGAGGGGTCATTCGTCAGGTCATAAACGATAATGTTTTGATGGTAGGCCATGTCTTCGGGATGTCCGACAAGCAGGCGGCGGGCGAACAGTCGGTCAAGATAAATCGCGCCCACATTGTAGGTGAATGCCGTCGTCAGGGGAATGCCTTCAAATCGGAAGCTGAAGTCATCGTCGAGGGTGGTTTCGGCAAAGCTGAACCCAAGTTCGGGATTGCCATAATGCAGCTGCACCACCGTATCCGCCGGCAGGCTGCCCCCGACAGTTCCATGCTGCACCCTGCCGGTGAAACTGCCAATCGGGACAGTCGGATTGGCGGCCTTACTGTCAGTCTCGCCTATGTTTGCCAGCGATTGCAGCCGCGCATAAGCGACCGCCGCCGAAATTTCTTCCGGCTTCAGCAGCGCGCCGAAATCCTCGCGATTGATTTGCCAGCCCAAGTCCGCGTCACTGACGGCAAGCGATGCCTCCCAATCTGTAAAACGCTCGGCCGGGCTGCATCTGGGGCATTTCTCCGCCCAGACCTGCTCACCCAATTTCAGCAGGGTTTCATCGTAGCCGCGGCTGTAGGCATACAGCGCGACATCCCAGCGCTGCTGCTGCGTCAGGGCGGCCTGCCA
>DAOUKA010000029.1:0-20970 GCA_034421915.1 Anaerolineae bacterium
GCTGCGCGAACTGAATTATCGCGCGATGCGCTATCCAGGTGGCAATTTCCTGAGCGGCTATTCATGGGAAGACGGCATTGGTCCCAAAAACCAGCGTCCGCGCCGCCGCGAGCTTGCCTGGCAATCGGTTGAGACCAATCAGTTTGGAACGGATGAATTCATCCACTTTTGCCAGCAGATTGGCGCTGCGCCGATGATGGGCGTCAATATGGGTACGGGCAGCATTCAGGACGCCGCCAATCTGGTCGAGTATTGCAACGCACCGACGGGCACCAAGTACGCTGACCTGCGTGCCCAATATGGCAGCAGCGCCCCTTATCATGTCAAATACTGGTGTCTGGGAAATGAAATGGATGGCCCTTGGCAGATTGGGCATCTCGATGCTGTCGAATATGGGAAAAAGGCCCGCGAAGCCGCCAAGCTGATGCGCTGGCACGACCATGATATTGAGCTTGTTCTCTGTGGCTCATCAAGTCCCGCCATGCCCACTTATCCGGAGTGGGACCGCGTTGCCCTGGAGTTGTGCTGGGAACAGGTTGACTATCATTCAATGCACTATTACGCCGGCAACCAGGCCGATGACAGTGCCAGCTACCTGGCGCTCAGTGCAGAATTTGAGAACTATGTGGATACCCTGGCGGGCATTCTGCGTTATGTCAAAGCCAAGAAGCGTTCCAAGCGCGATGTTTATCTTGCGTGGGACGAATGGAATGTGTGGTACAAGGCGCGGCAAATCGAAGATATGCGCGGCAGCTGGACTGAAGCGCCGCATCTTATCGAAGAAGTCTATAACCTGGAAGACGCGCTGGTGGTCGCGCAATGGCTCAATGTCTTTTTACGCAAAGCGGATGTGCTGAAAATTGCCTGTCTGGCGCAAATTGTCAATGTCATCGCGCCCATTCTGACCACGCGGGATGCCTTGCTCAAACAATCCATCTATTATCCGCTCCTGCTCTTCAGTCAAATGGCGCAGGGCAACTCGCTGGATTTGGCTGTGGAAGCGCCGCTGTACGCAACCAAACAGTTCGGTGACATGCCACTGCTGGATGTATCCGCCGCCCATGATGCCGCTGGCGAGACAAATTCGATTTTCATCGTCAATCGTAGCCAAACAGAAACACTGCCGCTCGAAATCCATTGGCAGGATGTCTGTCCCAGCCACATCACTGCGGCGCACCAACTTGCGGGAACAGACCCCAAAGCCGCCAACAGCTGGGAGAATTCCAACCGAATCGCATCCAGAGTGATTGATGCGCCAAAAGTTATGGACAGCAAAGCCGAGTTGACCTTGCCTCCCCTGTCATTCACCGCGCTTCAAGTGCAGCTATCCATTCGGAGTTGACCTTGCGCCTGCGGGCACCTTGATTTAGACGGGTTCGGCTGTCGATTGGACAGCTACAGACCGTCCGGTTTGATTGGAGACCGTGGATGCCAGCATGATTTCGGTCACATGACGCGCCACCTGGATATTGGAGACCTCCGGTTGGGATGCCCTTTGGATGCCATGCAGCCATTCTTCATGCTGATTGGCAACGGGCAAAGGGGAAAGCCATTCAACAATCGGCGGCGCCCATTCGCGGTCAGTCGAACTCGGACGAATGTACTGGATTTTATCGCCGGCCTGCACCAGCTTGCCCGCCGTGCCATGAACGCGCAGAAACGAAGACCTGGCAGGGTCGCACCAGCCAGTTTCGGCCGTACCCAGGGCGCCATTCGCAAACTCCAGAATCAGCGTAGCTGTATCTTCCAGCGCGGTTGGTTTGGCGACGGTGGTCATCCGCGCCGTCACCTGTCTGACCGTTCCCAGCAGGGCGACGAGCGTTGCAATCGCATAGACACCCATATCAATCAGGGCGCCCCCGCCGGCGGTATCGGCATCAAAGAACCAGGAGGCATTTTCGACGCGCGGCTCGTTAAAGGCATCCGTCACCTCGGCATAATAGACTTCAGGTCCGCCGTGACTGTGCCGTGCCAACGCGCCAGATACTTTCCCGATGGCACCAGCCGCAAGCTGGCGCCGCATTTCGTAGACAATGGGGCTAAACGACGGGCAGCAGTACACAATCTGATTGGGCCGGGATTCGCTCGCGGATACCAGCCGATTCGCCTCGTCAATCGTTGTACACAAGGGTTTCTGCATGAACAGGTGCAGACCTCGCTCCAGAACCGCCAAGCCCGCTTCGGCATGCAGGGGATGCGGCAGGGCAACAATGACGGCATCCAAACCGTCATCATGAAGCAAGGCCTGCCAATTTGTAGAAAAGCGCGGTACAGCAAAGCGCTCACACAACAAACGCAGGCGACTTTCCCGCCGCCCGCAGATATGCGTGACCTGCATGCCCTCAACCTGCGCGATTTCTGGCAGGTGGCTCAAGGCAGCAATGCCGCCCGCCCCAAGAATCCCGACATTAATCATCCAGAGCCTCCCGCAAAAAGGCATAGCTGCGCTCAATCGAGCCAATCATATCCGGGTTGCCGGTCTCGTCTTCAATGGCGAGCACACCAGCATAATGGACGTCTTTGAGTGCCTGAATGTAGCCCTCCCAGGGAACCAAGCCCTCGCCGCAGGTGGCGCGTTGGGTTTCTGGATTCCAGTCTTTGGCATGGGTATGAACAATTTTGTCGCCCAGGATATGCACCCCTTGTATCGTGCCAGCTTCCGAGCCAAACCGAAGCAGATTGCAGGGGTCATAATTCACCTTGAGCCAGGGATTGCCGATGGTTTCGATAAACGTTTTGAGCGCCTGCGGGGATTCCTGACCGGTCTCCATGGCAAAATAGACGCCCAGCTGCTGCGCGTATTCCGCGATTTCGGCAACGGAAGCCAGCATCGTTTGATAAGCGGGAGCGGACGCATCTCCCGGCAAAACGCCGGCATGGGTCGTCACGATGTTTCCGCCCAATTCGGCGGCCGTTTCCAGCGCCTGCCTGGTCTTGTCAATCCGCCACTGCAAGCCTTCGCTTTCTTCCAGCCCGCCATAAGTCTCCGCCCCTTGCAGCTGGGCGCAGAAGCCGCTAAAGGACAAGCCAAGCCCCTCTGCGATTGTACGAATTTCCCGGCGATCGGCAGCTGTGCCGACTTCAGGATCGAGTATGCAGGGAGTGTATTCCACGTTGACAATCCAGGGCTGCACCGATGTACAGCCGATTTCAGCAGCCATTTTCATGTGCTGCGCCAAGGTCTTCACATCTGGCGTCGGCCCCAAAGTCCATAGCGCACAGCCAATCGTTAAGTTGCTCATCTTGGTTACCTTGTTCCTTTTCTGACAATGTGTATAGGCATTATAACAAAATTGGCATCAGCTGACAGCTTCCCTCGTTCGCAAAATAAACAGAATGACCGTCGCCAGCAGATAGGCAATGCCGCCCAAAACGCACACAGCATTGAAACCCACAGTGATAGACAGAATGACCGAGATAACCGTGCCGGCCACTGTCATCAGACCATTCACTGACCAGGCCACCGCAATCAGTCGATGGTTCTGTTGAGCCACGAGCCCCAGAGCATATGGGAAAGGAATGCCCAGGCACAATGTCAGTGGCAGCAGCATCAGGACTGTAAATATGCCGCGTGCAATCAATGTGCCGGCAATCAGTTGGGGGCTGAAGGCCTGCCAGAGGATGCTCCACAGCGCAAGTAATCCGACAGCAAGCGCTGTTATCCAGTAAGGCGATTTTTCAAGCAGGTCCCGCCCGAAACGTTGGCTTAGCCCACTGCCGACGCCACCGCCCACCAGAAAAGTAACCAGAACCAGGGTCACCGCAATAGTTGGATGCCCCAGGAAAAGCCGTGTCTGCTGAATGGCATAGATTTCAATCGCAATGAAGCCCATGCCCAGCGCGGCAAAATAAGCTGGCATATAACGCCAGATGCGGCTGGAGGTCTTCAGCCACAGCCAGACATAACCCAGGAGCCCACTGCCCGTCACTATTGCAACTATAAGCGCAAGCGGACGCAGATGATTGGGAATGCCGCGTTCAAACTGGAAGAAATAGGGACGGTCATCGGTGGGTGCGGAAATATCGAAGTCGGATGCGGCGACAATCGCATCAAATGAATTTGCGCCGCTGTCCACAGCATCCAGTGGCGGCTGAACCAGGACATGGGGCAAGACAACCGGTTTGAAGCCAACATCGCGGGCGATAGCACCCAAGACCAGTGAATCGTCTTCGCTGTAGGCGGTGTTGCGTATCAATAACAGGGGAACGGGTGGATTGGCGCTGTCGTCCAGCAGCACCAGCAAGTGCTTCAGCGCCGCCTCATCGCTCAAGCCGCGCTGACGCAAGGATGCCAGCGCAGTGGATATGGCACGCATCAATGTGATTTCATCGTATAACTTGAGGGCAATCTGCCCATCTTCGCTGAGATGCGCCAGATACTCGGCAAATGCCTCTACAGTGTAAATGGTGTTTTCCGACAGCGCATAGCCGCCGCGTTCGGCAGCCAGCGTCACAACCTGTGACAGATAAATCAAATCATATTTTGTATCGGAACGGCGCAATGCACTGCGTCCCTCGTCTATGATAATGTCCACTTCGGGCTGGGCGTACAAATGTCCATTCCACGCGCCCCACTGTTCGACCTGGGCCACACTCGCCGGATTGACTTCGACGGCAACAATATCTTTGGCATGGCTCTGCAAGGCAAACCATACATCGAGTCCGGCGCCCGGGCCGACAATATAGACGCGCTGCGGCTGTTCGGTCGCAAAGGGGAAGAAACCAATATCCCGAATCAACTCCTGATGGAATTCTGTGTCGGGCATGACCGAGGCGGCGGCGCCATCCACATAAATGCGCAGTGGCTTGTCATGGCCTGGGGCAACGAGATCGGTGCGGGCAAAGGCATCCCAACTGGTTTGCAGGATTTCGCCGCCAGCCGACAGCACCGGGCTGATAGGCTTGTCGCTTGCCAATGAGGACATATCGATATTCAGCAGGCTGAAGGCAGCATTTCCGCCGAAGGAAAGAATAGACAGCACCATACTGAAGCCGACCGCTGCAACATAACGCTTCGAGTAGAAATACAGCCCGGCAATCGCAAAGCCAAGCGCAGCAATCAGCACGCCATTGACCGCGCCAAACATATTCAAAAGCGGAATCACCAGCAGCGCCGCGATACCCGCCCCAATGAGATCGCTCATATAAAGCAGGCGGCTGGCGGAAGCGTATTGGCTAAAAAGCGATGACAATGCCAATCCGACAAACAGATAAGGAATCAGCAGCAGGATGAACAGGACGATTTGCAAGTCCTGCGCGGCAGGAAGCGCGGCAAACAGGATGAGCAGCAGCGAAGAGAGACCGGCGCCACTGCTGTACAGTACCAGCCGCGGCTCACTGGACAGCGAGGGACGCAGCGCACACAGCGCCGCGCCGAGGGCAATGCCGAGAATCGCAAAGGACAGTATCAAGAAAACATAGGGCGGGAAATAAAGCAGGGAAAACAGGCGCGTCAGGACAATTTCGAGGAAGAGCGCACTGGCGGACAGCAAAGCTGTCCCGACTAATCGCTGCGAAAATGAGGAATTCCCAAACATGGTTTAGCGCCGCAGTTTGGGGTCAAGCGCATCTCTCAGGCCATCGCCGAGAAAATTGAAACCCAGTACCGTGAAGAAAATCGCCAAACCAGGGAAGACGCCCATCCAGCCTGACTGCCGAAAGAAAGCGCGGCCTTCGGAAAGCATTCTGCCCCAACTTGGGTCGGGTGGCTGTGTGCCCAGTCCAAAGAAGCTCAAGGCTGCTTCTGCCAGTATCGCAAATGCCAGACTAAGCGTAATCTCGACAATAATCGGGGACAGCACATTGGGCAAGACATGAGCCAAGAGGATACGAATATCGCCAGCGCCCATCGCTTTGGCGGCGATGATAAATTCCTCATTGCGGATGCCAAGCACCGCCGCGCGGGCAATGCGGGCAAAAATCGGGATATAAACCAGCCCAATCGCAATCATAGCGCTGCCGATGCCGCGCCCTAAAGCCGCCATAATTGCAATCGCCAGCAAAATCGCCGGAAAGGCAAGCAAAATGTCCATCGACCGCATGATGAGCTCGTCGGTGATGCGATTGCTGTAGCCAGCAATCAGACCCAAAGACGTTCCGATGAGAGTTGCCACGCTGACAGCGATAAAGCCAACCTGCAAAGACACCCGCGCCCCGATGATAATCCGCGAGAAAATATCGCGTCCGAAGTCATCCGTGCCCATCCAGTGTTCCAATGAGGGGTTGGCAAATCGAAGGGAAAAATTCATGGCATTCGGGTCATAGGGCGTGATGGCGGGGCCAAAGATAGCCATCACCGCGACAATCAGCAAGACCAGGCTGCCAAACATCGCCAGTCGATGTCGAAGCAAGCGCCGCAAGGCATCGCGCCAGAGGGTATTCGCGGGCCCCAATTCTTCATCGAGACCTTTGCCCTTCGCCTTGTGTGGTGTCGCCATGGTGTCGCCCGCCTATACATACTCAATGCGAGGGTCAAGAACAAAGTACAGCAGGTCAATCAAGAGGTTCACCAGTGTGACCATCAAGGCGACCACAAGCACAGCACCTTGCAGCATAGGATAATCGCGCTCCTCCACAGCGTTTAATGCCAGCCGTCCCAACCCGGGCCATGAGAACACCACTTCCACGATGACGAGGCCACTGAACAATGCCGTAATCTGCAGGCCGATAATCGTCACAATGTTAATCAGCGCATTGCGCAGCGCATGTTGGACAATCACAGCCCTTTCCGCCAGACCTTTGGCACGCGCCGTCTGGATATAATTGGCATTGAGGACATCCAGCATGGCGCTGCGGATAAAGCGGGTTTGAATCGATGCGCTCACAAATCCGGCCGTAAATGCTGGCAAGACAATATGAGCAAACCAATCGGCCGGGTCTTCCGTAATCGCGGTGTACCCCCCTGGCGCCAGCAAATTGAGGTTGAGGGAAAAGACAATGATTAACAGAATCCCCATCCAGAAGGTCGGGACTGACACACCAATTTGGCTGAACAAGGTTGCCAGAATATCGATGATGCTGCCGGGTTTCAGCGCCGAAATCACACCGATGGGGAAGGCAATCGCCAAACCAACGAGCAGGGACACCAGCGCCAGTTCAAAGGTAGGCCCCACTCGCCGCCACAGCTGCGGCGCAACCTCCTGTCCATTGAGCAGGCTCTGTCCGAAATCGCCTTGCACAACACCACCCAGCCAGGAGATGTATTGTTCCAGGAACGGGCGATTGAGACCCAGCCGTTCGCGCAGGCCCTGAACAGCTTCATCGCTGGCATAAGGACCTAGCACCACCCGGGCTGGGTCGCCGGGGACAATTTGCATAATCATAAAGACAACGAAGGTGACCCCGAGGGCCACAATCAGCGCCGAAAGCAGTCGTTGCAGAACATATTGATAATTCAACTCGCGCTCCCGATTCACCAAGCTGGAGAGACGCGCTCCCTCTCGATTGATGCAAGAGGGAGCGGGGTCAAGGGCAGCAGAAGGGTCCTTTTGCCAGCCTGCGCCCATAATGCGATTAGCCCTCGAGCCAAGTGTTCATGTACAGGTTGTTGTTGTCCGAACGCAAGACATAACCCTGAACCTTCGGACTCATGGCGCGAACAAATGCCGGGTTGTAGAAGTAGACATAAGGAACAGCGTCCACCAGAATCCGGTTGGCCTGTTCATAAATCGCATAACGTTCATCAAAGTCAGCGACTTGACGGCCTTTGTCAACCAGGGCATCAAACTCGGGGTCACTGTAGCCGGTGAAATTAAAAACTTCGCCGGTGCGGTGCTGCAAGTAAAAATACTGCTCGACATCCACCAAGCCGTTCCAGCTGCAGACATAGCCGTCATATTGGAAGCTGCCTTCAAGTTCCAGCCATTCCGCCCACTCCGGCGCGTTGATGGTGGTTCTGATGCCGACGGCGGCTAACTGCGCTTGCAGCACTTGTGCCTGACGCACTGTATCCTGGTAGGTCGAGGTGGGCATCAATTCCATCTCGAAACCATCGGCATAACCGGCTTCCGCCAGAAGTGCGCGTGCTTTGTCAAGGTCCTGGCTGTAAGGCGCATAGTCAAAATACCAGGGGCTTCCAGTATCAATGGGCCCACCATACAAAGGCGTACAGAGACCAAAGTCGCCCGCCTGACAGAGCTCCTCGCGGTTGATGGCATAGGCAATCGCCTGGCGAACGCGGGCGTCCTTCAGCGGCTCGACGGTTGTCACATTCAAGCCAATATATTTGTAGGCCAAAGCAGGCGCAACCTGTACCACCACATCGGGATTGTCTTGCAGCGCCTCGACAGCCTGTGGCGCGACGTTCGTAATGAAATCGACCGCGCCGCCCAGCAGTGCAGCCTCACGGGCAGCTTCTTCCTGAATGACTGTAATCTCAACAGCGTCCAGCAGCGGCAGCCCTTCTTGCCAGTAGTTTTCATTCTTGACCAGCGTCATGCCGATGGTGCCATCGAGGTCTTCAATCACAAAGGGACCTGTGCCAATGGGAACAACAATCACGCCATTTTCATCCACGCTGTCGGGATGAACAATCGCTTGGGAACGTCCTGCCAGCAGAATCGGCAGAATGGCATTCGGTTCGGGTGTGGTTACGCTAACCGTATAAGTATCCACCGCCTCCCAAACCGCATCGGGACCGCCAATCGACGCCACGCGACCGGAACCGGTATCCGGGTCCAGGATGCGGTTCATCGAGAAGACCACATGCTCGGAGGTCATCTCGTCGCCATTGGAGAACATCACCCCTTCACGCAGCGTAAAAGTCCAGGTATTCCCCTCTTCCGACTGCTGCCACTCGGTCGCCAGCAGGGGTGTCAATTCCATGTTGTCGTTATTGGTCGTCAAAGATTCAACGACGTTTGCCAGAACATGAAAACTGGATACGGTGCTGGCAACATGAGGATCCAGCCCCGTCCATTCGGCATCATGCGCTGACTTCAGCACGCCGCCCGGCATCTGCGCCAGTGTGGTCATGCCAATGCCAACAACCACAGCAATCAACAGTACAAGCGGAGCGATTAACTTGATTTTCTTCATCTTTCATCCCTTTCACATAAAACATTCATAATTCTTGTTTAGTATAGCCTATCGTTTGAATCGTTGCATTTCCCCCTTTATCGCATATATTTGCGGAAAATAAATTGAACAGGCAAAGTTTTAGGAGCTTTGCCCTGCTTCAAGATACTGTGAATATACTTTGTTAAGCAGGAGATGTCAAATCAAGCTCGCTTGACAATACAGACCGCATGGGTTAATCTTTTATGTGCATGGCTGTATTAGTTTGTTATCTGCCTGTGACAGCGTGTCACAGTTGGATTTTATTGTTTATATACTCTAAGGAGAAGAGCATTATGAAACGAAAACCACTGGTTTTAAGCCTCGTCACAATTTTTGTGATGATCGCTCTGATGCCCATGGGTACGATTCATGCCGACGGGCACTGTGAGTTCGCCGAAGATGTCATTACCTTTGGCGGTATTGCGCCCATGTCGGCGCCAGGCTCGGTTGCTGGCGGCGTCGCCATGGATTGGGCATTTGGTCAAGCTGAGGAAGACATCAATGCCGATTGCGGCGTCCAAATTGATGGTGTCAATTATCGCCTTGAGGTCATCACTGGCGATTCGGAAGGCAGTCCGGAACGGGGTCAGGCAGTTGCCGAACGCCTGATTTTGGAAAATGAGGCTAACGGCATGGTGGGCGTTTTCCACAGCGCCGTTGCTTTGGCAACCATGGGCATCATGCAAGAGAACCAAATCCCGACTCTGTTCTCGGAACCCTGGAACGACAACGTGAGCGCCAACGGCATCATCGCATACGAGGACACACCGCCGCGCATCGAAGATGGCGTCGATTACATCTTCCGCGTCTCGCCCACCAGTTCTATGGTCGGCAGCGCTGTGACCGACTGGCTGCTTGACCTCGGCGTCGAAGATGTCATCCTGATTGTCGAGAATACTGATTATGGTCAGCCAGCGGCAGCCGATGAGCAGGCACGCCTGGAAGCAGCCGGGGTCAAGGTCGAGCAGCTGGATATTGAACTGGGCACGGAAGATTTTGTTCCGATTCTGAGCCGCATTCAGGCACGCCCCGAACCGCCCGATGCCGTTCGCATTGTGGTCACAGGCGAAACATCCCTCAACCTCACCCAGCAAATGGCAGAACTCGGCATTGCGCCGACCGAAGATACCATCTGCGTCACCAACCAGATTGCCTTCCAATCCGAACAATACTGGGTCAACGTCCCGGATGGCAACTACTGTGCCTTTAACCGCGTCGGCATTATTCCCAGCCTGTTCAATGACACCGCCATCGAACTGAACGCAAAATATGAAGCCGCCTTTGGCGATATTGTCCCCAGCTTTGGCATGGCATCTTATGACAGCGTTTATATTTTGGTGGATGCGATGGAACGCGCTGGCACCTACACCGACCCCGATGCTATCGTAGCCGCCATCGAAGCCATCGACATCGAATTGTCACAGGGACGCTACTATTTCACATACGGCAGCCATAATCCGGAACTTCCCGAAGGCACGCCAACTTATATGTGGCATCAGTGGCCCGACCCGATTGTGACCGTGATGCAATACTTCGAGCCGAATCAAAGCGCTCTGGATGCTGCCATCGTGTATCCCGAAGTCTATCATACACATGACACATCGTATATCGTGCCGGGTACAACGCCCTAAGCCTGCGGATGTACAAGGATATAACCGCTCTGAATAATCGTTAGTCAAGACGGGTGGGTATTTTGCCCACCCTCTGGCTGTTGACGAAACAATTGTCTTAATCAGGAACATGATTATGGATTCGATTTTTGTTTTATGGCTCTTGCTAGCCGGTCCCTTATGGGCAGCCATTGGGCTTGTCGCCCTGCCACGCGCCCATGACAAACAAAAGAAAGGCGACGAGAGGTCAGCAAATTTACAGGCTGCCGGGGTGATTAGCGGCTTTGCCCTGGGTCCTGTCGGCGTGGGATTGTTTTATCTGCGCCCTCGCTGGATTGACCGCTACACCTTGATAATCGGGATGCTCTTGGCGGTCTTCATTTCATCCCAAGTCCTCGTCAGAGTAACCGACCCCAATCTGCCATCGGCATTGTGGTTGATTCTGGCGGGCCCGCTTTGGGCGGCCATCGCCAGTTATTTTATCCCGCGTCATTACCATGAGGTGGACGCGGATGACAGCAATGCGCTCACCGCCGCCGCGCTGGGTGGATTCGCCATTGGGCCCCTCATTTTTGGCTTAATGTGGAAAAACACCCCAAAAATCAGCCGTGACTGGATGATCGCGCTGGGCGCTTTGGGCGCCTGGGAGATTTATACCTTGTTTGCCATCCAAAATCCGACCAACCTCTGTGTCCAGGCACCCTATCAGATTACCTACCTGACCCAACAAACGGTCAACGGAATCGTCATCGGCGCCATTTATTCACTCATGGCTGTTGGTCTGACGCTCATCTATTCCGTTCAGGGAATCGTCAGCTTCGCACACGGCCAACTTTACATGGTCGGCGGCTACTTTTCTTTTTACTTCTTATTGCATGGCAGCCGCATCCTGAGCGACTTGACCGGCACCGAAGTGGTGATGAATCCGATATGGGGCATTCCGCTTGCCGGCCTTATCGTTTTTGTGATGGGCGCTGTATTTGAGCGCATCTTTCTCAAGCCAATGCACGATGGCCTCATCGAGCGGGTTTCCGAGTATGCCATTCTGATTACATTCGGCTTTGGCTTTATCATCGAATATGCCACACTGGCGATTGTGGGTCCCCTCCCGCAGCGCACCACCCGCTTTATCGAGATCCGCCGCTTTACATTCCCGAAAATACAAATTACAGAAGACTTTTCCTTTGGACCCATCCTTATCATTGGCGACCGCGCCTTTGCCATGGTGATTGGCATCGCGCTGATTTTTGCCCTGCTGTGGTTCTTGCAGCGCACCTGGACAGGGCGTGCCTTGCGTGCGACCAGCCAGGACAAACAGGCGGCGGCAGTTGCCGGCATCAACCCGACGAATATGAACACTTTGGCATTTGGTCTTGGCTCGATGCTGGCGGCGATGTCAGGCGCGGCATTGATTCCGATTTTTGCGTGGGTGCCATGGATTGGCGCGGAAATGGTCGGGCGTTCTTATGTGATTGTGGTTCTGGGCGGTCTGGGTTCGGTGCCAGGTGCCCTCTTGGGTGGCATCATTGTCGGCATTGTCGAGGCGATGGGCGCCGGCTGTCATCCTGACCCCAGTCGAGGGGCGGCGTATAAAGAGGCGTTTGCACTGGTCATCTTTGCCTTGGTGCTGCTCTTGAAGCCAACTGGACTTTTTGGAAGGGAGCAGAATTAATCATGGGTTTGTTCAAACAATTTGAATCTCTGATTGATGGAAGCCTGGGTCGCCGCAATTTGGGCTATCTGGTATTGGGTCTGGTCATTTTGTTCTTCCTCTGGTTTCCAAACGATACCTCCCAATCGAATTATGCCAAGACGGTGTTCATCAGCGGCTTCTTTTATGCCATCATGTCATCAAGCTGGGCATTGCTCGCCGGCATTGCCGGGCAATTCTCTTTCGGTCACATGGCCTTCATGGGCATTGGCGCTTATGTTGCCGGTCTGATTGCCCGCGATGGCATTGTCTTTGCGACGCTCGGCATCGAAATCTCCGCAGAATCCGTCTCGGCAGTTGGCGCGATTCTCATCGGGACGCTGGCCGCCGGCCTGGTAGGGCTGGCGATTGGCTGGCTGCTGCTGCGGCTGCGTTCAGCGTATCTGGCGCTGTTCACCATCGCCTTCTCCGAATTGTTCCGCCTCGCCGTCTTAACCGAATACGATTACACCGGCGGCTCGAACGGCCTGTCGCTGCGCCGTCTGGTTGATATAGCCGATGTGGATGCTGCGCGGCAGGTAGAATACTATCTGATGTTTGGGCTTTTGGTTATCTGCTTGGCGGTCATGTATCTGGTTGCCAATTCCCGAATTGGTTTATTCCTGCGGGCGATGCGAGAAGATGAAGACGCCGCCTCGGCTCTGGGCGTCAACGTAGTCATGTACAAAATCCTGATTTTCGTCTTTACCAGCATGATTGTCGGGCTTGCGGGCGCGGTTTTCTATAGCGATGTCGGCTCGGAACGCATCGTCCCGGAACAGCTCGAAGTCTTGCTGATGTCCCTCATCATCGCCTACGCTGTGATTGGCGGCATGGAAAGCCTCATCGGTGCGGCGGCGGGCGCTTTTATCTCCCGATACTTGCTGGAAGCCACGCGCGAAGTCGTCATCGCGCTGCCATTTGGTCTGACGATGGCAGATGGTTCGGACGCTTTCGTCTGGGAGACGGGCGCGTGGCGGTACGCCCTTTTTGGGTTGGTCATGGTGCTCACCCTCCGCTATATGCGCAATGGCCTCCTGTATCCCATTATCACCTGGTTTAGCGGTCGTAATCTCGTCCTGCAGGAAACGGTATCCATCCGCGACGATGACAGCAATAACAATGAAGACCTCAAAGCAAAGCGGGAGGAGCAGGATGAGTAACATCAATCTGGAATTAACTGGCATATCCCGGCGATTCGGCGGCAACCAGGCTGTCGACCGCGTGTCCTTCACAGTGAGCAAACCCGAACTGATTGGCATGATTGGTCCCAACGGCGCCGGTAAAACCACCCTGACCAATGTGATGAGCGGTATGCTGAAACCCAGCAGCGGGACGATTTATCTCAATGGCAAACGGATTGATGGCTTGGCAGCTTATGATGTGACCCGCGCCGGCCTGGGGCGCACCTTTCAAATCACACGCGCCTTGAACCGCATGACGGTGATGGAGAATATGATGGTGCCGGGTTTGGCGATTCGCCCGCAAGCTCGCTACCAAGACCTTGAGGCCCGCGCCCATGACATTCTGGAGTTGCTGACGATTGGTCACCTGACCCACGAATACAGCCGCGCCCTGAGTGGCGGCCAGCGCAAGCTGCTGGAGTTGGGTCGCCTGCTGATGCTTGATCCTGCTGTCATCATTCTGGACGAGCCATTTGCTGGGGTGCATCCCCGTCTGCAAGACACCATCTACGAATATATTCATCGCGTTTATCAAGACGGCAAAGCCATTATTTTCATCAGTCATAATATGGGCGCTGTCTTTGAGTTAAGCCAACGGCTGATTGTGCTGAACTTTGGCGCACTCATTGCAGACGGGGATCCTCAAGATGTCAAAAATGACGCCGCCGTGATTGAGGCTTATCTGGGTGAGGATGAGGATGAATAGCGATGCTTGAGATTAAAGACTTGTATGTTGGCTATTACGAAGATTTGCATATCTTGCGCGGGCTTGACCTCAAAGCGGAAAGTGGAAAGCTGACAGCGATTCTAGGCGCGAACGGGGTCGGCAAATCGACCCTGCTCAAAGCCGTCTACGGCTTTCTCAAGCCGCACAGCGGGCAGGTCTTGCTGAATGGTGAGGATGTCACTGGCACACCCACGCATCGCCTGATCGACCTGGGGATTAGCTATATTCCACAGCAGCCGGGGGTCTTCAAGCACATGAGTGTGCGCGAAAATCTGATGATGGGCGCGTGGACATTCAAAAATGACAAGGCGCGTATGGAGCGCAAAATCGAGGAAAACTACCAGCGATTTCCGATTTTGTACGAAAAACAAAACGAACATGCCGGCAATCTGTCGGGCGGTCAGCAGCGGATGGTGGAAATCGGGCGGACTCTGATGACCGACCCGCAGGTCATTCTCGTGGATGAGCCCACAGCTGGTCTGGCGAAGCTGCTCAGCGAAGAAGTGTATCAGATGCTGGTTGATTTGCGTGACCACGAAGGGCTGACTATTTTGCTGGTGGATCAGGAAATCCGCGAAGCGCTCAAGATTGCCGATTATGTTTATGTATTGGAATTGGGACGCAACAAGTTTGAAGGTCCCGCCGAAGAGTTTGATGACCTTGAAAAAGCGTTTTGGGCATAAAATCCAAGCGCCTAGCCTTTCAGCCCGGTCATTACCACGCCCTGGATAAAGTATCGCTGTGCCAGAAAGAACAGGATAATCACCGGAATCGTCACCGCCGAAGATGCCGCCAGCTGCAAGTCCCAACTGATGTCTGTCTGGCTGCGGAACGATGACAGACCAACCGCAATCGTGAAGTTGTTCGGCGAGCGTAGATAAGTCAAGGGGCCAATCAGGTCATTCCAGGCGAAAAGAAAGGTGAAGATGGCAATGGTAATCAGTGCCGGTTTGGAAAGAGGTAGCATAATCCGCCAATAAACGCCAAACTCACTGCAACCGTCGATGCGGGCGGCATCAGCGATTTCCTCCGGTATCGTGCGGAAAAACTGCCGCATCAGGAAGATATTGAAGGCGCCGCCACCAAAAAATTGTGGCACGACCAGGGGCAAAAAGGTATCGACCCAACCCAAACGCGCGAAAATAATAAAGCTCGGGACGAGCAAAATGGCATAGGGGAGGAAGAGCGTCGCCATCACAATGCCGAACCAGAAATCACGTCCCGGAAAGCGAATCCGCGCGAATCCGTAGGCGCAAAAGGATGAGGTGAATACAACCGCTACCACATTCAAACTGGCGACAATGAGGGTATTGCGAAAGTACAAGCCGAAGGGTTTGTAGGTGAGCGCATCGACGTAGTTTCCCGGCATCATGGGGTTTGGGAAAAGATTAGGTGGATACTGAAAGATGTTGATTTGTGTCTTCAGCGAGCTTGACAGCAGCCAAATAAAGGGGGTGATCATCACCACTGCAAAGAACACCAGCAGGAACATTGTCAGCCAATGAAAAAACACATCGGCGTGCGATTTGGCGCTGCGTTTCGTTTCGATGTACTTTGCCGGTTTTTCGGTGAATCCCACGGTCCCCTCCTCTAGTCGCCAGGATTTTCGTAGTAGACGCGCGAGCCGATAAAGCGGAACACGATGAATGACAAGACCATCAATATGGCAAAGAGCAGCCAGGATAGCGCGGCTGCATAACCCATCTTCTGGCTTTGAAATGCTGTGCGGTAGATGTAAAGCACGAGGAACAACGTCGCATGCTGCGGCCCGCCGTTGGTGATGAGCAAGGCGCTGACAAATACCTGAAAGGAATTGATGAAGCCGATGACCAGATTGAAGAAGATGATCGGCGACATCATCGGCAGCGTCACGTGTCGCAGGCGCTGCCAGCGGTCCGCCCCGTCAATCTCCGCCGCTTCGTAATAGATCTGCGGGATGCCCTGCAATCCAGCCAGAAAGATAATCATGGCGCCGCCGACGCCCCAGATAGTCAGGATGACAAAGGCGACCATCACCCAATTCGGGTCTTGCAGCCAGCCAATTTTAGGGCCGCCCAGCCCGCGAATGACAAAATTAATCAGCCCAAATTCGGTATTGAAAAGCCAAGCCCACAGGATGGCGTTGGCAACGGCTGGCACGATGCTCGGCAGAAAGTATATCGTGCGGAATATCGCAATGCCGCGAATTTTAGTGTTAATCAATGTAGCCAGGAAAAACGCGAACACCAAACCCACTGGCACTGATATAGCCGAAAAAAGAAATGTGACCTGCAAGCTCTTAGCCAATATCGGATCAGACAGCATCTTGTTGAAATTAAACATGCCGACATATCTTGCTGGCGAAATCAGATTCCACTTCTGAAAGGTCAAGTTGCCGGCAACAAGGGCTGGTGCCAACCACCAAAAGAGAAAGCCCAGAATGAAGGGCATGATGAAGACGTAACCCATCACGATGCGCCGTTGCTTCAGGCTCAGGCGATTATATTGCCGTGTCAGCCAGAAACCCTGCTCGATTGTTTGATCTGCGGATTGCGCTGTTGTGGTCATGTGAATGCCTGACACGGGACGGGAGAGCCTTTCAACCCTCCCGCCCGGACGATTTTTAGCTTGTGATTGTACTTGATGAGAGCAATCGAATCTTACATATCTTCCTTGGCAAACATCAAGACTTCGTTTGCCCCGCGCACGGCGTCCGGGAAAACCGCTTCAGCTGGTTCGCCGTTGGCGAGCGCGTCAAAGGCTGGCACGATGTAGTCGTTGCTAGCTTCAATCATGCCCGGCGGCAGAACGGCAGCAACGCCGTGCTTGGGCAGATAGTCGGTGGCAAACTGCGAATAATTTGGTGGATGAATGCCTTCGCGGATCCAGCCCTTCAGCCCCTCTTCGGTCAGCATGGCGGTCTGGTTGGGGATCCACAAGCCGATTTTGGCAAAATGTTCCTGATAGAAGGGCGTCGCCAGGAAACGCACCCAGCGCCAGGCTTCTTCCGGATGTTCGGTGGAAGACAGCACCGAATGAAAATGCGCCTGCATGATGCTGGCAGGCTGCTTCATCTTCGGCACCGCGCCCGTACCCATCGGCACACTCATCAAAGACGGATTCATCCAAGACAGCGCCCATGAGCCGTCGACAGCCATCGCCAGCCGACCGGTATCGATCATCTGTGTATTGTTCATGCCCAGACTTTCTAAGGCAGCGCTGCGTGGCGCGACATGATGGACATGCACCAAATCGGAGATGCGCTGCAAGGCCTCAATCGCTTCAGGTGTGTCCAGAGCGATCAAGCCTTCCTCGTTGACGTAGGCGCCGCCGTTGGCATGCGCCGCCAGCCCCAGGGGCATCCACCAGAAGGGCCAATCAACACCATACTGCACAATATCATCGCGGTCAAAACCGGCATCATTCGGGCGGCGATCATTGCTGTCCCTGGTTAGCTCGTTACAAACAGCCAGAAATTCTTCCCACTCCCAAATCTCATCATCCTGGAATCCGGGTGGCGTGATGCCCGCTTCGTCAAAGAGCTCGGCATTGTAATAGATGTGGTGAGCGACCCAGGTCGAGCCGATGCCATACCAGCGTCCATTGACCTCGCAGCGATTGGATTCCTGCGGTTCAATAAAATAATTCGGCTGTCCCAGGAGCGGGTCGTTTTCAACCAGGTCGGTAATATCCATCAGTGCACCGCCAACAGCCAAAGTCGTATAGTTATCCGACAGGATAAATCCGGTATCAGGCGCAGTGCCAGCCGCGATATTCGACAGCAGGATGCGTCCATATTCCCCCGCATCCGGCGTATGCTGCCATACCATATCAATGTCCGGGTTTTCCGCCTCGAAAACTTCGATGGCCGCCTTCACCCCTTCATCTTCGGCAACGCCGCCCCAGCCACCAAAGGTAATGGTGGTCATGTCTTGCGCCAGCGCCGGATGCAGATGACCCAGACGCGAAAGCATGGCAGCAGCCGCAGCTGAGCCACCCGTCAACTTCAAAAACTCCCTGCGTGAAATAGTCATGTTGGTTTCTCCTGATAGATAATCCAAAATAAAGCACTAATTCAATAAGCGAAAAATGGCACATCGTCTGCCGTGCGCCCAAGGGAACCCCCATCTAGCTGGAACGAATCCAGACGCGCATTTCGCCTGGGTCGCGGTTTGCCCAGAGATAATACGGAACAGCTTTGAACGTGAATACCTTCCTTTCGTAATCGGCTCGGCTGTGATGACGATAAAGCGCGTTGTTCTCCTCGGCTGGCTCAACACGAATCGCCTCGCCAGTGATGACCGTCACACCGCCAAAGAGTTCGCTGTCGAACGAGGAATCCAACTCCGATGACGGCGGGAGGCAGACGTTCGCCAGTCGCGGTCCGTTGTCCACCTCTTCCAGACAATAAACAAGCGGTCCCCGCTGCAAGGCGATTTGACCAGCCGCCTGGCGGATATTCGGATGCGGCATAATCCGCTCGACCGGCATCTCCAGTGTCAATTCCACCGTGTCGCCATCCAACCACTGACGCGCCAGAATCACATAGCCATGTTCAGCCGCAGCCTCCTGTGCTTCGCCATTGACCCTCAACCTATAATTGTAGCACCAATCGGGAATCCGCAGCGCTAGCTCGAAGTCAACCGATTCATCCGCCTCGACGACAAACTTTATGGTTTCGTCCCAAGGATAATGAGTGGATTGCGCCAGCTTGAACGCTTGTCCAGCGACCTCAAGCGCGACAGAATTGTCATGGTAAAGTTGCACGTATATGCGTCCCCCGGCCTGCGAATAGGAATACTCGCCAATGCTGGCGATTAGACGCGATATATTCGGCGGGCAGCAGGGACAGAAAAACCAGTCTACGCGGCGATAGTGTCCGCCGCTGATGGTGTCGCTCCATCGCCCAAGCGGATTAACCCCAGGATATGCCGCCAAGGGATTGCCATAAAAGAATTCGTCGCCCGCGTAGGACAGCCCGCTCAGGCTGCTAGTGTAGATGGCGCGTTCCATCACGTCAATATAGCGGCTGTCGGGATCGAGATGGAACATGCGATGCGCCCAAAACGCCAGCGCAATCGCGGCGCATGTTTCACAGTAAGCGGTCTCGGTGGGCATATCGTAGGCGAATGTGAAGCCTTCGTTGTGATGCGAGGGACCCACCCCGCCATGCACATACATCTGATGCTGCGTCAGGTCGTCCCACAGCAGCCGTGACAGTTCGAGCAGTTCTTCGTCTCCCGTTTCCAGCGCGATATCGGCTATGCCAGCGTAAAGGTAACAGGCGCGAACAGCATGACCGTTCGCCTCAGTATGCTCGCGGAGGGGAGCGTGCGCTTGGCAGTAGCGGTAGGTCTGCGCCCAGTAATCCTCTTTCTGTTCGCCTCGTTTTTCCGCTTCCTGGTCGTAATAGTGCGGCTCATTGCCGCGTTCATTGATAAAATAGGCTGCCAGGTCAAGATAGCGCTGTTCGTCGGTCTCGCGGTACAGCTTGACCAGCGCCAATTCGATTTCCGGATGCCCTGGGTAGCCGCGCAGCTTTCCATCCTCTGTGCCGAAGGTCGCATCAATATAATCGGCGAAGCGCGACAAAACATCCAGCATCTTGCGCCTGCCGGTCGCCTCGGCATAGGCTACCGCGCCCTCAATCAAGTGACCAGCGTTATACAACTCGTGACAATCGCGCAGGTTTGCCCATTTGCCTTGCGAATTGAGGACAGGGAAATAAGTATTGAGGTAGCCGTCTTCCTGCTGCGCCCCAGCAATGGCATCAATCAAGTCATCCGCCCGCGCCTGCAAGTCGGGGTCGGGATGGGTGGCGAGGCTGTAGGCAGCGGCTTCCAGCCACTTGCCGGTATCCGAGTCCCAAAACATGTACACTACCGAGCCGCGCCCCTCTTCTTGAACGCGCGGGTCGTTGTCAAAGCAACTCATCGACCAGGCTTTGATGCGACCGGTATCTTCCAGCTTTTTGTAAATCGCGGGGATGGTTGTTTCGCGGTTGACTCGCTGCCGTTCTTCCCAAAATCCCTTGCGAATGGCGACCCGTCGTAACGAGATTGGCTTGGGATGCGTGTTGATATTCTTATTCACTAAATTTCTCCAAATAAAACATGAGCATTGCGTGGATCGCACGCGAATGCAACTTTTCCGATTCTAAGGCAACACCTGCCCTCACACGCTTAAATCAGCGCGCCCAGCGAATTCATACTCTGTACGGTATAAGTATAATCTGCGATGATTAGGCGCGTCAATTCAAGAGCAAGTTCAAGCATATCCGTTTCGGGGTTGGCTTCAGTTACAGTAGCAATCCAGTCTTCAGGAATCACATCGACGCCATGATAAGCTCCCGCCAAGGCGCCAGCCACACTCGCGTAGCTGTCGTTATCACGGGCATACATGACGCAGGCGATGACAGATTTCTTGAAATCGGCAGCACAATTCACGAACATCGCCATTGGCACAACGTTCCAAAGGCAATATAGAGCAGGCTCGGAAAATCCGTGAGTCCTTCAAATAAACGATAAAACAAAGCTGGCATATAGCCCCTACGGGACTCGAACCCGTGTCTCCACCTTGAAAGGGTGGCATCCTAGGCCGCTAGACGAAGGGGCCAAACAACGGCTACAGAATACAGGGTTTGCTCCTGAAAGTCAAGGACAGTTTGAATGAACTTCGCTAATCGCCATAAGATGAGGAGCGCCTTTGAGGCAGGGTGGATTG
>DAOUKA010000030.1:0-12341 GCA_034421915.1 Anaerolineae bacterium
CGCTGCCCGCGACGTTCTGCGGGCCTGTTGTATAATCCGCCCTGTACAAAGAGGTGGCTGGAGCCTTCCCCACTCAGGTTCAGCGCATCGACTGCCCCTTGTCCGATGAGAAAGTCGGTGACTTCCTGCAAGGTCGCGCCCACACTGTCCAAATTGGTTTGACAGGCAGGGTCGCAGCCATCGACTACAACCAGAACAAGCTCCCCGTCATCTTTTATGCCCAGGGCAGTTCTGGCTTTGCGGGCGGCATCAGCTTTGAGGTTCATATTGACGGGCGAAATGCCGATGATGCGCTTGTTTTGTCGGATTTGGCTGGCGCAGAACTCTTCATTTTCAAACGCCTGAGCGATGACGTTTTGTCCGCGCGACAGCAGGATGGGACCAGCCTGAATGCCGGATTGAATCGGACTTGCGGGGTCAGCGAACTCATATTCGACCCAGGCGTCATGGATAATGCTATCCATGACCTCGACAGGCAACGCATCGGCTTGCAGGGATAGAACAAATCCATTTTGCGGGATGCTCAAACCGCCGCCTTGCTTCCAACTGACAACCTGTCGGTTGACGATGACATATTCGACTCGCTCGCCCCCCCAGGGGGTGCGGTCAAGCGGCTGGTCATGGTCTTCGAGATGGGCGGCGCGGGTGTACAGGGCGATGGGCTGCGCTTGCTTCGGGTTCAGGTGGAACTGATGGCTGCCTTTGCCATCCCCTCTTAATTTGAGGTCGCCGGGTATGACAAGGGTGATGTCAGCCAGGCTCAAGGTGCGGATTGTCCAGCTTGCGCCATCGTACAATAAACAGCCGCGTCGATATAAGGGCGGGCGCAGGATGGTGTTCTCGGCAACCATCAGCCCGACAGGATCGCCATAGCCTGAATGATGGCTGATGAGGTCATCATATTCGTGCAGGAAATGGGAGGTATTGAAGACTGCCTGTCGCTGCAGGCTTTGGACAAAGTGACGGATAAAATCGCACCTGCCGATGCGGACGAAGTCCTGGTCAACCTTGGAGGGGTGGAAAATGCGGGGCCGGTAGCTGCCTTTTTCGATGTTGGGGTACAAATCGAGTTGAATCGTTTCCTCCAGCCATCGGCTTAGGGCTTTGGCGCGGGCTTGCCAGGTTTTGTCTCCTGCTGGCGCTTCAATCTGCCATTCGTAGGTATCGCTGATGTATTCGTGCAGCTGCAGCCAGCCGGCGGCCAGAAGTACCTGCAGAGCATAGGTGATAAAAGAATTGGCGCTGATAATCTGTTCGCCTTCATCGGTGGCATAGCTCAGCCCCGGGAACAACTGGCTGGCGCGGCGATCGGTTTGCATCGCTGTCCAGGTCAGGATGTGGGGGTTTTCGTCTCCGCCTGCCCGCGCCCGCGCATAGTACATTCTGGCGATGTCCTGCTGGCGCACATAGCTGCTTTTGGGGTGCAGGTCTTCAAATTTCAGCCGGTTCGCCGGGATGTGAAGGGTGTAAAACATCGACCAGCTGCCATCGCGGTGAGGGACGCGCTGTTTATGATATTGAATCTCGGACATCAAAGCCGCCTTCGCTGACTTGCTTTATATGAACTATACCGCTTGCTGCTCATCGTGCAAAGTCATCGGGTGCATGAGCTTAAACCCTCACTTTGGGAGCGAGGGTTTAAGCATGACCGGGCTGGCTTAGCGTCGGCCGAGGGTCAGGGGCAGCTGCACTTCGTCGCTGCCGTTGCGAAGGACACTTAAAGTAACGGTTTGGTCGGGTTGGGTATGGTGTGCCAGGTAGGTGATTAAATCGTTCATGCCGTGGATGGCTGCGCCGTTGATGGCGGTAATGATGTCCACCCGAACATCAACCAGGTCGCCATCCCTGGTGCGCGTTTCAGCGATTTCACGCAGGTCGGAAGCGGCGGCGGGACTATCGTCAAGAATGGTCTGGACGACCACGCCGCGGAAGTTGTTGGGCAAGCCGAGCAGATCGATGATGTTCAGCGTAACGTCGCCGCCGCTGATGCCCATCAGGCTGTAGACCATCTCCCCGTTCTCGATGAGGGATTGGGCGACGCGCTGCGTCAGGTTGGCTGGTATGGCGAAGCCAACGCCAGAGTTCGTGCGCGATTGGCTGATAATCTGTGAATTGACGCCGATGACCTCGCCGTCGAGATTGATGAGCGGGCCGCCACTGTTGCCCGGATTGATGGAGGCATCGGTTTGGATGACGCCACCGACTGAAAATTCTGTCAAACCCTGAATCGTGCGGTCGAGGGCGCTGATGATGCCAGAGGTCAGCGTCCAGCGCTGTCCAAAGGGGCTGCCGATAGCAAGCACAGTTTGCCCCACGACCAGGTCATCGGAGTTGGCAAAGACAATCGGGTCAAGCTGTTCGGCGGGGCGGTCAACGCGGATGACCGCAATATCCGAAGAAGGGTCGAGACCGATTAACTCGGCAAGCATAATCGTGCCGTCCAGGAAATTGACGACAATCTCACTGGCTTCATCAACGACATGGGCATTGGTAACGATGTGCCCCTGGTCATCAATCACGAAGCCGGAACCAAAACCGCCCCCCATCTCGGTGACAACGCTTATCGCCACCACCGAGGGGCTAGCGTCTTCATAGACCTGTGTGAAGATGTCATTGGGATGGGTGACTTCTTCGATGGCTTGGGTCACTGGCAGGGAGAAAGCCGCCACTGCCAGGACAGCGATTGCCATGCCCAAAATCACAGGCAAGATGTTAAAGCGCCGCAAGATATTCATTAGCCATTCCTTTCACTCATAGCGAATTAAGTTCAGCGTCCACCTCATGTTAGGAATGAGATGTAAAAAAAGTATGAAGCGCGTGCAAAAATCCTGTAAATGAGGACAGGGGATTGATTTTTGAAGTCTAAGCCGTTCTGTTGCTGTTGGCATACCGCCAAGTTATGTATCATAATAAAGCAAGCAGCCACTTGTCCGATGAAGAGGGGCAGTTAAAATGGGATTTTGGGAACGTTGGCGCATCCCGATTATGTTAGCCCCGACTATGGCGGTCATTCTGTTTTTGTTTATTGGCGGTCTGACCTACGGCACGCTGGTCAGCCTGGGCTGGCAGCCCATCATCGGGCGAACCGAGATTTCATTGGCTGCTTATTCCAACATACTGTTTTCCGAACAATACGCCAGTGTCTTTTGGCAAGGGCTGCTCTTGACGATTTGGGTGAGCTTCGCCAGTACATTCCTGTCGGCGGCACTCGCCCTGGCGACGGCGCTCTTGCTGCGCCGTAGCTTTGTTGGCAAGCGAATCGCCACCTTCCTGTATCAGTTGAATTTACCGGTGCCGCATGTCGTCGCCGCCATCGGCATCCTGTTCCTGTTCTCGCAGAGCGGGCTGCTCTCGCGCACTGGCGCACAATTCGGGATCTTCGATAGCCCGCGCGACTTTCCGATTGTGGTCAAAGACAGGCTAGGTATCGGCATCATTCTGTCTTTTGTCTGGAAAGAAGTTCCCTTTATTGGCGTGATTGTGCTAGCGGTTTTGCAATCCTTGGGCGTCGACTATGAAGATCTGGCACGCAGCCTGGGCGCCAATCGCTGGCAGCGGTTTCGCTATGTCATTCTGCCGCTGGTCATGCCGGGTTTGCTGTCAGGGTCGATTCTCGTGTTTGCCTTCGCATTCGGCTCTTTTGAAGTCCCGGCTATTCTGGGGGTGCGTTTTCCACGTACACTGACCGTCACCGCTGTGCGCTTCTTCCGTGACCCCGATTTGAATTCGCGCACGGAAGGCATGGCCATCAGCATCATTATTTCGGTTATCGTCTTCTTCCTCGTTCTAGGCTATATGTGGCTGAGCCGCCGAGCCATCCGACAAGATTGAGCCAATCCGTGAAAACCTTACCATCGACAGTCTACCGCCCCACAGCCAGCCAACGCATCGCCCGGATAGCGCATTATCTGGCTGTGCTGCTGCTCATACTGCTGCTGCTCACGCCCTTGATTGCGTTCTTGTTCAATGCCTTTTCCTTTCGGTGGTTTTATCCGCAGCTGTTCCCGCAGGAGCTTAGCTTTCGCGCCTGGGAAAGCATCGCCGCCGCCAATTCCAGAGTGCCGGAAGCATTGCTCAACAGCACCATCCTGGCTGTCGGCGTAACCTTGAGCTCGGTGGTGATTGGTTTGCCGGCCGCACGCGCTCTGGGGCTGTATTCGTTTCGCGGCAAGCGCGTCATCGAGTTCCTGATTATCTCGCCCACGATTGTGCCGGGGATTGCGGTAGCGATGGGGCTCAACATCAATTTCATTCGCTGGGGATTATCCGGCAATATGCTGGGCGTCGGGCTGGTTCATCTCGTGCCTGTGATGCCCTATGTGGTGCTTACCCTGTCGGGAGTCTTCGCCAATTACAACCCGGAGTTTGAACAGCAGGCGCGTTCTCTTGGCGCCGGGACGTTGGCGACATTTTGGTATGTCACGCTGCCGGCAGTGTTTCCGGGGATTGTGGTTGCCAGCCTCTTCGCCTATCTGATTTCCTGGAGCCAGTATATCTTGACCTTTCTAATTGGCGCCGGGCAAGTGATTACGATGCCGGTCTTGCTGTTTTCAACAGCATCAGGCAACAACAACGCGCTGACGGCGGCGATGTCGCTCGTTTTTGTGGCGCCCGCTATCCTGATACTCATTTTGACGGCACGTTATCTGTCAGGCAAATCAAGCGCAATCGGAGGTTTTGGTCAGATATGACCACTTTCCCGATCTTGTCAGCTGACTTGACATTCAGAAATTGCGGGTGTAAATTATCATAGAGATGGGATGTCACCATCGCTATCTACTTATCCAAACCTATTTTGTAAGGGGGAGTCAAGATGAAGTTACAACGGTCGCGTTCGATGGTTAGTGTACTTTTATTTTTAGCCTGTGTGGCGCTGGTTTTGCTGACACAAGAGACGAAAGCCAGTGATCCCAACAAATGCAACACGGACTGGGATTTCTGCAACTCGGGGACTGAAGCCGAGAATGCGTATTACTGGCGGCTGGGCTGGTGTGCCGCGGCGATTGAGCGCGGTGCGGTGTCGTCATCGCCCAGCGCGTGCATGGGTCAGGAAGAGGGGACGGTGACTTTCCCGCCCTCGTCACCTGCAAAAGTGCAGCGCTCGTCACCCGCAAGCGCGCTGCCTGAGGGGACACAGGAGCCTTCCCCACCGTCAGGCGGCAACGCCTGCCATGACTGGGGGGATTTATGCGACTCGGGTACTGAGGCCGAGAACGAATATCACTGGCGGCTGGGCTGGTGTGTATGGGCTGTTAAGACGGGCGCGGCGTCGGGCTCGGTGAGTGCGTGCATGGGTGAACCGGAGGGGACAGTGTCCCACCCGCCCTGGTCACCGCAACCTGAGGGTGAGCCGCCCTCTCCACTGGATCCTGATGGGGGACTGCCCTCTTCACCAAATCCTGATGGGGGGGCGCCTTCTTCACCGGATCCTGATGGGGAACCGTCTTCTTCAGCGAATCCTTTCTCGGATTGGGTGGCGGGTGAGGTAATTGGTCCTCCAGAAGGTAACATCTGCCTCCTATACACGAAAGTCGGGGAACATCAATATGAATGTGTGTGGTATGCTACCACTCGGCCTAATCCTCACGCTGAACCTGAGGCGACGCCGGAGCCTTAGGGAAAATGCGAGACTGGCTCGCAGAAGCATAACATGGTGACAGAGCGGGGGTGCTTGTGCATAACATAGGCGCCCCTGTTTTGCTTTCTCGTTCCAGCGCGATTTTCTCCCAATGAAATAACTGACTTGACATTAAAAATTGCGGGTGTTAGACTGGCGAACGATGGGATGTCACCATCGCTATCTACTTATCCAAACCAATTTCGTAAGGAGTGATCAATATGAAGTTACAACTGTCGCGTTCGTTCGTTACAGTCATTTTATTTTTAGCCTGTGTAGCACTGGTTTTGCTGACACAAGAGACGAAGGCCAGCGATCCTAACAAATGCAACACGGACTGGGATTTCTGCAATTCCGGGACTGAAGCCGAGAATGCGTATTACTGGCGGCTGGGCTGGTGTGCTGCGGCGATTGAACGCGGCGCGGTGTCAACATCGCCCAGCGCGTGCATGGGTCAAGAAGAGGGGACGGTGACTTTCCCGCCCTCGTCACCTGCAAAAGTGCATCGCTTATCACCCGCAAGCGCGCAGCTTGAGGGGACACCGGAGCCTTCTCCACCGCAGCCGCCTCCCTCACCGCCGGATGACAACGCCTGCCATGACTGGGGTGATTTATGCGACTCGGGTACTGAGGCCGAGAACGAGTATCACTGGCGGCTGGGCTGGTGTGTCTGGGCTGTTAAGACCGGCGCGGTGTCGGTCTCGGTGAGTGCGTGTATGGGTGAACCGGAGGGGACGGTGTCTCACCCACCTTGGTCACCGCATCCTGAGGGGACGCCGGAGCCTTCTCCACCGAATCCTGGTGGGGGACCGCCCTGGTCATCGAATCCTGATGGGGGACCGCCTTCTTCATCGAACCCTTCCCCTCGGCCGCACGAAAACCTTCTGCCTCCACCACCTGGTTTTTCTCCAACCAGCTCGGAAGGATCGTCGACTACGTTTTACAAACAAGATATACCGCCAGGGCACGTCTGCGATCATTGGGAATGGGACATCTGGGTGCCGAACACGAACCCGCCTATACTGAGAGAGAGGCGCATAGCGTACTGTACACACCTCCGTCCCATTTATCCCGAGCCTGAGGACACGCCGGAGCCTGATGAACCAGCTTAGGGAAAGTGCGAGACTCGCTCGCAGAAGCATAACGTGGTGACAACCGAAGTGCAGGGGTGTTTGCAACGCAAGCGCCCCTGTTTTGCTGTCCCATTCCAGCGGGATTTTCTCCAGATAAAATTCCCTCTTGTCCCGACGACTTTGACCTTGACAGTCATTGCGAGAGGTGATAATCTGGTTGAGGTTCAGGGGGCGTGGTGTAGCGGTTAACATGCCGGCCTGTCAAGCCGGAGATCGCGGGTTCAAATCCCGTCGCTCCCGTCAAACGGAGGCACTGTGTCTCCGTTTTTTCTTTTTAATAAACCATTTTGTCCGCACGGGCGGAATGCCTATTATTTTGCGTGAGCGCGGCTGACCTCTTCGCTGTCGCCGAGCGGCTGTTTTCAAATGGCTTCAATCCGCCGGCGCAAATCCGCCACTTCGTCCAGATAATCGCTGAACTGCTTTTCCTGGTCGCCGCAGCGTTTGGCCATCACATCCAAGCGGCTAAAAACCGGCGTGAGCACCTGTTTGCCATATTGACCGAGACGATTTCGTTCCTTGGCTGTAAGTTCGTCCAGCGCTCGCCGATAGTTCTGTTGCAATATATCAATCTGCTGGTTGAACTGGTCACGGGTTTCACGATTCACTTTGCGATAATAGCGATAGGCGGGCAAGCTGAAAATCAGGCTGCCAGCCACACCAACAATAAAGGCTGGCAGCGCGAGCGGGGCGGCGGCAGCACCCAAAAGCGGCCCTGGCGTCGCCACAGCCACAATCGCAGTCAGTATGCCGCTCATGCTGACCAGCGCTGAGCGTTGGAAGCCAGCCATATTGGCTTTGAACATCTTTTCCATATCGTGGATGACTTTGCCAGAGGAATAAGATTTAAGCTCGGCTTCCGCGATTCGTATCGCATCTTGCAAGCTCTCGCGCTGCTCCGAATAGATGCCGGCGTCCAGTCCATCCACTTCGCGCTCCATAATATCCTGAATCCGATTGAGGCGGTCAATCACGCTGCGCCAGTAAATTCGGCTGCTGTCGATAAGGGCATTGATATAATGATTGCAGGCCTTATTGACATCCATCAGCGAGGAGCCGATGACAGCAGCCTGAAACTGCGACTGCAAATCATCCTTGGCTGACGAGGCCCGCAGTTTGCGAATCGACAGATGCTCGGCAATGAATGCCAGCCCGCGGGTGCGGATATGCTCCAGCGTTGTCTGGATTTCTGCCTGCGCTTCGGACATTTGCCTGTCCAAGCCCAGGGACTGTTGTTCAAGCTCACTTTCAATGTCGCGTATGCGTTCCGCATCCAGGGTGACGGCTGCCAGCCTAGTTTGGATGGATTGGTGGGCTGCCTGGACGATTCGCTCGGCAGTCGCCAGCTGCGCCAGCAGCTTCTGTTTAGCTGGCGGCGCTTGCTGATAGAGGCCGCGCAAATGCGCCCGCAGGCCAAGGATGCCGCTGTCATCGGTGGCGCTGTCCAGTTCAGGATTCTCGAAGTAGGTCTTGCTTGATGTCATAAAGAGCAAAGGGCGAATATCCAGAAATTCCTGCACCCGCTCTTCGACGAACTTCCTGACCTCTGCCTGTTCAGCGGGTGTCAGCAGGTCAACCTGATTGAGGACGAGGATGATTTTCTTGCCATAATCCTTCGCCAGTTCAAGATACAGACGTTCCGCTTCGCCAAAGGCGCGCTTTGCCGAGATGACGAAGATGACCAGATCGCTGCGGTGCAGGAAATTTTTGGCTGTTTTTTCGTGCTTTTGGAAGATGGAGCCGCTGCCGGGCGTATCGACGATGGCAACGCCATCCGCGCCAATGTTGGGATGCGCCCATTCCCTTAATCCATCTGAACGGAGGGTCGGTTTGCGGTTGGTTTGGGTCGCATAGCGGATAAGCTCAATGTATTCAGTGGTCGGTCTGATGCCGGTGGGCAGCAGTCTTTCGCCAATGAGCGCGTTGACAAAGCTGGACTTGCCGGCATTGAATTCCCCAATGACTGATACGATGAAAAACATATCGCGCAAATCCTGGGCGACATCTTTGAGCCGCTGGCGATTGTTTTCGGCTTCGCCATCCAGCTTAATCAGCGCTTCGGCCATGCTGCTGATGAGCTTGATTTCCCGCTCGCGCAGCGTCGAAATCGGGCCTTCCAGCGTTTTCATGCTCACAGGCTGACTCCCAGTAATTTGCGCTTGCCCAGTGAATTGAGGTCGGATTCGATGCTCATCATAACTTGTTCACTCTCACGGAGTTTTTCGTGCTGGTCGTTATGAATTTGCGTTTGCGCTTCTATCAAGCGTGTCAATGGCGCGGTGGCATCCCGCCGCAGCTGAATGCCGTATTGGATTTGTTTATCGGCTGCCTCTGTGATGGTGTTCTGATACTGCCGCGAGAGGACGTTTAACCGATGGGCGAAGCGCGCGTGAATCATTTGACCGCGCATGGGCAGCATCAGAAAGCCCAAAAATGCGGTCAGCGGGATAATCAGCATCACCAGCAGGCGCAGGATGTCATCTTCCATAGTCGGAGAAAATCGCAGGAAGGCAATCAGCAGCGTCATGATGATAAGCTCCCACGCCGCCAGATAGAGCAGCGAATTGCGAAAGGCATCCTCAAGCTGCTGGAGTTCCAGGGTTTTGATGGATTGTTCAATCGGCTGCAAAAGACTGTCGAGTTCCTGAGTATGCTGGCGGTCATATTTGACGGGCGCCCGAATGTCACCGATGACTTTATCCTGCAAATCCGCAGGCAGCTTCGTCACTTCGCCGCGCCCATATCTTACCAGTCCGTCAATGTCCTGCATGTCTTGTCCCTCCAGTCGCGGGCCCAGTTTGCTCACAATGCGGTCAATTTCCTCGTGAGGCTCAAAGACCTTATGTGCCAAAAAGGCTTTTTCGACATGCGAGGATTTGCGCCCGCGGCCAAAAATTCGGGTCAAGCCGATGAATTGCAGCAGGCCGTCAAAGAAGGATTGGACGCTGCGGGACAGCTTGAAAATCTCTTGCAGGGCAACTTGACTGCGCCCCGAGATTTCCTGAAACTGCGCCTCAAGTTCCAGGTTGAGTTCGCGCACAGATTTGTCTTGCTCGCGCTGCTGCGCCACCAACTGCTGTTCGATATTCTCGCGGATGCCTTGATAATGCGACAGCGCCTTTTGATTTTGCTTGACCGCATGCAAGGCGCGGCCATGCACGTTCTGGATAATTTGAAGCGGTGTTTGCAGTTTTTGGCGCAAACGCGAGGCATCGCCAAGCTGCCTGTTGATGTAGGCTTCAATCTGCGACATGCCGCTGGCACGCCAGACTTTCTCATCCCTTCCATGCTTGTGACAGGCGCTTAATCCCTGGCGGGCGCTAAGCATCCAAATTTCGGGCTGGACGCCAAGTTTGGATTGGCTTTGTGTCCGCACGAACTCCTCGACTTCGTTTTGCTCGTGCGCATTCAGCAAATCGCATTGATTGACGACAATGATGACTTTTTTGCCGTACTCCTTGAACATCTGCATGGATTCAAGGCTGCTGGCTGTCATTGCCTGCGTCGCCATCATCACCAGCAAGACAATATCCGCCCGATGCAAAAACTGGCGCGTCTTTTGCTCGTGCGACCTGAAAACGGACTCCAGCCCAGGGGTATCCACCAAGCTGACTTTGCGCAGCAGGGGGGACGGATAGAAGACGGTATCGACCTCGCCGCCCGATTCCATCCGCTCCGCTTCTTCGCCCCAACGGAGAATCTGAATGCTGTCTGTGGTGGGGGTTGCGCCAATTTTGAGAAACGACTGGCTGCCCATCAGGGCGTTGACAATGCTGGTCTTGCCGGTATTAAAGGGGCCGACCAGCACCATCAGATAAGGATGATCGGTATGGAACATCGCATCCCGCACCTGGTCGATATGTCCTGCGCCCAAGGTGTCAATCTTGCTCAGGATTGGCAGCAAGTCATGGATCAGCTTGTGCTCGCGCTGTCGAATGGCATGGTAGCTTTGCAGCAGCTTTTCATTGGTGGCTTGTTCTATCAAGTATGCACTGCTCCTTGCCAGCATAGAGCCTATTTATGAACCTCTGCTATACTCATAGGATACTGCTTTAATGATGTCGATTCAATAGACCATTGTACGATGCCTTTCGATGCAGAAATGGCGGGGTCCCAATCGTGGTTTTTCATACTTCCATTCGCTATCTCGATGGCTTGCTGATGATTGATGATGTTTCAGCATCAGCGATTGCTGACAAAGTAAATACACCGGTTTATATTTACAGTCTCAAACGGGTGCTGCACAATTTCCACCGACTTCAGGCAGCATTTTCCCCAGTGGATGCACAAATTTATTATAGCGCCAAGGCGAATGGCAATCTGCCGATTTTAAGGACATTGACCCAAGCTGGCGCGGGAATCGATACCGTCAGCGGCGGCGAGATTTACCGCGCCATCCGTGCTGGCGCCAAGCCGAAGGACATCGTGTTTGCTGGCGCGGGAAAGTCGCGCGAGGAGATACGATATGCGCTCGAACAGGGAATTGGCTGGTTGAATGTCGAAAATGTGCTGGAATTGGAACACATCCATGCCATCGCAAGCTCGCTGGATATGGAGTCGGTGCGGGTTGCGCTGCGGTTCAATCCACAGGTGACCGCCGATACGCATCCTTACATCTCCACCGGACATGGCGCTGCCAAATTTGGCCTGACGGCTGCCGTCATTCAAAAGATTTTGGCAGAAGCGGAGCAGTTCCCGCGCATCGACTTTCGCGGGATTCATATACATATCGGCAGTCAGTTGGGAAACAGCCAAGCAACCCTGCGAGCGGTCGAGAAACTGCTGGAACTGATCCGTCCTTATCCGCGGATTGATACGATTAATCTGGGCGGCGGCTTGCCGGTGGCTTATCGCTTTGATGAAGAAATCCCCGCCGTTGATGATTTTGTGGCGGCGCTGGCGCCGTATCTGCGGGGCTACAAAGTTCTCATCGAGCCAGGGCGGTCAGTGGTGGCTGATGCAGGCATTTTGGCTGCCGAAGTGCAATATGTCAAACAGCAGGCAGGGCAGGTGTTCTACATTGTCGACGCCGGCATGACCGAATTGATTCGCCCATCCCTGTATCAGGCGCATCACGAAATCCTGCCCCTGGTCGAATCGACGGGCGCTTCGACAATCGGACAGGTTGTCGGGCCTGTCTGCGAAACGGCAGACGTTCTGGCCAACGACCGCCGACTGCCGCCCTTGCAAGTCGGCGACAGGATTGCCATGATGACCGCTGGCGCCTATGGCATGGTTATGTCGAGCAATTACAATGCCCGCCCGCGTCCGGCGGAGGTGGTGGTTGGGCCTGGGGGAACATCCTGGTCGGTCAGCAGAAGACGCGAATCCATGAAAGACCTGCTGCGCTGCGAGTTATGAATCGGGCTGGGGTTTTGCAGCCCAAACAAAAAAGACCTCGGCTGAGGTCTGGTTGTCTATGCTGATGGGAAGATTTGAACTTCCGACCTCACGATTATGAGTCGTGCGCTCTAACCAGCTGAGCTACATCAGCACGCGCATAGCGGGGACTGGATTCGAACCAGCGACCTTCGGGTTATGAGCCCGACGAGCTACCACTGCTCCACCCCGCATCACAAGTTTGCAACAGC
>DAOUKA010000031.1:0-18795 GCA_034421915.1 Anaerolineae bacterium
CCACTGACGACTGTCGTGAATACTTATGGCGGGCGCTGGTTTGATGAAAACTGGGAACCCCAATTAAACACACCGGAATGGAACGAAGCCGTCAGCTTCTATGTGAACCTCATCAATGATTGCGGTCAGCCTGGTGCCACCGGTACTGGCTTTACTGAAGGGCTTACCCTGATGGCACAGGGACAGGCCGCGATGTGGGTTGATGCAACCGTTGCTGCTGGCTTCCTGTCGAACCCGGAACAATCTCAAATCGTCGATACGCTTGGTTTTGCGCCTGCCCCGGTTGGTCCGGTTGCCAAAGGAAATCACTGGCTCTGGGCATGGTCATTAGCCATCCCAACTACCAGCGAGCATCCTGGGGAAGCCCTGCAATTCATCTCCTGGGCAACTAGCAAGGATTACATCCAGCTGGTTGGCGAAACCAACGGCTGGGCAACCATCCCGCCTGGAACCCGTGTTTCGACTTATGAAAATCAGGCCTATCTTGATGCTGCGCCATTTGCGCCGGTTGTGCTAGGCTTGATGGAAGCTGCTGACCCTACTGATGCCACACGCGATCCAGTACCCTATGTTGGTATTCAGTTTGCGGGCATCCCGGAATTCCAGGGTATCGGCACGGATGTATCCCAACTGATTGCAGAGGCGCTCGCCGGTGATATCAGTGTTGCGGACGCCTTGGCACAAGCCAATGAAGTAACGCGCGAAGCTATGGAAGAAGCGGGTTACTACGACTAGGATTTGAAAATAAACAGCGGGTAGAGATTCCTCTCTACCCGCTACTCCACAAATAGTTGCTTGACAGAGTTTATGGTGTCTCAAACTGCTGCCTTATCACATCAATCTAGTGACAGCCTCTTCTCAATTCGACGTCTGCTTCCGATTCCAACGATTCTTTTTATGATCGTGGTGACGCAAATCCCATTGATCTTCACCTTGGGATTCAGCCTCGAACGTTGGAACTTATTGCGCCCCCAAAGACGCAAATTTCTGGGAATTGATAATTATCCGGATGTGTTAAGTGATCCGAACTTCGTCACGATTATTGTCAATACGCTCATCATCACTATTTCGGTTGTCATTGTCACGCTGATTTTGGGCATGTTCCTTGCCCTGCTGTTAAATCGTGACTTTATGGGTAAAGGCATCGTTCGCACCATGCTGATTACCCCTTTTCTTATCATGCCAACTGTATCCGCGGTTCTTTGGAAAAATGTTCTGTTCAATCCGGCTTTTGGTCTACTGGCGGCAGTCGCGGCATCGCTGGGCTTGCCGCGCCCGGATATGTTGCAAGATTATCCGATGTTTTCGGTGATTGTCGTGATTGTGTGGCAATGGACACCCTTTATGATGCTGATCTTGCTGGCTGGATTGCAGTCATTGGATCACGACCAAATCGAAGCCGCCCAGATTGATGGCGGCGGGCCTCTGGTGCTATTCCGTTATATTGTTTTGCCGCACCTCCAGCGTTACATTGAGTTGGCGGTGTTGATGGAAACCCTGTTTATCTTGAGCGTGTTTGGCGTCATCTTTGTCTTGACATCCGGTGGGCCAGGCATTCAGACAACCAATCTCTCTTATGGAATTTATCAAGAAGCCTTCCAGCGCTGGGATATTGGCGAATCCAGCGCGATGGGGGTTTTTGCGATTGTGCTCGCCAACATCGTGGTATTGGCCTTTGTTCAGGTGTTGCGGCGTGGACAAGATGAGGGAGTGACAGCATGAAGCAAAAAATTTGGGTCAACCCAAGTTTGACGCTCCTCACCTATCTGATGGCTTTCTTGATGTTCTTTCCGATTCTCTGGATGATAATGACATCATTTAAGACCGAGGCGGGTGCTTTTGCCTTTCCACCGCAGATTATCTTTGAACCCACCCTGGATAACTGGCAAATCGCGCTTTTCGATACGAATTTTCTTGACCACTTGATCAACACCTTGATTATTACCTTGGCGTCTACGCTGGTTGCACTGGGTTTGGGTATCCCGGCGGCATACGCTCTGGCATACTACCAGACGAAGCGCAGTGATCTCACGCTGATGTGGCTGATTTCGACCCGTATGCTGCCCCCAGTCGGTGTTATTCTGCCGATATTCATCATTTTCCGTGACCTGGGTTTGCGCGACACACATACGGGCATGATCATTATCTACTCCGCCATGAATTTACCGCTTGTCGTCTGGATGATGCGCTCATTTTTTCTCGATGTCCCTTATGAAATCCTGGAAGCATCACGCATTGATGGCACCACGCTGCTTCAGGAATTTCGTTTCATTGTTATTCCACTGGCGCTGCCCGGTTTGTTTGCAACGGCCCTGCTGTGTATCATCTTTGCCTGGAACGAATTTTTCTTTGCTTTCAACCTGACGGTTACAAAAGCGGCGCCGGTTTCTGTCTATATCGCATCTTTCAAGACTGCCGAGGGCTTATTCTGGGCGAAGATGTCCGCAGGCGCAACAGCAGCAGTCTTGCCGGTTGTCATTGCTGGCTGGATCGCCCAACGTCAATTAGTGCAGGGCTTGACGATGGGCGCGGTCAAATAGCCGATATGTAATTAATGGATATGCCGCGCCTTTGCCGTTCGCTTGCAAGCCGCTCCCTGCAAGTTCTCCTTTTCCTGCTCGGCATCTTTAGCTTGTCCCTGCTGGCGGTTCAGCCCTTTACTCTGAATCAGATGCCCGAATCCGCCGACGGCTTATTGCAGCTGCATCGGACGGTGGCGGTCGATTATTCGCTGCGGGTGGATAACCCCTGGTGGCTGCGTTATTCATCAGGGCTTGTCTATGGCTATGGCGCGCCGCTCTTCAATTATTTCCCGGCGCTGTCTTATTATCTCGGCAGCGGGCTGCACAGCTTGGGATTCAGCTTTGTGCAAAGCTGGCTGTGGACGATGGTCTTGTACACCTGGCTGGCGGCGATTGGGATGTTCCTGCTGGGACGGCTCTGGACGGGTTCTCGGCTGGGAGGCTGGGTGGCGGCAATCGCCTTTGTCTATGCGCCCTTTTATCTGTTTGACGGGCTGGCGCGGGGCTCGACCCCCGAAATGGCGGCGCTGGCGCTGCTGCCCTTTGTGTTTTATGGCTGGGCGCGGCTGGCGTTTTATGGCCGCCGACTGGATTTTGCGATTGCGCTGCTGGCTTTCGCGCTGTTTATTCCCATGCACACCTTGATGACCTTGCACGGGACGGGTTTGCTGGCTTTGTATGCCTTGTTTTTGTGGTGGCGGGCAGCTGATAAAAAGGGGGTGCTGCTGCGCTTGCTGCTGGCAGGCGGGCTGGCGCTGACGCTGACCGCGTTTTACTGGCTGCCAGCGCTGATGGAAACCGATGCCATCAAAATTAACCTGATTGCCGCGAATCTGGAACACATTGATGTCCGCCGCCATTTGCGCCCCTTGCACGAGATTCTGGCATTTCCTCATACCGCCGACCCGACTCAGCAAAATCAGTCCATTCCAATTAGTCTGGGCTGGGTGCAGCTGCTTCTGTCAGGCGCGGGTCTCATCCTGACCTGGAAAGAGCCGTATCGGCGCTATCGCGGGCTGCTGCTGACGCTGTGGGGCATGGTGCTGCTCCTGATTATGATGAACATGCCAGTGTCCGCGTGGCTGTGGGAGAACCTGCCGCTGATTGCTTATACGCAGTTTCCCTGGCGCTTGTTGGGATTGGCGAGCTTCTTGCTGGCGCTGATGACGGCGGTCAGTGTCCGGTTGATATGGACAGCTGCATCGGCTGGCTGGCGCAGGTCAGCGCTGGTTGGCATGGTGAGCTTGAGCTTGCTGGTCTATGCCATTCCGTGGACATATACGCTGTATTATCCAGCCTTTCCCCTGGAGGATATTCGGGATGTGCATCAATTTGAACGGGATACGGGGCAACTGGCGCTGTCCTCGTATTCGGAGTATTTGCCTGTCACGACTGATGAGCGTCAGTTGGATGCGAATCGACTGATTGAGCGCTTTGCAGCTGGCGATATTATCCCGCGTCTGCTGCCATCTGGTACGCTGACGCTGATTTCACAGCAGTGGGCCGGGACATCAGCGACTTTGCGGCTGGATTCAGCTATCGAACAGACAGTTGAACTGGATTGGCTGTATGTGCCGGGATGGGCAGCGGATATGGATGGGCAAAGTCTTGAGGTTTTTCCCTCGCCGCGTGGATTGGTGGCGGTGGATGTGCCGATGGGCGAATTCGATTTGCGGATTGCGCTCCAGCCGACGCCGGTGCAATCCCTGTCGCTTGTCTTCAGTCTGCTGGGCGCGGTCGGCGTGCTGGCGGCTGTGGCGGGCTGGCGTGATATGGCGGGCAGTGACGAGAGGCAGGAATTGCAGTCTGAGGCGCGGGTTGATTGGCTGGTGGTGGGAATTTGCCTGGCTGTCTTTCTGCTGAAGGCGATGGTGCTGGATGCGGCCGACACCGCTTTTAAGGTGACCCGCTTTGGCGATGCCGAAGTGAAACCCTTGGCGAATTTTGGGGAGCAAATTGACCTGCTGCGGGTTGATATGCCGAGCGCGGAGATGACCGGGCGCTGGCTGGAGATTAAGCTCTACTGGCGCTTGCATGAGTCGCCGCTTGAGCGCGATTATTCCAGTATCTTGCGGATGCGGAATCCGCAGGGGAGGGTTGTTGCCGAGGCGAGTTCCTTTGCGCCAGGCGGACTGGCGAGCGGTAACTGGCTGCCAGACGCTTATGTTGAGGATGTGATTCAATTTGAGATTCCGCAGTTCACGCCACAACTGGATGCGCCTTATCGCTTTGAGGCGTCGCTGTTTGATTCGGAATCTCTGGTGTCTTTGAGTGTCATCAATGCTGCGGGCAATCCGCAGGATGTCAAATATGAAATCGGCAGGCGGCTTTACCGATTGTCCGAGCAGCAATTCCAGGCGGAACAGATACAGGCTTTCGCCACTGGGGATGAGGCAGGCAGGTATGCTGCCCTGTATGAACTGCCAAAGCTGCCTGATGCGGCGACAGCAGGGGACGAATTGAGCTTTGACTGGACTTGGCAGAAGCTGCGACAGATTCCCGCGTTGGCTGGATATGATTTGCTGGCGCAAGTGCTGTGGCTGAATGAGGGTGATAATGTGAACTTCGCTTCGGCGCTGCGTCATCTGGTCGATGGGCATCGCTTTCACGATTGGCAGACTGGCGAAATCAATCGAGGTCATCACGCTGTCATTGTGCCGCCGAATATCCCGGCGGGGGGGTATCAGATTGGGATTCGATTGCTGGATTCGGAACAAAATCCACTGGGGGAAATCATTCGTCTGGAACAGCAGATGTCCCTGCACACACCGCAGCGCTATTTTGCGGCGCCCGACTTTGCCCGGGCGTCCAGCGCAGAATGGAGCAATGGCATTGTTCTGCGCGGGTTCAGCCTGAATGCGCCAGCCGAGCTTCGGTTGGTGTGGCAGACGAAGCGGATGCTGTCGGACAGTCTGCGCTTGTTTGTGCATGTTTTGGATGAGCAGGCACGGATTGCCGCGCAGTGGGATGGTGTGCCGACAGATTGGACGCGACCGACAACCGGTTGGATTCCAGGGGAATATGTGACGACGACTCATCGCTTTGCCTTGCCGATGGGCGAGTATCGCTTGCGGCTGGGTTGGTATGAGCCGACTTCAGGGGAACGGGCCGGGGTCGGGGATGCCGATGCACTGACTCTGGCTGAGGTCTTGGTCGTCGAGTAAGGCGATAGAACATTTAATCTAAATTTAATCTGATGTTCTATTGACAGCTTGCGCCTTTGTTCGTTAGGATAAAGATGTGAACAAATTTTCTACTGGCGTCAGCTAATCATACGGAGGGGACAAGATGTACAAAGTTACAAAATATCCACACGGCACCTTTTCCTGGGCGGATAACACTTCGACCGATGTCGAGAGTACCAAGTCCTTTTATATGGGGCTGTTTGGCTGGGAAAAGATTGAAGTTCCGATGGGCGAGGGTTTGACCTATACCATGTTCCAACTGGAGGGCGAAAATGTGGCGGGGCTCGTCGCGATGATGCCCGACATGCAAGAACAGGGTGTGCCTTCGCACTGGATGAGTTATGTTACGGTGGATGATGTCGATGCGCTGGTTGACCCGATTACGGACAATGGGGGCATTATCTCTGGTCCGCCGATGGATATATTCGACAGTGGACGCCTGCTGAATGTTCACGACCCGACCGGGGCACTGATTACCTTTTGGCAGCCGAGAAACCAGATTGGCGCTGGCATTGTCAATAAACCTGGCGCCATGATGTGGAACGAATTGATTACGGGCGATGCTGAAACGGCAAAGGCATTTTACGGCAAAGTGCTTGGCTGGGAATACAGCGCGGACGAACACTACATCCATATTATGAATCGCGGTCGCAGCAATGGCGGGATGATTCAAATGGACGATATGCCACCCGCCTGGATACCCTATTTCAACGTCGTCAGCATCGACGAAAGCATCACAAAAGTTGAAGAACTGGGCGGGCGCATTCTGGTGCCGAAGACCGAGGCGCCTGGAACCGGTCATTTCGCGCTGATTGTTGACCCGGCCGACGCCTGTTTCTACATGATGCAAGCATACCATTATGACGAGTGGGTGGAATAATTTCTCTAAATGGGCTGGCGATTTGTCCGCCTTTTCCCTTGTCGGCTAGGGTGATTTGTCATCATGCAGGCAGCTAACCCGCCAGACATGCTCATCGCGGTCGAGCAGTTCATCGGCGGCGGCGGGTCCCCATGAGCCTTTGGGATAACTTTGCATGGCGTCAGCGCCGGCTTCCCAGCCTTCGATGATGGGGTCGACAATTTTCCAGGCGCTTTCGATTTCGTCACTGCGGATGAAGAGGGCGGCATCCCCATTAATCGCATCCAAAATCAGACGTTCATAGGCATCCGGCAGTTTGTCAGCGATGAAGGCATCCTCGTAGTGCAGTTCCATATCGACTGATTTGGCGATAGACTGGTCGGGTATCTTGGCTTGAATAGTCAGATGAAATCCTTCGTCTGGCTGGATGCAGATGGAGAGCATATTGCGCGAGAAGTCGCCGCTTTCCCTGAGTTCAAAGATGCTGTTGGGGGGGCGCTTGAACTGAATGTTGACCTGGGTCGTCTTGGAGCGCAGCGCCTTGCCCGAACGCAAATAGAAGGGGATGTCTTTCCAGCGCCAGTTGTCAATGAAGAGTTTGAGGGCAGCATAGGTCGGGGTTTGTGAATGGGTGGCAACGCCAGCGGCAGTGAGGTAGCCATCGTATTGAGCGCGGACGGTGTCGCTGAGCTTGACGGCACGGGCTGCCTGCAAGACTTTGACCTTCTCGTTGCGCAGGGCATCGGCGTCAAAAGCTGCCGGCGGCTCCATCGCAATCAGGGAAAGCAGCTGCAGCAGGTGGTTTTGCACCATATCGCGCATGACGCCCGATTTGTCATAATAACCGGCGCGGGTGCCCACATCGACGCTCTCGGCGACGGTGACTTGCACATTGCTAATATGGCTGCGATTCCAAATCGGCTCGAAGATGGTATTGGCGAAGCGCATAAACAGGATATTCTGGGCGGTTTCCTTGCCGAGATAATGGTCAATCCGATAGACTTGCGATTCGTTAAAGACGGAATGTACGACACGGTTGAGTGATTGGGCGGTTTTGAGATCATAACCGAAGGGCTTTTCGATGACGATGCGCCGCCAGCCACCGACTTCGCGCGCCATATCGAGCCTGCCCAGATTCGATATGGCATCCCCGTAAAATTCGGGCGCAATCGACAGATAATAAAGGCGATTGACATCCCCGTCTTCCAGCTGCGCCAGATGGTCTTTCAGATTTTGATAGGTCTCGGGTTTGGGCAGGTTCACCTTCGCATAAGATAGGGCCTGCTTAAAGGTGTTCCACGCGCCCTCATCGAAGATGCCGGCGGCAAAATCCTTTAGCGATTGATGCGCGTGTTGGGTCAGGATGGCATCTGTCCACTCGCGGCGTCCCACACCGATGATTTTCAGCTGGTTGGGCAAGCGCCCCTTGATGTAGTTGCTAAAGAGCGAGGGTATCAGTTTGCGGCGGGCGAGGTCGCCCGTCACGCCAAAGATAATAATGAGGGTGGGTTTATTGGACATGGCCTTTCCTGTTCTTCGGCAGTTTGACCAAAGCTGTGCCACATTCTACCCTATAAACGTCCTGACAGGGTAATTCATGGGCGGGTTTTATTGGCGGCGGCCCAGCGTCCGGGAATATCGACGAGGTTTCGCTTGACGAATTGATGCTGAACCATATCGGCAGTTTGATAGATATAGGTCGCACCTGCGCGGGTGGTCATGCCGATGTGTTCGCCATGGCAGTCAAGCGCGATCAGGTTCATGCCGCCGATATAATCGCCGCCCAAATCGCGCAGGTCTTCCATTGCCGTTTGTGCCGCCTGCTGGAGAGACATGCCCATCTTCAGATAAAAGACGAGGCTGTGTGCCGTGCTGGCGCGGATTGCCATTTCGCCCATGCCAGTGCAGGCACAGGCGCCATAACGATTGTCGGCATAATTCCCGGCGCCAATGATGGGCGAATCGCCGACCCGCCCGGGGTATTTCCACGCCCAGCCACTGGTGCTGACCCCAGCGCAGATGTTCCGTTGTTTGTCGATGGCGATGAAATTGACCGTGCTGGCGACCCGTTCGGGGTCGGTTGCCAGCTTGACCCAATCCAGCAAGGGGGTCTGCTCATCCAATGCCGCCACGGCTGCTGCCGAACGGCTCTGGACGAGTCGCTGCCGCCAGATTGTCTTGACCTCATCTCGCAGCAGGTCATCCTGCTGTTCGGCGCCGATTTCACGGGCGAAGCGTTCGGCGCCCTGCCCGGCAAGCAGCATATGGGGCAGTTTTCTTTCCATGAGTTGGCGGGCGACCGAGATGGCATGAGGGAAGCTTTTCATGGTAGCGACGGCGCCCGAATTGAGAGTCTTGCCATCCATGATGCTGGCATCGAGTTCGAGTTCGCCTATGATATTGGGGAAGCCGTTGTAGCCGACTGTGTGTTCCTCCGGATTGGCTTCGACCTGGCGAATCCCGACTTCGACCGCATCGAGGGCGCTGCCGCCATTTTTGAGGATTCGCATCGCATCTTCGATACCAACCACTCCATTGCTGCTGGCGATAACAATCATGTGCCTGTTTCCTGTGAACTCAGGTGTCTTTTGACGGCATATTGTAGGGTGAAACGGCTGGATTGGGAATGTTTCTGTTTTGGTTTGTAAAGCAGGGCTTCCCCTTGAAGTTTACCGCTCCGTAGTATCAGAGCACCCGCACCAGAAATGGAGGATACTGTCCTGGAGTGTGTAGTCAAGCTGCGACCATGAGCCGACACCAAGTTGATTATGTCATCGCGCTCAAGCGGAACCAAAGCAATTTGCACCACATCTACATAAGTAAAGTCTAATACCTTGTCCGATCCATAAATTGTAATAGGCTCGTGATTCCGTATCTTCTTTATAAACAGTGGAATCACACGCTCCATTCGTTCCAAGTCGTTATCATAACGACCATAAACGTTACTGAACCGATAAACTAGATAACGCCATAATATTGCGCGTAGGAATACACATACGCTTCGCCACATATCTTGCTGGCAGAATGCGGACTTTCAGTGTATGCGAAATCCGCGTTTGTTTCATCAGTAATGTAGCAGTAGATATCTCCATATACTTCCCGCGAGCTACTGAAGATGATTGGTATTTGATTTTGCCGACAAAATTCTAATACATTGAAAGTCATCATCATGTTATCGAAAGATTTGGCAGGATCTACTACCAGATCATGAACTTTTGCATGAGCTGCAAAATACACTACTATATCCAAATCTGTCGGGTATTCAATATAATCAGTCTCACTCCTGTGATGGTTATAATGGACAGATCCAGCAGTTGTGTCGGAAATGCTGCAGTCCAAGGATTTGGGCGAATATCAATTCCACAGACAATATGTTTATCTTTTAGTAACCTTAATGCAAGGTTGGTCCCAATTTGTCCACTAGATCCAGTAATTAGAATTTTCATACCAGTCTTTTCCGATTTTATCTCTCAACTAAAAATGCAATCACTACAAAACTGCAACGGCCATACATAATCAAATGGTGCAGGTTTAGAAGCTGAATTGAGCAATGGATAAATGCGCAAACTCATTCTCACTAGAGATAATGTATCTTAATTTCGGTTGAAATAGAAAGTGACGTGAAGACCAATTGAAGTTAGTTATCGCCCAATAACAGAAATTGGAGATACATCATGTTCCCTAAGACAACTCAAATCAGCAATGTAATCAGATCATTTTTGCCAGAATTAGTCTGCTTTTAATGTACCAGTAGCACAGGGGCGAGCACGGACAATCGCGCTGTCGATTATCCTACGGCTGATGTGAAATAAATAAAGTAAAATCGGAGGCAGCTTGAAAGGTTTGCAGCTGGATCTTATAACGCCAGTGCAAGATATGCTTGAACAAATGAGCAGAGACTTTGGCAATCAAGCGAGTGGCCAAACCGTATCCGGTTTTCGCCAGCAGCCGCTCGAGATGATGACCGGTGTTCTGAAGCTCATGGAAGACCCCTTCAATGCGCTCTCGCAGGCTGTTGAACAGTCGCTGGAAGCCATGGGGATGCCTAAATGCGCTGGTTTTGCGTTTAGATGTGATGATGATGTTGCCGGTCTGTTGGAATACCTGCGCTTGTCACTCGTCCCCCCAAAAAGCCTTTGTCGCCAATCACCCTGGCATGGGTGATGTCATCGATCACCGGGATGCCCGCCAGCGCGGTCACCATCACCGGTTTATAACCAAAATAGTACATTGCGACTGTAACCATAGCTGGCGCTGCTGCGAAAATGACTGCGCCTTTTGCTGCGTTGATAGCCCAGCACCGGCAGCGGTTCGGTATCCAGCAGATAAGCGCTGCTTTGCCCCATGTCCCAGTCCAGCAGCCAGTGGCGATACCTCCTTTCCGTTAGATGACACAAACTGCGCGAGCAACGATTGAACTGACTTGGTGTCAGCAGCTTGGGGAACATGGCGCTGATGGGCGCGGATGTAGGCTGCCAGCATCAAGGTCATCATCTCACTGACACTCAACTTGGGTTTGCGTCCGGCTCTGCCGCTGCGCCATGGCTGGACTTTTTCTTGATACCCGTCGTCAATGTGCACAAAAAGGATGGTCAACAAGGTTTCCATGGTTATACTATTCATGGGGCTGGTTTGGGGTACTTACCATTTTGGAGATCAGCCCCTTTTTGTCAATTCAATTTTACATCAGACGTTGCCATTATGATGGACTAAATGCTACAATATAATTGAATGTGAAAATTTTATGTAAAGGAAGAGACACAAAATGAATGTCAAATTATCCCTCGTTTTGATTTTCTGTTTACTTTTGAGTTTACTGACAGGGATAGTCGGAGCGCAGGATTCTGTCAGTATCACCATACGTTGCAAAGCCAGCCCACCTGAAGAGGATTGGCGCTGCAACAATTTCGCCGAAGTCGAAGCCGATGTTGAAGCCGATCTGGGCATCAATATCGACCTAAATCTCATCCAGGACAATGCCGGTTGGGGCGATTACAAGAACGAATTTGTCCTGGCTTCGGAAGCCGGTGAAGCCCCAGATATCATCCTTTCGGGCCACGAAGATATTGGCGCATGGGCACCTGCTGGATTCATTATCCCGCTTGATGACATGATCGGCGTACACAGTGAGTATGAGGATATTGTGCCTGCCCTTTGGGAGTCACAGCGCTATGCTGGTATTACTTATGGCATCCCACAAGATGCGGAAGCACGCCCGATCTTCTACAGTAAACTCCTCTTGCGCGATCTAGGCTGGAGCGAAGAAGACATTGAATCCTTGCCCGCCCGCGTTGCTGCCGGCGAATTCACTTTCGCTGATATGTTGGCTACTGCACAAGAAGCCATTGATGAAGGCGTCGTAGACAGCGGAAACGGGTTCTGGCATCGTCCCAGCAACGGTCCCGATTTCCTGTATTACTACTACGGCATGGGCGGTGAAGTCCTCGATGCCGATGGCAATCTTGTCGTTGACCGCGAGGCGATGGTAGCTGCTTACGAGCTACTGGGCACTGCCGCTTCGTCTGGTGTGATGCGTTCCGATATTATCGGTATCGATTGGAACGAAGTTTGGCATCCCAGTGTAGCACAGGCAGACATCGTACTCTTTGCTGCGGGCGGCACCTGGAATTGGCCCAACTGGGCATTAAACTATGTTGCCGACCAAGGCGGCGACGACTATCTCTTCGAGAATATCGGGCTGACTCTTATCCCGGCGATGGGCACCGGCGAAGCCATCACCTTGACTCACCCGCTGTCCTATATGATTAGCAGCGGCAGTGATAATGCCGATGTTGCCATGGCGTTGATCGCAGCGATAACGACGCCAGAAGCCAACAATCGCCATGCGATAGACAGCTTCCACTTGGGTATCCTCAACGCCCAACTGGAATCCGAGGCTTATCAAGGCAATGCACTCCTCAGCGGCGCGCACTATATGCTCGACCATACGACAGCTTTGCCCAACCATCCCGGTTGGAATGCCTGGTCGAATGCCTACTTCCTTGGCATTCAAGCCGTCGAAACGGGCGAAGCGGATGCAGCAGGCGCAGCCGACATTGCTATCGCGCAGATGGAAAATGAATTGGGAGATGGCATCATGGTCCGCTAGTGGAAGCAGCGCCGTTTCTCCACAATTCAATAGCCAGTTAAGGGAAGCGGAGCTATCGCGCTTCCCTTCTATAAACAATTGCGACGCACGCAATCAGGATTTGAAGAAAGCCTAGGTTTTATTTATGTCTGAGCTTCAGAATAATTCTGCAGCAAGGGTTCGGCTCGACCGCAGTCGCAGCAATGCCCTCCGAACTTATTTGAGTGCCTACGGTTTTATGGCGCCGGCGGGTATCCTCGTTATCGTTTTCTTTTTGATTCCTGTCGCCATCATCCTATATCTGAGTGTCACCAACCTAGCTAGTTCGAATTTCACCTCCAACCTCATCGAGATGGAATTTATCGGCTTGAAGAATTATGAAACCCTTCTGAATGATCAATTTGCCCGGAAGATTTTCTTCAATACGATCTTTTATGTACTCGTCACGCTGTCGATTTTCAATGTCTCCTTGGCGCTCATCGTTTCGCTGCTCACAACGCATATTGATCGTGGCGCAGGTTTTGTGTTTCGCGCTTTATGGATCTTGCCCCGCATTACCTCACCCGTTGTCTATATCTTGCTGTGGAAACGGATGATGGCGGAAGCGCCGTTTGGGATCATTAACCAATTCAACGAGATCATGGGGCAGCCCGCTTATAACTACATCGCTACGAATCCCTGGGTGTTCGTCATAGTGGTTAATGGCTTCATCGGTCTGTCCTTCGGCATGATCATTTTCACGTCAGCCATTGAGTCGATTCCCAAGGACCTACTCAATGCCTCGCTGGTTGATGGCTCATCAAAACTGCAACGCATCCGTTACGTAATCTTGCCCTTGATCCGCTGGCCACTGCTCTTTGTTTTCACCTATCAGACACTGTCTTTATTGACCTCTTTCGTGGAAATCCAATTACTGACCGACGGCGGTCCGGGGCTATATCGCACTGAGGTATGGTCGTTGACCGCTTATCACCGCGCTTTGTCCAACTACTTCGGCAATGCTCAATGGGGTTATGGCTCGGCTTTTGCCGTTCTCTTGGTCATGATTGGCGTCGTGCTCGCCGTGATCTATATGCGTGTATTCCGCTTTGATGAATTGGTCGCTGAACCGCGAGTGGAGACGCTATGACTGTGCACGATAAGTTGTTCGAGTCGATTAAGATCAAAACAGAGGAGATTCCACCCACGTTACGGCAAGATCTGATGGAAGCCTTACGACTCGGTATGATCAGCATTCTTATTTTGTTGCTGGCTGCATTCTTGTTTAGCCGGGTTGTTGGTCCGCTTCTTGCCTTGGGCGGCGTTGAAGAAACGGTGATGGATGTCTTGACCCGTCTGACCTTACTTGCGCTTCCCTATGTTGCCTATATCTCCGCCACGAGCGTTGCCCGTCGCTACACAGCGAGCAATACCCCGAAAGCACTCGGATTGGCTTTTACCAGCACCATCGTGATATTTGTCATCATTTCCGCCGGACATTATGCCTTTGATTATGGTGTATTCGCGCCGCGTCAGTCACTACAGATGACCCTCAGCCAAACCGAGGCGGGCGTTCGTGTCGACACTGTCGCTGCCGAGGGCGTCGCCGATGCCGCCGGTATCCAAGTCGGCGATGTGATCACAGCGATTCGCCGAGATGCGGTGGATTTGGGCGCCTTTAACAAACGGGTGAGCCAATCAGAGGAGGGCGACCCGCTCCGTTTGCGGTTCGTGCGCGGCGATGAAGAATTGCAGGAGACCGTTCGCGTCACCGTCGTTTCCGACAAGCAGTTTGGCGCCTTATTACCCAGCTTGGTCATTGTGCTTGTCTTTACCGCCATTGTTGTATTCCTGCCCGGGCATTGGGTGCCCTATATCGCGCTTGTCGGATTGCTGTCCCCTCTGTTGATAGGCTATTTCTGGGTCATCATCGCGACCTTTTCTTTCCGTACCGAAGGGCTTGTGCCGCTCGATGGCAATGACAATTTCGGCGGCTTTACGTTGGAGAATTGGGAATCGATTTTTGCCGGCAATATCGCCGGCTTGGAATTCAATATCTGGCCCATATTGATGACATCCCTGGCGATCGCCGTTATTATGACCTCGGTTGTCTTGTTGGTATCCTCTATGTCAGGTTATGCTCTGTCGCGGATGAACTTTCCCGGACGGCGCTTCTTCCTCTCGTTTACCTTGATTCTTCACGGCTTCCCTGCTATCACTCTGCTCATCCCGATCTTCTTTGTTTTGCTGCGACTTGGAGACATACCCCTCATTGGTGATTTGATCGGCTTTAATACTGCCGGCGGCATCGCAATGGTCATGGTCGCGTTCCAGTTGCCGCTTGGGGTTTGGCTCATGAAGGGATTCTTCGATAACATCCCCTGGGATATGGAGCGATCAGCCCTGATAGATGGCGCTTCTCGCTGGCGCACCTACTGGGAAATCCTCTTGCCGCAAATTCGCCCCGGATTGCTGGCTCTCGGCATTTTTGCTTTCATCGGTGGTTGGAACGCCTACATTATTCCTGCGACTTATTCCATCGGCTCCGGTGTGAGCAATTTGCCGGTCTTCTTGAACGAGCTAATTGATGAAACCGCGCCGGTGGATTGGAATCAGGTGGCGGCGGTCGGCTTATTCCAGTTGATTCCTATTTTTATCTTTTTCATCTTCGCACAGGAATATCTGCTGAATATCTATGCCGGTGGCACAAAAGGAAGCTCATAAGCAAGAAAGAAGCTCATCATGAAAGTCACAATTGATAACCTCACCAAAAGATTCGGTGATGTAGTTGGTGTCGAGAATTTGGTTCTGCATATTGACGATGGCGAGTTTGTGGCATTTCTTGGCCCCTCGGGCTGCGGCAAGACAACTACTCTTCTCACCTTGGCTGGCATCTACAAACCAACCAAAGGCACAATCAAGTTCGGTGAGCGTGTGGTCAATCAAGTTCAGCCAAAAGACCGTAACATTGGCATGGTCTTTCAAAGCTACGCGCTATACCCGCATATGACCGTCTTCCAGAATATCTCGTATCCGCTTAAACTGAAGAAGGTAGCAAAGACCGTACAGCACGATCGCGTCCGACAAGTTGCCAATGTGATGGGCATCGGCAATTTGCTGGATCGCCGTCCAGGACAGCTGTCAGGCGGTCAGCAGCAGCGGGTCGCTTTGGGACGGGCGCTGGTAAAAGAACCGGATGTGTTGCTCTTTGACGAACCCTTGTCCAATCTGGATGCGCGGCTTCGCCTGACTATGCGCGGAGAAATCAAGCACTTGCAGAAAGACCTCGGCATTACATCCATCTATGTTACGCACGATCAGGTGGAAGCGATGACCATGGCCGATCGCATCGCTGTAATGAATGACGGTCATCTACAGGCTTTTGATTCACCAGATGAGCTGTATAACCGCCCCAAAACACAGTTCGTCGCCAGCTTTGTTGGCAACCCGCCAATGAACTTCGTGTCCGTTGAAGTCTCGCAATCCAACGGTCGTTACTTTGCCGAAGCGGATTCGCTTCGATTAGAAGTGCAGAAAGATCGTGGGGAGCCGCCAGCCAGTTATGATGGCACTGCTGTGATGGGCATCCGTCCCGAGGATATTCAAATTACCGACACTGGCGAGATCGCTGGCGAGATATTTATCGTTGAGCCACTGGGACGTGAAGACTTGATTGACGTGCGAGTCGGGAAACACAGTTTCCTGTTGCTGGCGAATACTGATACACAGTATCAAAGCGGCGATCGAGTCAAACTCAAGTTCGATATGGAGCAAGTCCAATTCTTCGATCCGAAGACAGAGAAATCGCTCCTTTGGCAGCAATAAAGATCGGAGTGCAGCGCCATGCTCGATGGGCCATACGAGGGGCTCGACAGGCGTGTTGATTCGGCAAGGGATTATGAACTCGCCCTGCGCTATGCCCCTTATATCTGCTTCGATCTGAAGGAGCCTTTCTTACCCTCTGTTGTCGGCTGTACGGTTTTCCGCGAGAATTGCACATCCTCATCCTTTCCCCGTGACATTCGATTAGGTGACAACATTGCCTTTGCTATTGAATATGCAATCTGGTGGGATTGGGATATACAACATCTCTATGAACTGGAGCATGTTTGGGTATATGTCGATCACAGCGGCAATCCAGTTGATGCTGAAGCAAGCTGGCACGGCAGATACAACAGTATGCTGGACGCGGATAATCAGCTATGCTTGCAAAATTATCGTCTGATCGTGTATTCCGAACCCGGCAAACATGCCTTCGCTCGTTCGACCGAGTGTTTGATTCAAAGAAAAGCAAAGACCCTTGCGAGTTGCGGTGTTCATGCCGGTAAGATGGGCGTGCATGTCCCACCCTTGTTTGACGGCATCATTGATCAGCGCAAGCCCCTTCAGAACCGTCTCGTGCATACCTATCTTGAGCGGTTGAAATTTGAGCCAATATATGATTTTTCCAATACCTTTGACCTTCGAGAAGCTATCTTTGTCCCTTGGCAGAATCTGTTCGCGTGGATACCAGCGCGAGTAACCAAGTGGATAGAGCACTTGCACGCGACAATCCCGCCAAATCAACGGCGAGTCTTGCGAATTGCCCATCGCGGCGCATCGGCTTATGCCCAAGAGAATTCTCCAGAAGCCTTGCACAAAGCCGCCGAACTTGGCGCCGACATGGTTGAGATCGACATCCGCACGACCGCCGATGATGTGCCCATTGTCACCCACGACAGCAGCTTGAAGCGCGTCTACAGCATTGATGGCAATGTCTCGGATTTCAGCCTTGATGAATTGCACAGCATGACAACAGTACAGGGCAAGGTCATCAGTTTTGAAGTAGCGCTCGTCTTGTGCAAGAATCTCGGCTTGGGACTGTATTTGGATATCAAGCAGCTTAATATGAACGCAGCCCGGTCTATATTTGAGGCGCTTGATGCACAAGATTATATGAAAAACGTGATCTTTAGCTCCTTCAGGCCCGATTACCTGGCGGATATAAAAGCTACGCGTCCCGATGCTCAGACTTCGATATTATTTGGCGCCGTTAATATCGACGTGGTGAAACTGGCTCAGTCGATTCAGGCGGATTATGTCCACCCCTGCTGGGAAAACCGGGCAAGGCAACCACATCGCTTACTCACACCCGACTGGATAGACGCGGTACGGCAAGCGGATCTGGGCATAGTTTGTTGGCATGAAGAACGCCCCGCGGAAATCGCCGCGCTAAAAGCCCTGGGCGTCGATGCGATATGTTCGGATAAGCCCGAATTACTGGAGACTTTCGCTTGACCAGATTACCATCAAACCAATTGATAAACACTCAACAGCAAGAGTCTGTCAAATAACTGAAGCAACTCACCCTAACAGAATATATGTTCTATTGTGCCTGGACGAGAGAGCATGATGATGTTGACTTCAACGAGTGCAGAAGAGAAGCGGACGGCGGTGTGGCAGTACATTGTGGATTATGCCGACAAGTTCCGCTTTTTGGCATCTTTGGCAGTCAGGCAAGTTGCCAAACCGACCATTGTTTTCGCCAGCTGCCGTTCAAACGCGAAAATAACGGCGCCTTTTGCTGCGTTTGTAGCCGAGCACCATCAGTGGCCTGGTGTCGATTAGGTAAGTTTTTGTGTGTCCAATTCCCAAATCCGGCAACCATATATCAATTCAATTTATATCAGACCTTATCGGGCATAGCGCAGCTTACCCTTCCGCCAATGCCTGCATCCCCGCCCGCATCACAGACGTAATTTTCTCTACATCATAGACACAGCCTGCCCAGAGGCCGCCGCTGGCTGCCTGCAAAGCCGCCCATAGGCGCGTATCCCCTGGCAAATCGGGATGCGCCCTCAAGTTCGGGTGAGGCGCACGCTGCTCCAGCAATGCCTGGGCCGCTTCCGCCGATAACTTACCTGCGGCAGTCCCCACCAGCTGCACCGAACCCCGCAACTCCCTGCGGTCAATCTCAATCGCTATCCAATCGCCATCTCTCAGCTTGCCAATGGCGCCCCCTGCCAGCGCCTCCGGCCCGACATGACCGATACAAGCGCCAGTCGAAACGCCCGAAAAGCGGGCATCCGTAATCACTGGCACCTGCTTGCCCCAGGGGATAAATTTCAGCGCCGAGGTTAATTGATAGGTCTCTTCCATGCCTGTTCCCATCGGACCGACACC
>DAOUKA010000032.1:0-11008 GCA_034421915.1 Anaerolineae bacterium
GGGTCGGCACAATATCGGCAGTGAGCACCGGTTTGCCCTCACGCGCGTTGCAGATGCCCGCATCAGTCGGCAGGCGCAGGATAATCGGCACGCGGGCGGCGGATTCCAGGAAAGTGTATTTGGCAAACTGGCGGTGGTCGCCAAGATGCTCACCATGATCGGATGTTATCACAATCACTGTGTTGTCGTATAATCCCTTGCTTTTTAGCTCGCCAAAGAGACGTCCTAGCTGATAATCAATATGCGTAATCTGGGCATAATAATGACGGCGCAGGCGCTTCAGCACAGGTGGCGGGATGCGGTCGGCTTTTCTGGCGATGCGCTGACGTATCAGGCAGAGCGGCTCGTTTTCGCTATCGACCCAATCGCCAATGACTGGTTCAGGGATCTCGAAATCATCATAGAAACGGTCAGAGGACAGTCGGCATAGGCGCGTTGATACCAGATGCCCTCCCAGGCAATCTGGTCGATATGCGGGGTCATCACCGGATGCTGGCTGTCGGCAATGCCCAAACAGTCTCCGCGCCACTGGTCGAGGACGATGTAGACGATATTGGGTTTGTTATTGGCTTGCATACCCAAAGCACCTTATCCCTTGAGGCTGCCCGAAGCCGTGACGCCAGAGATGAGATGTTTCTGCCCGAAGTAGAAAACGACCAGCATCGGGATAATCATCAGCACGGAGAAGGTCATCACCATGTTCAGGCTGCTGTCAGTCCCCTCGAATCCCCTAAGGGCATTCAAGCCCAGCGCCAGCGTCCACAACTCTTGATTGGAACCCAGATAAATCAAGGGATTAAGGAAGTCGTTCCAAGCGAATTCAAAGGCAAAAATCGAAACCGCCGCGATAACCGGGCGTGACATCGGCATAAAGATGCGCCACCAGACACCGAACTCGGAGCAGCCGTCAATGCGGGCAGAATCATAAATCTCATTCGGGATGCCGCGGAAAAATTGCCGATACAAGAAAATGTAGAAGGCATTATGCCCCAGTACGCGCGGCAAGATGAGCGGACCAAAAGTTTTTGTCCAGCCGATTTCGTCAAAAAACAAAAATAAAGGGATGATTCGCACTACATACGGCAGCATCATCGTCGCCAGCAGGATGCCAAACAGATATTGCCGTCCCGGAAAGGGAATGCGGGCAAAGGCATAACCGGCCAGGGTACAAGGCACCAAAGCGCCAAACAGGGACGCAGCTACTATGACAAGAGTGTTGCGAGTATATTTGCTGATGGGACGAACTTCAAACAGATTGGGATAATTCTCAAAAGCAATCGGGTCAGGAATGAGTTCCAATCGACGGATGGATACCTTGTCGCGGGTTTTGAGCGATGTCGAAACAGTCCACAGCAAGGGCACCATCATCACGACTGCCCCGGCGGTCAGAATAGCATAGATAAATACATGACGGATAAATTTGACCCTGGGATTCTGAATCATAAGTCTCGCTCTTTAATCACTCGATGGATTAGCGCTTTTAGGTCTCATCTTCGCCGCCATCCCCATAGAACACCCAGCGATTGGAGGTATAGACCAGAGCGATGGTCAGGACAAAGATAATGCTAAACAGGATGACAGACAAAGCAGCGGCATATCCGAACTCAAAGTCGCGGAAGGCTTTGTTATAAACATGCAGCATAAAAACCAAGCCGGACTGTAAGGGCCCGCCATTGACGCCGAGCAGTATGAAGACCTGTGTAAAGACCTGAAAGCCGCCAATCACCCCAATCAGCAGGTTAAAAAAGATGGTAGGAGTCATCAAGGGGATGGTGATATGACGCAGGCGATGCCAACTGTTGCCACCGTCAATCGCAGCCGCCTCGTACAAGTCATTCGGAATGCTCTGCAAGCCCGCCAGGAAGATAATCATCTGTCCGCCAAAGCTCCACAAACTGAGGATGATGAGCGAAGGTTTCACCCAGGCAGGTGAGGACAGCCAGCGCACCGGCGGGATGCCAACCAGCACAAACAACTGATTAAACAAACCATAACGGGTGTTAAGCAAGCCAAGAAAAATGACGGTCGCCGCCACCAGCGGCACCACCGATGGTATATAAAACAGGGTGCGATAAAGCTGCATCCCGCGCACCCGCAGATTGAGTATCAAGGCAATCAGAAAAGCAAACAGCAAGCGCAAAGGCACACTGAAACCCAGGTAATACACGGTATTACCCAAACTTTTTGTGAAGAGCTTATCTTCGGTAAAAATTTCGATATAGTTTTCCAAGCCGAGCCAGGGCGGGATGCCCACCGTCCCGATTTGATAATCGGTAAAGCTCAGGTACAGATTGTAAGCGAAGGGCATCAGGTCAAAGATGACAAAGCTCAAAAACCAGGGCAGGATAAACACAAAGCCAATCAAACTGCGATGACGAAACCAAAACTCAGACAGCCGGGTCCGCCAAGGAGCCCGGCTATCCAAGATATTCAAAGCGGAGGCTGCATCGCCGCTAGCCATCAAAGTCGCTCCAGAATTCGTCAAGGATGGCTTGACCTTCGGCAGCGGCATCATTCAGGGCATCGGCAGCGGATTTGATGCCAAAGAGGGCTTCTTCGATGTGGTTGCTCAGGACTTCGGCAATTTGCCCCTGCACTGGCGTAATCGGAACCGAGGTATCGGTTGCCAGCCCTTCCAGCACGGTCGCCCAATAGGGGTTGGCATCGTAGTAAGCAGGATCCTCGTTGCATTCGCGCACCGGCGAAGGACGGTTCTGCGCAAACAGGAAAGCACAACCGCCGAGCGGATGGATGCCGATGAATTCAGCGAACTTGTAAGCCGCCGCCTGCTTTTCCGGTGGATGAGCAGTCGGAATGGTATATGCCCAGCCACCACTGAAACCATAACCGGTTACACCGGTATGTCTGGCATCCGGGTTGTCGCCATTGTAGGGACGCAGCATCACACCCCAATGCGAGGTATCGTCGTATTTTTCCGGCGCATTGACCTGGTAGTGACCAAAGAAGGACGTATTGACAGGCAGGAAAGCCATTTCGTTGTCATAGAAGGGATGGTCGCCTTCGGAGAAGGAAGCGCCTTGGAAGAAATCACTGACATTTTCCACCCCGCCATTGATGTTGTTGGTGAAGTTAATCATCCACTCCAGCGTTTCGATTCCTTCGGGACTGTTAAAGAGCAGGGTGCGCCCATCGTCCGAGACGTATTTGCCGTTATTGGTGTACAGCCAGGAGACAAAGTTGGAGTCCTGACTGCCAACAGAAGTGCCCATCACATCAATGCCGAGCGGGTCAGCTTGCGTGATTGCCGTCGACATCTCTTCGAGTTCCTGCCAGGTTTTGGGCGGGCTTTCGGGGTCGAAGCCGGCATCTCTCATCATATCTTTGTTATAGATGAACATCCCGGTCAAACCGCCAGCGGAGGGCATGGGCAGACCGTAGAGTTCACCATTCCAGTATTGAATGCCGATTTCGCCATCATAAAAGACGCTCAGGTCAATCCCGGATTCTTCAACGAAGGAGTCTATTGGAATGATGAGTCCCGAAATGGCGAATTGATAGGTTTCTGGGCGAGTGCTCATAATGATGCCAGGCGGATTGCTGCTCGCGGCGGCAGTCGCCAGCAATTCACTGCGGTTATCCCAGGGCTGAACCTGGTTAATAATGCGGATGCAGGGGTTTTCTGCCTGGAAGTGTCCGATGAGTGTATCCATCAGCGCTTCGCGGGCAGCGCCCCACCAGTTCATAAATTCGAGTTCAATGACTTCACCTTCACAATCTTGAGCAGCCACCGGCATAAGTCCGAGCGACAGCAAGATACCAAAGGCAATTACCAGACGTATAAAGAGTGTGTATTTCATAGTGATTCTCCAATACTAAAATCATTATTCAATAAAATAATGGCCCGATAGCCAATCGTACACGATGATGCGATTTAAGATGGGCAATTTTTGCAGATTGCCGCATATCCGCTATACTTGAATGAACCTGCCTTGGGCAGTATGTGTCTAATGTATATCCAATCCTTTGGTCTGTCAAGTTATTCAGATCAAGGGTTTAGACACAAGCCAATCAGAGAGAGGCAGCCTGTATGACTGTGTTGCAAGCCATCGACCCGCGCTTGAGCCGCTTTGACCCCCTGGAGCGGATTATCTTTTATGATGATTTCGACGAGGGCATACGCGGCTGGTCGGAACTCATCGGCAATTATGAACACAGCCTGGATTCGATGCTGGCAGAGTATGCCGACATGCGTCCGCCGATGCTAAGCAATTTATCCATGTGGGATACCGGCACGGCTGGCTCGATGGAAGGCACTTATGCGCTCAAATTGGCGAGCCGACCACAGAGCGGTGCCATCGCAACCAGCATCAAACGGCAAACCTTTCGGCATCGCGGACAAATCCAACTGGAATGTTATTTTACCTTCAAGCCGGAAGCGAGTGAACTGCGCTTGTCACTCCATGATATGCGGGCATTTGGGGTGCTGTTTGACATTCAGGATGGTTTTAATGCCGAATATCGCTGGATGCCGCATCTGCGCTATCTGAATGTGGATGGCGATGAGGTCATCAACCGCTGGCAGGTCAAAGGGCAGACACGCCCCTTCCATGCGATTGGCGATTCTGGCGAAACCGTTTCGCATTTTCATCTCGGTGCTGAAAACTGGGAGGATGTGGATTTTCAGCCGCAGCCCCTGTGTTATAACGAAATCGCAACCAAGATGAACTGGCATTACCTAAAGCTCAAGGTGGATTTGGCAGACCGCCGTTTCCTCGGCTTTCAATGCAATGACCTCATTTATGCCGGTGAAGCGCTGAAGGTCATCTCGATTCCGGCTATGCCCAACCTGAATTGCATGCTGAATACCGCCTTTTGGGTCGAAAGCAACCGCGACAAGCGGGCTTTTCTGTATCTTGATTCGGTGCTGCTGTCAGGGGAGTTTTGAGGATGAGTCTGCGGGGCAGCTATACAGCAGTCGTCGAACGCAATCGGGAATGGCAGGATACATTTGCCACCGAACCTTATGAGGCGGCTTGGGCGAGTGAAGCGATTTTTTTCATCCGCGCCCTGGCTGTCGAGGGAACACATGCCAGCACTGACTGCACACAAGCTCGCGTTCAGATTTCGCCCAATGGTATTCATTGGGTGGATGAAGGCACAGGAATAGCGTTGCCGACAGCACAGGATGACGTAACATTTTGCAAAGTGAATCACTTTGGCGGCTGGCTGCGGCTCTGCGGTGAATTGCAACCTGATATAAAAATTAGAGTCATCGTTTATCTGGCGCTCAAGGAATAGCTGAAGCAGAATCGGTGCCGCACCGAATATCTTTGGAAAAATGCTTCGTTGAGCTTTGACGCGGTGATTGTTGGCGGTACACCTGCCGGTATCAAGGATAACTGTGATTTTGCAGACGAGAGAATGAAGGATAACACCATGGAATTTGTCAGAATCAGCGCAGAGCAGAAACGGCAGTTTGATGATGAAGGGTATCTGATTGTCCGTGGTGTGCTGGATAACGATGCCATCGAGGCTCTAATCGAGGCTGGTGACCGCCTGATTGCCAGTGAGCGCGTGGTCAATCGTCAGCACAGCAATGGCGGTCTTTATGATGGCTTTCGCAATGTGGTTTCGATGGACGACCGCTTTTTGCCTCTGCTGACCCACCCGGCGACATTTTCGATTGTGACACAATTGCTGGGTCCCCACTTGGGACTCTTGACCAGTCATCTCATCTATCGTCATCCGGATCCGCTAGATGCGCCCAAGACAAGGCGGATGCCGGGTTGGCATCGGGATCACTTTGTCTCCATGCGCGATTTGGGACATGCCCACATCCCGCGCCATTCGCTTAAAGTCGCTTACTATCTGACTGATCTGAGCCAGGCAAACAGTGGCGTGACCCTGATGGCAACCGGCAGCAATCAACTTAAGGAACGCATCGTTATTCCACCCGGTCAAGCTGACCCGACAACCTGTGTTGAACCGCGATTAAGTCCTGGCGACTGCGTCTTGTTTGAAAACCGAACCTGGCATGCCGGAGCAGCTAATCTGACCAACCGCATTCGCAAGGCGGTCATGTTTGGTTATTGCTATAATTGGATTCGCCCGACCGATTATCGTCAGCAGCCGCCCGTCATGCTGGAAAAACTGAATGCCATGCAGCGCTTTCTGGTGGGTGAAGCCGTTGACGATACACAGGAATTTCAATTCGACGGGGGCGCCAATCCCATCTATGACTGGTGTCTTGAAAACGGATTTGATTATCAAATGGCTTAGGTATTGGAAAGGAATGCGCTGATGAAAGAGCGGCAAACGGATATTTTGATTGTGGGCGGCGGCACCGGCGCGGTGGCAGCGGCGCTGGCGGCACTGCGCCTGGGCAAATCGGTCATCATGAGCGAGGAAACGGACTGGATTGGCGGGCAGCTGACAGCACAGGCAGTCCCGCCAGATGAACATCCCTGGATCGACCAAACTGGTGCCACCGCCAGTTATATGCGCTGGTCGGACGGGGTGCGCGATTATTACCGCCGCAACTATCCTCTCACAGCGAAGGCGCGTTATACCACGAATTTGAATCCCGGACAGGGCAATGTCAGCCGCTTGTGTCACGAGCCGCGCGTCGGGCTGGCGGTGATTGAAGAAATGCTGGCGCCCTGGCGTTCCAGCCTTCAACTCGATATTTTGCTCAATCACATCCCAATAGCAGCCGAAACCGAGGGGGACCGAGTGCTGGCAGTCACATTGCAGGATACCCGCAGCGGCGATGAAACGGTGATTTCCGCGCCCTATATCCTGGATGCGACCGAGTTGGGTGACTTGCTGGAACTGGCGAATGTTGAGTCGGTGATTGGCGCTGAAAACCAGGCACAGACCAACGAGCTTCATGCCCTTGAGGGCGAGCCGCAGCCCTTGGATCAGCAGGCGATTTCCTGGTGTTTCGCCATTGACCATCTGGAAGGCGAAGACTATCGCATCGAAAAACCGGAAGATTATGAGTTCTGGAAAGCGTATCAGGCAGATTTTTGGCCTGGCAAACAGCTTGGCTGGCAAGATGTCAGCCCGATTACGTTGGAAACCCGCAATCGCGGCATCTTCCATACGGATTTCCAGCACAAGCGCACCAGGGCGCCTGGTGATTTCTGGCACTTCAGGCGGATTCTGTACAAAGGGCATTACCCCGAAGGCACATTCCGCAGCGACATTACGCTGGTGAATTGGCCCCAGATCGATTATTGGCTGAAGCCCTTGCTGGGCGTATCGGAAACCGAGAAACAGGCAGCTTTGCGCGGGTCGCGGCAGCTTAGCTATTCCGTGCTTTACTGGATGCAGACCGAAGCCCCGCGCCATAATGGCAAGGGATACGGCTATCCGGGCCTGCGCCTGCGTCATGACGTTGTTGGGACCAGCGATGGATTGGCGAAGTATGTGTATATTCGTGAAGCCCGGCGCATCCAAGCCGAATTTACTGTGCTGGAACAGCATGTGGGCGTGGAGCAGCGCGGCAAGCTTGTCGGCGCTGAAATTTTTGATGACAGCGTTGGCGTCGGCAGTTATCGCATTGACCTGCACCCCAGCACCGGCTTGCGGACTTATATCGACATCAGTTGTTACCCTTTCCAGATTCCCTTGGGCGCACTGATTCCGCAGCGGGTAGAAAATCTGCTGCCAGCCTGCAAGAATCTGGGCGTGACCCATATCACCAACGGCTGCTATCGCTTGCATCCGGTCGAATGGAATATAGGCGAGGCCGCTGGCGCACTAGCCGCCTACTGCCTGGACAAAGGCTTGTCGCCGCGTCAGGTGCGCAATACCGAAGCACACCTGCACGACTTCCAGACGATGCTTATCACCACGCTCGGTTTCGTACTCGAATGGCCCCACTATGCCCGGATCACGGCACGCTAGCAGAAGCATACAAGGCGCGAAGATGAAGGGACTGATTCGAATATCTCTGGTGATATGGATTGTCGGAGTTGTGCTTGCAGGTTCAGCGCAAGAGGATTCAGCTGCGCACCTGTTTGCAGATGTCAGTCGGGCGGCTGGCATCACTGCCGCGCATCGTGGCATTTGGGATCCGGAGGAAGGACTTCAGGGTTATCTGGCGATTGGTCAGGCCTGGGGCGACTATGATAACGACGGCTGGGTTGACCTCTATGTGACCGGCAATCTCGAACCTAATGTCTTGTATCATAACAATCAGGATGGCACATTTTCTGTCTCCGAACATTCGGAGAGCGTCAGCCTGCCAAGCGTCCCCAGTGGCGGAGTAGTCTGGGGCGACTATGACAATGATGGCTGGCTTGACCTCTATGTGACCAATTTTGGCGCCAATGCCCTCTTCCAGAATCAGGCTGGAAGCGGTTTTAGCGATGTCACCGCCGCTGCTGGTGTTGGCGATATTGGCAAAGGCACATCGGCAGCCTGGGGCGATTATGACAATGATGGCTGGCTTGATCTCTATGTGACCAATTGGTCCTGCTTCCCCGAATGTGATCCCGTGGATTTTGCGATGCAGCAGGATCGGCTCTATCGCAATAATGGCGATGGCAGCTTTACTGATGTAACCGCGACCTTGGATTATCCGATGACCTTGGGCGCCGGATTTGCGCCCGCTTTTCTCGATTATGATACAGACGGCGACCTTGACATCTATGTGGTCAACGACAAGCTGCAAAATGAAATCGGCAATGTGCTGTGGCGCAACGATGGCGCCGGTTGTGGTCATTGGTGCTGGGTGAATGTGTCCAGCGCGGCCGGACTGGATTTGATGATTAATGGCATGGGGCTGGATGCCAGCGACTATGATAATGATGGCGACCTTGACTTGTATGTCACGGATATGGTCTACAATATGTATCTGATGACGAATGATGGTGAGGGCAGCTTTCAGAATCGCGCTCATTCGAGCGGTGTCGCTATCAACTTTCAGCCAGATCAAGGTGTCGGCTGGGGGGTGGTCTTTTTTGATTATGACAATGACGGCTGGCAAGACCTGTATGTGGCAACCACGGAATACCTGCAGACCTTCCCTGAATTGGAAGTCAGCTTTATGAATGAGCGTCCGGATGCCCTATTCCACAACAGCGGACAGCAGTCATTCGAGGATGTGAGCCATATCAGCGGCATTGACGAAGCGCTGGCAACCCTAGGAGTCGCTTATGCCGATTATGACCATGATGGTGACCTGGATTTGGTCACGGGAAATTGGAATGTGGGTTATCGCCTGTATCAAAATCAGGCGCGGCCGAGCAGCGAAAATCGCTGGCTGTCCATCGGCTTGCGCGGGAATGCCGATATTAATGATGATGCCGTTGGGACGCGGGTCTACCTCACCACCGAGGATGGACTCAGCCAGATGCAAACCGTCAAAATTGGCTCGGGTCTGGGTGGCAACAATCAGCCGGAATTGCATTTTGGGCTTGGCTCTGCCACGATGGCGAACTTGCGGGTTGTCTGGAGCAACGGGGCTGAATGCAGCCTGACGGGTGTGCCTGCCAATCAGCGTATCGTGATGCAATATCAAGTGACCGCAGGCTGTCGTTAGCGCTGCTCCTAGCGTACATCCGTTTGGTATGGCACGACATCACAAGTGGTTTGATACCATCCCAGCATCCGATCCCGCAGCTGCGCCAGGATACCCGCATAAGCCGCCTCGTCAATGAGATTGTGCAGTTCCATCGGATCGCGGCGCAGGTCATAGAGTTCATCGCTTTCATAGAGGCGGCGGATATACTTGTAGTCACGAGTGCGACACATGGTGGCTTTGGTATGTGCCCCGTCTTCGCGCCCCTGAAGCTGGACGCGCGGATAATACAATCCTGCCGGATCATAAAACGAGGGACTGTCTTTTTCCATCGCCTGCTCCTCCCCCATCAAGCGTCCGCCCTCACAAAAGACGGCATCTCGATGTTCCTCGGCAATGCCGGCAACCATTGGCAGGAGCGACCGTCCGAAGAGGTCATAATTCGGCTTGATGCCTGCTATCTCAAAGGCGGTAGCGGTAAAATCAATCAACTCGACCAGCGCCTCACGGATGCCTGCCCGAAGCGGCACCGCCGCCGGGGGTTTGATGATGAGCGGGACACGCGTCAGACAATCTTCAAAGGTGTTTTGCGTTTTTTCGACCAGACCATAATCCCCGGTGAAATCGCCATGGTCAGAGAAGAAGAAAATGGCGCTGTCATCATAGCGCTGGCTCTCTTTGAGCGCCGCCACGATTTTGCCAAATTGTGCGTCCACTCGCGCACACATGCCATAATAGGTCCCCCGCAGTTCAGTAAAACGTTCTTCAGTCCAGCCTTGCAGCCCTTGCCGCTGGTAGATGCCAGCGATGAGTTTGGGTTTCTTTTCCCAATCGGGTGTGGGGATGCGCTGCGGCAAGCGCTGGCGGTCGATTTGGCTGTACCAGGGATCTTCGACGCCGTAGGGTGGATGCGGATAGCTTAGTGGCAGATAGATGCAAAGCGGCTGGTCATCAGGTGCATTGCGAATCAGGTCAATCGCGCCATCCACCATCGCCCAGTCATTGTCATAATACACCTCATCATCGCCGCAATCCAGCTTGCCGACGTAAAACGAATAATAATTGTCGCCATCGGGGTCGCCACGCCAGTCATCGGCACGATGCAGATTGGGGCGCAAGGGGGACTCTGCCTCATATTTGACATCACAGTAATCCTCAAAGCCATTCTGACGGGGCACGAGGTCATTTTTACCGCCCCACCAGACATAATAGCCACTGTCTTTCAGATATTTGAGCAAGACTGGTTCGTCAGGCTGCAACATGTGAAACATGGTGCGATGCCCGCGCACATGAGGATACCAGCCAGTCATAAAGGAACAGCGACTGGGGGTACAGACCGGATTTTGGCAAAAGGCATAACGAAAAGACACCGCATCACTTTTTACAATCTGGTCGAGATGTGGCGTGAGGGCGGCGGGATTGCCAAGGTGTCCCATGACATCGCCACGCCACTGGTCGGGATTAAAAATGATGATATGCGGACGGTCGGGCATGGTTTCTCCTTTTGCTTGAACGCTA
>DAOUKA010000033.1:0-1843 GCA_034421915.1 Anaerolineae bacterium
TTACTTTACCAACAATTTGTAAATTATTTGCCCTGCCAATGTTAGAAAGAGATAAAATCGAGAGGATTCGCCATGACGCGATTTCGCGATTTGATTCCAATCCACCATCACCTGCCGACCGGTCGGTTCAATGCCATCACGGATGTGGCCGGGGTTCGCGTGGGACATGTGACGCGCATCGAGGGAGAAGGCGAATTGCGTATCGGGCAAGGCCCTGTTCGCACTGGCATTACCGCCATCCTGCCCCACCCTGGCAATATCTTCCGCGAGAAAGTTCCGGCGGCAGTTTATACCATCAACGGCTATGGCAAAGCCACTGGATTCGAGCAGATTCGGCATCTCGGTGTCATCGAAAGCCCGATTTGCCTCACCAGCACCTTAAATGTCGGCAGGGCATGGGATGCCCTTGTCAGTTATGCCATCCGCGAAAACCCCGATATTGCCATCACGACCAGCAACGTGAGTCCGGTAGTGGGTGAATGCAACGACAGCTTCCTCAATGACGGTCAAGGGCGGCATATCAGCGAGGCGCAGGTTTTGCAGGCTATCGACACTGCCGCCCCCGCCCTGGTTCAGGAAGGGTGCGTTGGCGCGGGAACAGGCACCCTCTGTTATGGATTTAAGGGCGGGATTGGAACAGCATCCCGCCAGGTGATGGGCAGCAGTTATACCGTCGCTACGCTGCTGCAAACAAACTTCGGACAAAGGTCGGAACTGCGGATTTTGGGTGTCCCCGTCGGTCAGCATTTTGTCGCTAATGCACCACATCATCCCCAGGGTTCGGTGATGATTGTGATGGCGACCGATGCGCCGATGAACTCGCGCCAACTCGAGCGGCTGGCGAAGCGGGCTGCCTTGGGTCTCGGTCGCACGGGAACTGTGTGTCATCATGGCAGTGGCGATTTTGTAATTGCTTTCTCGACCCAAAATCGCCGCGTGCAGGATTCAGGCAATCCCGTCAATGATGTACAGCAGTTCAATGAGGAGGCGAGCCACGAGGGGCAGGCGCTAATCGACCACTTTTTCCGCGCTGTGGTCGAATGTGTGGAAGAATCGGTGTACAATGCCCTGACCACTGCCGAGACCACCACTGGACGCGATGGCAATACCTATGATGCCCTGCCGCATGACAAACTGGCAGAAATCATGCGACACTATCGCCGACTGGATTAGGGGGCTGTCATACGATAATCACTTTCAGCGCCCCCTTGCTATTTCAGCTAAAAAGCCATATCCTTATAGTTAGCATGACGTCCAGGCGACAACTGTATAATGATAGAGCTTGTGACGATGTCAAGGAAAAGACCTTTTGTACACCGATAATGAAATTTTATTCCCGCATGATGCCATTCCGGCGCTGCGGCAGACCCGCGGCAAAAAATGGGCGCAGCTGATCGACAGCCTGTCGCAAAAAAAGGAAACCAGCGTCGAAGTCCTTGCCTTGATGTGGGTGATGATTGAGCTTAACGGCTGCCTGCCCTGCGAGACTGACAGCTATCGGGCGATGCGTGGCTGCACCGCCTGCGCCCAGCAAACCCTGCGGCGTTTACTGGCAGCGATGAGGAACTGCTGCAAAAATATGAAAGCGCAGTGGTCGAATTTCGTGAGTACGCCATTCGTTTTGATGATTAGCGCGATATTCGTCCAACTATTGCCAGAAAATCAGATTTGACAGGCATTTGCCAACTGTGTTACACTTTGTCGGCGCGGTTGTGAAGACTGCCTCTATTTTAATTTACCTAGTTTAGCTGAAGGGTTGTGTGCCAATAGCAAGCTCACCACACAGAATCAACCGCAACATACGCGGTGTACATGAAGTCAGACTCATTGATAACACCAATAC
>DAOUKA010000034.1:0-1996 GCA_034421915.1 Anaerolineae bacterium
CAGGCACTCGAAAGCGCCGGGCGAGCCAAGGCATTGCCAGGTGAACCAGTCCCATTGGCAGATGCGCTGTCGCGCGTAACGGCCGCACCGATACGCGCCCGCCTGTCATCTCCTCATTATCATTGCGCCGCGATGGATGGCTATGCCGTCCGCGCCGAGGACACCCTGCAAGCGCGGGAAACAAAGGCAGCTGCCCTCTATATCGGTCAAAACGCCTGGCCGGTTAATACGGGAGACCCGCTACCAGAAAACACCAACGCCGTGATTATGATCGAAAATATCAACCCTGTCGATGATGTCACGCTTCATATCTACGCCTCGGTTGCGCCTTGGCAACATGTGCGGCTGATGGGAGAAGACATGGTGGCGACAGAAACCGTGCTGCAAGTGAATCACCGCATTCGCGCGGTTGACCTGGGCGCATTGGCTGGCTGCGGTCATTACCAGGTCAATGTGCGGCGGAAACCTCGCATCATCATTATTCCAACTGGCAGCGAGCTCGTCCCGGCGGGTCAGAGTCCAAAGCGCGGGCAACTCATTGAATACAATAGTCTAATGCTCGGTGCCCAGATTCGTGAAGCTGGCGGCGAATCCGATACCTTGGATATTGTCGGCGACGACTTCAAAGCACTGCGTCAGCGGATACAAACGTCCATCGAGGCACATCCCGATTTAATTCTGGTGCTTTCCGGTTCTTCTGCGGGCAGCCATGATTTCACCGCTGATGCCATCCGCGAGCTTGGCGAGATACAGGTACATGGCATTGCGGTGCGCCCCGGTCATCCTGTCATCATCGGCATAGCAGCGGAGGTTCCGATTATCGGCGTGCCTGGATATCCGGTCAGCGCCGCGTTAACCGGCGAATTATTCGTCGTCCCTTTGATTCAAAGATGGCTTGGGCTGGCGGCGACGGATTTGGAGACGGTTGAAGCCGTCTCGACACGCAAAATTGCCTCACCTGTCGGGGATGATGATTTCGTGCGGGTAGCGCTGGCACAAATAGATGACCACATTCAGGCGACGCCCCTGCAGCGCGGCGCTGGTGTCATTACATCGCTGGTGCAGGCGGACGGACTGGCACACATTCCTCGCTTTCAAGAGGGGGCTGACAGGGGAGCGCGGCTTAAGGTCGCTTTGTATCGTCCGCTCAAGGTGATTCAGCAGACGATTATGATGATGGGAAGCCACGACCCCATGCTTGACCTGCTGGCAACCTGGCTGCGGCTGCGCTCGCCTGAACATCGAATCGTCTCAGTCAATGTCGGCTCGATTGGCGGGCTGGTTGCCTTGAGACGAGGCGAGGCACATATCGCCGGCATTCATCTGTTCGACCCTGAATCAGGCAGTTATAACATCCCCTGGCTGAAGAGATTTCTAGGCAGCCAGGCATTGCAACTTATCACCTTTGCCCATCGTGAACAGGGTTTAATAGTGCCAGCTGGCAACCCGCAGGGCATCCAATCCATAGAAGATATTCGCGGTCTGCGTTATGTGAACCGTCAGCGCGGCGCTGGCACGCGCGTGCTCTTCGATTATTTGCTGGCGCAGCGCGGGATGCCGCCAGAAACGATCAGGGGCTACGACCACGAGGAAGTGACCCATCTGGGAGTTGCGGCGGCGGTGTCCGATGGAATCGGTGATTGTGGCTTGGGACTTCGGAGCGCGGCCGAGGCGATGAACCTTAATTTTATCGGCATCACCAAAGAACGCTTTGACCTCGTAATTCCCCAGCGTTTCCTCGAGCAAGCGAGACTGAAGGCGCTGCTAGCGGTACTCCAGGACAGTGCCTTCAAGTCGGAGTTGGGCGAACAAAGTGGCTATCACAGCGAAGAGACGGGTCGGGTTGTGCTATCTGGGCAGCCGCCAGCAAACTTGTAATCCGAAGGGCGTTGCGTTAGTGTCTTTCTGTATCCATTGACCATAAGAGACTTACCATGAAAAAATTAACGCTTTTCTGCGGGCTGATCTGTTCGGTCTGCTGGTGTTGCCGTCGGTT
>DAOUKA010000035.1:0-6792 GCA_034421915.1 Anaerolineae bacterium
AGGCGCGTCATGCGGTCGCCCATGCGGTTGAACTGACGGGTAACATAAACGAGCCCAGCCAAGCCCAGACCCAGCACCCCAACAAAAAATGCGCCAACTTGCAGCCAGTCCATATTATCCAGCATCTCCAAACAATGCCTGCGACATCACTTGTAAGTATAGCTTGACAAACGCGCCCTGACAAGTTTCCCTGTCAGCCGTCCAGCACGGTGGTGCTGGAATTGTGCCAAAAGACTTTGACAGTCTGCCCGATTTCGAAGCTGGCGCCGTGCTGATTGTTGATATTCTGAATCCGCGCGACCAGTTGGATGTCCGTTCCAATCCGAAGCGTGTAGCGCGTGTCGGTGCCAATATACTGATTGTCAATGAGTTCGGCGTTCAAGACGGTCGTTTCGCTGCCCAGGTCGGCGGCGTCCCCTTTGGCGGCAATGCCAATCCGCTCTGGACGAATGGCGACTGTGACTGCGCCACTGGCTGCCCGAAGCGCATCCGACAGCGCGGCGGATATGATCATATCAGGCGCAAGCTGGACGCTGCCATAACCCCCATCGTCGCGGCTGATGAGCATCGCGGGCATAAAGTTGGTCTCGCCGATGAAGTCGGCAACAAAATGCGTGTCAGGATGTTCATAGATTTCTTTGGGCGTGCCGACTTGCAGCATCTTGCCGCCGTTCATCACCGCAATCCTGTCCGCCATGGTGATGGCTTCTTCCTGGTCATGGGTCACATAAATAAAGGTGATGCCGACATCGCGCTGCAATGCTTTTAATTCGTACTGCATATTCTTGCGCAGCTTCAGGTCAAGCGCGCCAAGTGGTTCATCCAGCAGCAGGACGGCTGGCTCTTTGACCAGGGCACGCGCCAATGCCACGCGCTGCTGCTGCCCGCCGGATAACTGATGGGGCTTGCGCTTGCCCACATCCGGCAAGCGCACCTGCTCCAGCGATTCCAGCGCACGTTTCCGCGCCTGTTTTTTGTCCACGCCTTCCATCTGCAAGCCGAACATGATGTTCTGCTCGACGTTGAGATGCGGGAACAGGGCATAATCCTGAAACACGGTGTTGACCGGACGATGATAGGCGGGAATCCCCTCCATGGCCTTGCCGCGAATCAGGATATGTCCCTGTGTCGGCTGCTCAAAACCGGCAATCAGGCGCAGTGTGGTTGTCTTGCCGCATCCGCTCGGACCCAACAAGGCAAAGAACTCGCCATCCTCGATTTGCACACTCACATGATCGACGGCGCGAACCAGGCTGCCCCCAGAATCGAATTCCTTGACCACATCCTTGAGTTCAATATCATAAACTGACATGGCGTTGACCTGTTTAGGATTGCGCGGCCGGGGAACCTGTTTCAGGCTCTCCGGCCTTGATGCTTTGTTATTGACCCAGCAAAATCAGCAATTCGTCCCAGGCATTGTTATAAAGCTCTTCGGCTTCAGCGCCGACGTCAATGATGGCGAAGAGGTTTGCCAGTTGTTCTTCGGGCGGGAAAATCGTCGGGTCGTTCAGGATTTCCTCGTCAATAAAGCCCGATTCGATGGATGCCTGATTGGGTGAGGCATAGGCGATAAAGTTGCTCAAATCGGCGCCGACTTTGGCATCGAGGATATAATCCATAAACACCATCGCCAATGCAGGGTTGGGCGCATCCACCGGAATGGACATATTGTCAAACCACACATTCCCCGCTTCCTGCGGGATGACATAGGCATAGTCGTCGCATTCACAGTCAGCGATAATCTGCGAGATGTCGCCACTGTATTCAACAGCGATATCGACTTCACCGCGTTCCAGCAGCACTTGTCCGTCATCTCCGGCGACCGTTACCACATTGCCGCCTTTTTCGAGCAGATAATCGCGTGCCGCGCCAATTTCCCCGGCATCGGTTGAATTGGGATTGTATCCGAGGATGGTCAGGGCAATGCCAAACATCGCCTGACGGTCATCTATCCAGGCGACGCTGCCATCGTGCGCCCAAACCTGCTCCCAGGATGTCAAGCCATCAGGAAAGGCTTCGGTGCGATAGCCGACGCCAAGCGTCCCCCATTGATAGGGCAGGGAATACTCATTTTCGGGGTCATAAGCCTGCCCCAGCAAATCTGGCAGCAGATTGGCGAAGTTCGGAATCATGTCCAGGTCAATCGGAATCAAGAGACCCTCTTCACTCATTCGCTGCACAGTGCCGCCACTGGGGACAACCAAATCATAGCCGGGGTTGCCCTGGCGGATGCGCGCCAGCATGGCTTCATTGCTTTCGTAAATATCATAATTGACAGTTACGCCACAGGCTGCCTCGAAGTTGGGAATGGTGTCTTCGGCAATGTAAGTTGACCAGTTGAAGATGCTCAGGGTTTGCCCTTCATAACCTTCGGGGCAAGTCCAGGGTTCATAATCCTCACTTTGTCCGAATGCAAGGGGTATGGCAATCAGGACAATCAGTAAAAGGGACAGCTTTTTCATTATTTTCCTCCATTTAAGTTATCTAAAATTAAGCACGGGCCGCACTGCGCCCCTGCATTGCGAGCGAGATGCCAATTAAGAGGGTACTCAAGACCATCATAATTGTCGAGATGGCATTCACTTCTGGCGTGACGGTCAGTTTGAGCAAGCCATAGACAAAGACCGGCAGCGTGGTTGTGCCGACGCCAGAGGTGAAGAATGTGATAACGAAGTCGTCCAGCGACAGGGTAAAGGCGAGCAGCGCGCCGGCAATGATGCCGGGCAAAATCAGGGGAAAGGTCACGCGCCAGAAGGTTTGCCAGGGATTGGCGCCCAGGTCGCGCGCGGCTTCCTCCAGGCGCGGGTTCATGTCCGCCAGCCGCGCCCGAACCACAATCGCCACATAGGAGATATTGAAGGTGACGTGCGCCATGATAATCGTATGAAAGCCGGGGAAGATGCGCTCGCCCGTGAGAGTCCCAATCCAGTCGAAGGCGACTTTGAAAAAAATGGCCAGCGAGATGGCCTGCGTGATTTCGGGGATGACCACCGGCAGAAAGAGCAGACCATCCAGCCAGCGCTTGCCGGGGAAGCGCCCGCGTGCCATGCTCAAGGCAATCATCGTCCCTAGGACAGTCGAGATGGCGGTCGCGGCCATGCCGACAAACAGGCTGTTGCGGAAGGCGCTGAGCATAAGTTCGGTCGAAAATGCCGATTCAGCGCCGACCACATTGTTCAGGATGTTGCCATACCACTTTAAGGTGAAGCCGGAAAAGGATGCGACCGATTTGCTGTCGTTAAACGAAAACAAGACCAGAATCAAAATCGGCGCCCACAAGAAAAAATAGGAAAAAATCGGGTTCAGCCACAATCCTACTCGGCCAAGGCGGCGTATCAGCCGATTGCGCCCGATAGCCTGCTCGTTGATGAGAATCTGCTGTGGAGACGCCATGCTTAGGCCCCAGGTTCGCGCCGATTGGCAGATACATAAACAACGAGCGATAACATCACCACCGCCATCATCACAATCGACAAAGCTGACCCCAGGGGGGTGTTTCCCGAACCTCCGAACTGATTGTTGATGAGGTTGCCAATCATCAGGCCTTTGGTGCCGCCCAGCAGGTCGGGCGTGACAAAAGCGCCAACCGAAGGGATGAATACCAAGGCACAGCCAGCCAGCACACCGGGCAGGGTCAAGGGGATGACGATGCGCAGGAAGGTGCGGACATCATTGGCGCCCAGGTCATGGGCGGCATCCACAAATCTGAAATTGAACCGTTCGACGGAGGCATATATCGGCAAGACCATAAAGGGCAGAAAGCCATAAACCAGTCCCACTAAGACAGCAAAGGGTGTATTCAGGAGTTTCAGGGGTTCGGAAATCAGACCGAGACTGATGAGAAAGCCGTTGATTGTGCCTTCATCACCCAGCAGAATGCGCCAGGCATAGGTGCGGATGAGAAAGTTTGTCCAGAAGGGCAGAATCACCAGAAAGAGCGTGATTTGCTGAAACAGCCGATTGCGGCGGGTGCTGATGAAAAAGGCAAGCGGATAGCCGATGAGCAGACAGACGACTGTCGTCAGCCCCGCCAGCCCCACCGACCGCCACAGGATGATTGAAAACACGCCAAAGGTTCGTTCATAGTGCTGGAGCGTGAAGGGCAGGGTTGGCACGCCGCCGCGCCCGCGCGACATGAAGCTGACAATCAGCACAATCACCAGGGGCAGCACAAAAAAGACGACCAGCCAGGCAACCGTCGGCAATGCCAGCAGGAATCCATCTTTTTGCTTGCGCCGAAACCATTGGGACACGATGACAGGCTGCCTGAACACGACTTGATAAGGTCTTGACATGTATAGTAGCATACATTAAAGGCAAACGCTATTCATTTATCCGGCACAGCTTGGCGCCAGCCAGAAAGGACGCGCTTTATGTCAAAGCCCAACAAACAAGAGTTGGAAGCTCTAAAGCAGGCGCTTGATTACGATTGGCCCGAAATACAGCGCGCCTTGATAGGTGATGGCAAAGGCCTCGACTCCTGGTGGCTGGACAGGTTCGACCGAAAAGATGTCCTATTGGCATTGCCGGGCATCGTCATTATGAACACCCAACCCTGGCAGGCTGGCGCCGTCAGCATTTCCCAGCGGGCAGCTTATGGCATACGACACGACGAAGACAGCGATGACTGCTTCACAAGCGAACATATCCGCGCCCACATCGAACGTTTCCCCGAAGGGCAGTTCGCGGCGATGCGCATTAGCGGCCCCATTGCCGGCGTGGCCGTCGGCATGGCGGCGACCATGCGCACATCGCGCCCGCCAACCGCGCCCACCCTGCCTTGGATGGATGCCATTGGCGATTTGCGAATCAGCGCCCATGAACCGACGGGCGACTGGCTGTATGGCGTCGAAATGGCGGTGCATCCGGATTATCGGCGTCATGGCATCGGCACGGGACTTTATGAGGCGCGTTTTCAATTAGTCAAGTCGCTCAATCTGCGCGGCTTTTATGCCGTTGGCATGCTTATGGGCTATCAAAACCATGCCGATGAGATGGACGTCCTCACTTATGGGCGCAAAGTTATCGCGCGTGAATTGGATGACCCCACTGTGACGATGCAGATGAATCGCGGTTTTCGGGCGGAAGCTGTCGTGACCGATTATCTCGATGAGCCGGCGGCTGGCGATGCGGGCGTGTTAATTGTCTGGGATAACCCGAATGATGAGGAACGATAGCATGAGAACCATCGTCATTGGCGCGGGCGTGGCCGGCTTATCGGCTGCCTATCATCTTGGACAGGCTGGCCTTGAAGCGATTGTCCTCGAGGCGCGAAATCGCATTGGCGGGCGTGTCTGGACGAATCGTGATTTTGCCGATATTCCGGTTGAATTCGGGGCTGAATTGATCCATGGCCGCACGGACGAGGTGAACACCTGGGAGTGGGTGCGCAGGCTGGGGCTGAAGACCTTGCATTGGCAAAAGACAAGTGATTCGATGATTCGGCTGGAAGATGGCCGCTGGCTGACGATGCAGGCGGCGCGGGCGGCTTCGGCTGAATTGGATGTGACGCGCTCATGGAAATTGGGCGATGTGCCTGAACCCGATGACGGCGAAGACCTGCGGGCTTATCTCAAGCGGATTGGTTTTAACGAGACACAGCTGCGTTATGTGCAGCGCTCCTTTGCCAATGCCGAAGGCGACAGCATGGAGTTTCTGGATGCCAAGGCACACGCCAATTTGTTTGTGGGCGACAGTGATGAGGAGGGTGGCGATTATCGCATCCTGGACGGCTATGATACCTATTATGAGGGATTGGCGGCGGGGCTGGATATTTGCCTTGACACCGCGGTTGGCGCGGTTGACTGGTCGGCGGGTGTGACCGTCACCACGGCTGACGGGCGGACTTTCGCTGGCGAGAATGCCGTCATCACTTTGCCGGTGGGTGTCTTGAAGGCGAACAGGGTACAGTTCACGCCCGACCTGCCGACAATCAAGCAAGAGGCCCTGGCGGGCTTGAAGATGGGGCCGGTGATGAAAATGGTCTATGAGTTTGAGGCGCCCCTTTTGGATCCAGCGATTGGCGCCATTTATGCCCAAGGCAATCCGCCTATGTGGTGGTCGCCATCACTGGGGCGGGAGCAGGGAGCGGTTGTGTGGACAGCCTTCTTTTCGGGGGATTATGCTCGTGAAATGCTGAAGCTGGGTGAGGCGGGCGCTCTGCGACAGGGGCTAAACACGCTGCGCCAGGAGGTCGGCAATCCTGATTTGGAATATAAACAGGCTCGCTGGATCAATTGGCCCGAGGATGAATTTGCGCTGGGCGGCTATAGCGTCTGTCTGCCGGGGCATTATCATGCCCGCGAGAAACTGGCACAGGCAACCCCGCCGCTGTATTGGGCGGGCGAGGCGACCGCAGCGCATCATCTCACAGCGATGGTGCATGGCGCTTATGCCAGCGGGCAGCGGGCAGCCCATGAAATTGCGGCAGGCAGATGAGCGAGGAACGATGAAAGATATTCACATTGCGCTGGTGCAGGGACATTGGGCTGGCGAGCAGGAGTTGACCAAAGCGCTCTATCGCGACCTGGCTGCCGATGCGGTCAAGACGGGCGCTAGCTTGATTTGCCTGCCGGAATTCACCATCCTGCCCTATTTTCCGGGGGTGCGCCATCAAGCTGGATTCCAATGGGCGGAATCTTTGCCCGGCGGGGCATCGGAGCGATTTTTTGCCGAGCTTGCCAGCGTCCACAAGGTCGCTGTTATCGGCAGCCTGTTCGAGCGGGATGCCCATGGCAGGCATTGGGACACCGCCACCATTCATCGTTCGGATGGTCAGTTGGCTGGCTTGAC
>DAOUKA010000036.1:0-3542 GCA_034421915.1 Anaerolineae bacterium
GCTGCTGCCATTTGTCATTTTGCTGGCAGGTCTCTGGCTCATATCGGAAGTGATTGACGGCATCTATCGTGAAAAACATCAATACACTTACGATTTGATTTGTGTCTCGACCAAGGGTTCTCTCAATGCCAACTGGTCTTTTGCGATGGGCATTTTGCACCGCGGCGGCTGGTTTTCCGGGTTGAGGTGGGGAACTAGACTGTCATTGCGGCTGGGTCAGGGTATCCTGGCCGCATTGGCGCTATTGACGCTTTGCCTGGTGGCAACAAACAGCCATCTGGTCGGCTTCGAGCAGTTGCGCCTTTTGCTGATGCCGGCGCTGCTTTTGACCCTGTATTACACCCAGATGACACAGACCTTTGTCATCAGCCTGATGGTCGGGCTGTATGCCAGTAGTTTCGATTGGGTCAAGCGCGATGTGACTTGGGTCGGCATGGTATTGTATGTTCTGGCGCAATGCCTGCCCTTTTTGCTGGCGCTGCTGGCCTACATGGCCTTCCATGGCTTTCGCTGCGCTCAACCCGTTGCGCCCTGCATTGTCCTGGAGCCACACCCTCTGGTCACGATTACGCTTGACAGCATCTCGCTGATGACGATTGTCCTGACGCGCGAAGTCATCATTATCCTGCTACGGCATTCGCTGACCCATCGGTTGAATGCCAGCACCGAGCAAGACGACGATGAGCTTCGCAGTAGCGTAATGCGGTCGTCTGCGTTTATTGCGCCGTAAGAAGTTAGGGTTATTTGAACTACTCAAACATTCCATCAAGAGCTAAAGCATATTTAGTTGGATAGCATATACACAAGTAATCTCTAAAACGGCTTAAAGCTACATACAATAAGTTAAACATTCTTTTGATGTTGTCTTTCGAACCTTTGAATCCTTCTGGCACTTGATTTACGAAAAGACTCCGATTGAGATTCAGAAGATTACAAATCACATCATCAAGTACAACAATACCAGCTTTCCACTCCAGACCTTTCAAAGTATAAATATATCTATAGTAGTGTTGTATTGGTTCGGGTAGCAATTCTTTGCGGTAGTCAATATCTTCCTGTGGATGTATAGAGATTTCAGGGAAAAAGGTCGTTACTACTAATTCACCCTCTGAAAACATCTCGGATACTTGTGAAACATGACGAGTTAAGAAAGCGTTTAAATCTTCTTCCGATTTGTACTTGAAAAGTTTGGGGGGTGGTCCAAAGACCGCTGGCGTCAATGAATCAATAATTTTCTCTTCGCGAGGGATCACTTCAAATTGATATCTGGTACCACTTGCAAAATTTGCCATTACCTGAGCAGCCAACAAAACGTTCCTCAGACGGCGGATTATTTGATCATTTAATCTATAACAGTAAGAAAGCTCAACAATGTTCACTTCATCTACGCTAACTGTATCTCTCACTTTTTTGCGTGGAGGGCGATAAATTGCCTGTGAATAATCCACACAAATTGTAAAAGGCACATATTCAGTAAGTTGATGAATGATGTCTAATTGTTGCCCTCGAAAATCTTGATATTCATCTGCAAATATGTGAGTTAATTGAATGAGTCTGTCACCACGATAGTACAGTTTGTTATTTGCAATTACGAAACAATTCTTCCAAGCAATATCGGTGCTTATTGGCACAGGTCGTGAGATTGAGCGCGAGGTAACATTAATTACGCTAGCTTCAGTCATTTCAGTGACATCAGTGAACATTATTCTTGAAATATCGATCCCAATCTTGCTCATCATGTCTCTTATGTAGCCAGATAATTGTTCTTTATAGGTAATCAACAGGACTTGTTGGTCTTCGCCGAGATATTGTATGACCCGTTTAATCCGATGGACAAGACACACTGTTTTACCAGTTCCAGGTCCGCCTGTAATGAAACGCGACGAATCGTGTGGCAAAGAAACCACTTTCGTCTGAACAGGATGCAGGAATACTCGCCACAAGTCCAAAGGATATTTTAAAGCTTCAGCCAGTTCTTCATCGTCCTCAAGTACCTTCACTAAGTACTGTGGCATGATAGAGTACTTATCAGATTTGCTGACTACAAATTCTTCTAGCAAATCATATTTGGCAGTTTCATTTATTGGCAAACGTTCAATAAATTCGAGTGCTTTATCATCATCATATATTCGAGATAGCTCTTGCTTGTATTGTTCTATATTGCTTGGAGTAGCCAGAATAGGATTATCGAGTTTGGTTTTGTGTTCTGTTTCTTCAGTTTCGCTTTCTTTAACCGAGATAATCCTGACTGCAGTATCGATAGTAACAAATTTGCGCCTTTCGACCCATGAATAAGCATCATCATGATGATCTACATATAACATAGTAGTAGTTTTACCTTGCCGATGGACAATAATTCGTATACTACGATTTACACGATAGCTAAAGATAGTTGAAGAAGGGTGTTTTATTTTGTGTAGTCCTGAACCCGAACCATCATAACTCGTCACAATTGCATTGATAGTGTTACGTACACCTTTTTGATCAGTCTTAGAAAGTTTAGACAACGCATTGAGAAAGTCTGGTATTATACAAAATTCCACTGGAAACGCCGTTTGTTAGGTCAAATCATTGATTTTAATTATATGCTAGCTGTTGATAATTGAAAATTTTAGTCCCAATTGATTTATGTAAATCATATTGGAACTGATATACCCTCATATCGCGTTTTAAGTCTTCCAGTTTTACCATGAGATTTTCTCCTGTGAATAAATTCAGCTATCTATCAGCTTATAGCCACAAAAGACGAACATGTACCCCCAATTATTGGGGGTTTTGTAAGCAGTGTACACAGCAAACACTTCATCCCCCGCGCTTCAGCACCTGTTCATAAGCAGCGCGGGTATCCATGTCGAGGACGACGCCATCATCGTCGGTATCAACGAGGTGCAAATGGTCGCGGTAGGCATGGATGACATCGCGGGGCATGGCATTTGGCGGCAAATCCAGCATCGCCCGCCAGAAGGCTCTATCCAGCAGAATCGGATGACCGCGCTGCCCGGCATAGCGCGGCGCAGCATTTTTACCCGGCTGATACTGCGCTGCCAGGTCCGAGATAATCGCTGGCGGGATACAGGGCATATCCGCCGGCTGGATAAAGCAGGCGGCGACTTCGTTTGGCATCGCTGCCAAGCCAGTCTTCACCGACGACAGGATTTCGCCCGTCTCATAATCAGCATTGAATACGCATTGAAGCGGAAAATCAGCAAGGCTGGCAGTCACCTGCTCAGCATCGCGTCCAGTCACAACAATGACAGGCGCAATACCCAAACGAATATATTTCGATGCCACATGGCTCACAATCGGCTGCCCATCCCGCCAGGGCAGAAGCAGTTTGTTGGATTTCATCCGTGATGACATGCCGGCGGCAAGGATAATGGCGCCAAAATGCGACACGGCTACTTGTCCGTGACACTGCGCGGCATCGGTCGTTCGGCGATGTCCTTGAGCAATCCACCATGTCCCATGGAGACCAGATTGGCGCGTGTCAGCCGTTCGCCACTAAGCAAGCGCGGCAGAATCCAGTCAATGACATTCGTCTT
>DAOUKA010000037.1:0-1690 GCA_034421915.1 Anaerolineae bacterium
CCTTTTTCTGTAAGCGCCCAAACCCCACGACCTGGATTTTCCAAGACTCCGTACATTTTTAGGTGAGTCAGTGCCCAAGCTATACGGTGACCAACTACTGTGGATGTAATACCGCCGCCTAGATCACCGCCTCCCTTATGCCATAGTATTGCAAGTTGTTCATCCGTGATGTGCATAATCTTTATCGCTTCGTCATAAATTTCTTGGTTAGTTCCTGAACCGCCCAGATTATGTAAAGCCTGCAAGGTCGGGTTATACAATTCTTTTTGAGTTGGAATAGGTACTTGTGTCATTTCTGTCTCCTCATCGCCATCGAAAATCGCTGTCGCTTCGCCTGAGGCCAGCGAATCGTTTTTTTCCTGAATGCCCTGCTCTGCGGACTGCCGCCGGACGCGCTGCACATCGTCTGGATCCACTTGCTCTGTGTTTTGACCGGCCGCAGTGAGCGCCCAAAATCTGGTTCTTGGATTTTCCAGCAGCCCATAAATTTCAAGGTGCGACCTCGCTCTATGCAGGCTTACGCGATGGCCCCGTCTTGGCTTCCCCGCCAGTTGAAGCAGCTTCGCAACTTCAGCATTAATTTGATGAATCGTGCCTGAACCGCCCAGATTGCGCAAAGCCTGCAAGGTCGGGTTATACAATTCCTTTGTAGCTGGGAGGCGAACCATCTTTAACACCCTTTCCACTATTCAAGACAAGGCTATGTCCGCGTCAGGCTGGTCACCAGCAAATCCAGCGCCAGGCGCGGCTCAATGCGGCCGGTTTTCATATCCTGGTCATATTTTTGCAGGCGCTTGAGGATGGCATCCAGCTGCGCAATCGTGAAGGCGCGCGACTGGCGGGCGATTTTGCCCGCCACAAAGGGATGCACGCCGACTGCCTTGGCTATCGTCTGATTTTGGGAGCCGCCGCCACGATTCAGATGGTCGCTCACCATCAGCAGCAGGCGGAATTGACGCACAATCAGCGCGAACAGGCCAAAGCCAGGGTCACGCGGGTTATCGTGCAGGGATTGATGAATCAGCCGCAGCGCCCTGTCGCCGTCTCCACTTGCCAGCGCATCCACCATTTCGAAGACGTTCGCCTCTGGCACATAAGGGGTCAAGGCGGCGACATCCTGCTCGTTGATGGGATGAGCGCCATCGACATAACAAATCAGCTTATAGAGTTCGTTATCGGCACGGCGCATATCATCATTGACGACGCTCGCAATCGCCTGGGCTGCCTGTGGGGTTATCTTGGCATCATATTCGTCTTTGGCACGCTGGATAACCCAGTTGGTCAGGTTTTTGGGCTTTTTGAACGCGCCGATATACCCGTTCTTCATCCCCCGCGCCGCTTTGAGCACCCTGTTTTTATCCGATAGCAAAACAGTTTCGACCATGACCAGCCGCGCATAAGGCGGCAGACTGGGCAATTCCGCAATCAGCCGTTCCGATGCTTTTCTGCCAGCCTGACCCGCGCCTTTGCGGGTGATGTGGCTGATTAAGTCCTTGACAATCACCAGGCGTTTATCCGCCAAAAAGGGAAAGGATTTGACCGCCGCCAGCACTTCAGGCACTGGGGTCAGCGTCCCGTCAAATTCAGAGCGGTTGAGGCCGCCATCGTCATCCATCGCCGCCCGCATTCTGCCCAATGCCTGCTCGCGGCTGATGTCGTCATCTCCATGAAAAATATAAAAGGCCGGCGT
>DAOUKA010000038.1:0-22451 GCA_034421915.1 Anaerolineae bacterium
CAGAATCTTGTGCCGCCGCATGACCTCGCCCACTGTCAAATCCTGCTGAAACATCAAGACGACTGTCCTGGGTGTCATAATGGTCTCGACCTGGACATCCGCCAACTGGAGCAGATTGGACACGATGCGATTGTCACGCTCGTGAATGCCGCCCTCTTCGGCGCTAATCCGTGCCATGACCCGCAGTTCCGAACGGGTTACTGTGGGGACGTCTCCGCTCGGTCGCATCGCCCGCGTAAGAAACTCGAAGGCAAAGACGGCCGGCCGGAGAAAGAAAAGCAGCAGGCGCAGCGAGTAGGCGGTAAAGGGTGTCAATGGCTTGGCATAAACCGCGCCCAGCGTTTTGGGAATAATCTCGGAGAAGACTAGAATCAGCAGCGTAAGAATCGCGGAGATAATGCCCAAAAACTCGCTGCCAAAAATGGCGGCCGCTTCGGCGCCAGCGCCAGCCGCGCCCACGGTATGCGCGATGGTGTTCAGGGTCAAAATGGCTGAGATGGGACGTTCGACATTCTGGCGCAGACCTTGCATGATGACCCCGCCTTGGCTGCCATCCTGCACGAGCAATTCAATATGCGAAACGGGCGTGGACAGCATCACCGCCTCCCAGATGGAACACAGAAAGGAAATCCCCAGCGCAACACCAATGTAGAATATCAGGGTGCTCCATTCGCCGGCACCTTCTGCCCCGCCCGTTGCGGCTGCCAATATGGGAATGTCTATAAGGATGGTATCCATCTGCTCTGGTTGGCTTGCTTTCTACTGATCATAAGCATAACTGTCTCAAGCATAGCAATTTATGAACATCTATACAAATTGCGCCAGGCAAGCCATAAAATCATTGCAATGCTAGCAGGACATCCTGCGGAACAACAGCCCGCAGCCGTTCTTCAAGTTCGCTCAGCATAATGGCTGTTGCGCCCCAGACTTTATGACCCTTGACAGCATAATACGGGATTCTGACATTATGACCCCCGATTCGGCTTTGCTCTTCATGCTTGCAGCGCGGGTTCAGCAAGTCTTCGAGCGCAAAGCTGAAGACCTCGGCAACTTCTGCCGGATTGGAATCGAAAATCGGAATCGAATCGTAACGGGCGACTGTCGGATAGACATCAAAATGCGACGGCGGAATATAAAACTTGGACAGTTCGCCTATAATCCTGATTTTGTCATCACAGATGCCCACTTCCTCACAGGTTTCGCGGAGCGCCGTGCTGGCAAAGCTCTTGTCTTCGGGGTCTTGTTTCCCGCCCGGAAAGCTGACCTGTCCACTGTGTCCGCGCAAGTCGGCATTGCGCAGCGTCAATACGATATGGAGGCGCCCGTCAAGCTCTGGATACAACAGTATCAAGACAGCCGCCTGCCTGGGAGGCGTTTCCCGTCTTTGCCAGCCGTGCGGCACTGGGGACATTCGCTGATGCGCCTGCGCCGAATTGAAATTCTTCAGCCTAAGCGCCTGACAGACATGACTGAAGGTGATTAAACTTGCCATACGTGGAGGTAGTGGTCTTTTCGTTTGTATAATCTGCCGCTTGGGATTGAGGGCGCGCCCATCTGAAGCGGAATCAGCCGCAGGCGCAGACGCTCCACATAACGATATGTCCGCGCCCGCCACTCTTCAAACAAAGACAGCATCTTCAGGAAAGCATCGTCAGCACCAAAGCTGTGTACCGCGCCGCTATGCTCATAACCGGCAAAGGCAGCGCTGCCCGGCAGGAATAACATCATGCCATTGCCTTCCAGGCCGCGGACTTTTTGTTCGGGCGGCATGCTGTAGACCGCGAACATGGCCTCCTTTGGAGCGTGCAGCATCAGATGCAGTTGGAAACCATGCCAATAATCTTCTGCCCGCAAATGCTGGCACAGACGATGAATCCTGAAATCATCCGACAGCAAGGCCTGCAAGGCTGCGGTGTCAATTTTTTCTACCTCATCGGCCAAGATGACCAGCGAAGTATCGCCTACCTGCCGCTGCACACAGGCGCCCGCCGCCATCCCGCGCAGGTGTACAAAGGCGCAGGGGCGATTGTCCCGACTCAAAAATGTGCCACCCGCCTCTGGCACGAAAGCAGCGCTCATCTGAATGCCATTCAGCCAAATCGGGACGACCAGCCGCCCGCTGTCTTTTAATTGCTTCAGCCACTTGACGGGGACATCCTGAACGCCGACCGTCGCCATTATACGGTCATATTTTGCGCGGGGTTCATAACCGCTCGCCCCATCACAATTCACAACCAGCACCTGGGCACAGCCGGCATTGACAAGATTGCCCCGCGCCTGTCCAGCGAGGTCACTATCGATTTCAAGCGAGGTTACATCGCCCGAATCACTCACGATATGCTTCATAATTGCCGCGTTGTAACCGGATGCCGTGCCAATTTCCAGCACATTCATGCCCGCATCCAGTTCAAGCTGCTGCAGCATGATAGCCATCATGGTCGGCTGGCTGGAAGAACTCAAGGTCTCGCCCGAGGGGCTGACCTTTAAGGCGATTGCCTTGTCCTGATACACGTTTGCGGGATGGATATGTGGCAAAAACAGATGGCGCGGAACAGCCGAAAACGCCATGACCAGACTGGGGTTATCGAGTAGATGCTTTTGTTGAAGCTGCTCCACAAGCTGATTGTGGAGTTGCGCCAGACTAGCCATACCAAGCCCGGCGCTTGCGAAGCGACACACCCGCCTCGGCGCCGCTGCGGCGTGCCGTGCGGACGCGCCCGCGTGAATCGATATGCACCTGTCCCGCTTTTTGCAGCCGTTCAAATTCTTCTGGGGTGATTGCCGGCGCTGGCTCTCCACCCAATCGTTCCAGGCGGTCCCCCATGTCATCCCTCGATGAATTGGAAGGCGCATCACCTGCTTTATCGTTTGGAGCTCTGTTTTCCTCGCTCATACTTTACCTCTGCAGCAGCCCAAAGGTCGGGGCTGGCTGCATTCTCCTTTCCCTATACAGGCAAACCATTTAGCAGCTTATATATACAATAACACAGTTTTGCCATTATGAACGCTTGTTTTTATACAAGTTTTATCTTTGCCGCGGCGATGCCTATTATGCAACAGACCTGACATTATTTCTACGTGATAATCGCGCAAAAGTCTTATCATCTGATATTCAAGCCGCCATCCATTTTATTGTCCATTCAGATGCACCATTTTTGAAACAGCCGCAGCAAGCTGTGATAAAATTTACAAATCGGACAGCCTGCGCTAAGAATCGGGTAAAATCCATCAATTCCATCTTATCTTCGTACACTGTGTCGGAAAATAAAGCGCATAATTGAAAGATGATGTGCGATGATTTGGCACGCCACTCGTGATACAAATAAGGAGCTTGTTTTTATCTGAGGAGAATGCTTTGATGAGCCGTTTTTTGTCCAGGAGTGTGCAAAGCCTGCGTCCTTCCGGCATCCGCCTTTATTTTGACATCGCAGCAACTATGGATGATGTCGTGAAACTCGGCATCGGTGAACCTGATTTCGTAACCCCGCAGCATATTATCGAAGCCGGCGTCCAGAGCCTTCGCGTCGGCCAAACAGGATATACTTCCAACGCCGGGATTTACGAATTGCGAGCGGCGATTGCGGCGCATATCAAAAACCGTTACCAGCTTGACTACTCGCCAGACAGCGAAGTGCTGGTCACCGTGGGTGTCAGCGAGGCATTGTTCTTAGCGATGAAAGCGATTCTTGACCCTGGCGATGAAGTTCTGGTCGTGGCCCCCTGCTTCGTCGCCAATGCCGCCATCGTCGAAATGGCGGGCGGTGTCCCCATTATGGTATCGACAGCGGCAGCCAACGACTTTCAAGTGACCGGCGGCGAACTCGAATCCAGAATCACAGCACGAACCAAAGCCATTTTAATCAATTACCCCAACAATCCGACTGGCGCCGTCTTAACCGCGGAACACATGGGGCAAGTCGCCCACATAGCCGAAAAGTACGACCTGGTGGTGGTATCGGACGAAATCTACGAAAACCTCGTGTATGGCATCGACCACATCAACTTCGCCACCCTGCCGAATATGTTTGAACGCACGATTGTTTTGAGCGGCATGAGCAAATCCTACGCCATGACCGGCTGGCGCATCGGTTATGCCACAGCAGCAGCGCCACTGACCGAAGCCATGTACAAAGTCCATCAGTATTTGATTATGTCCGCGCCCACAGTCGGGCAGGTGGCGGCGCTGGAAGCCATTCAGCATGGCGCAGAGGATGTGAAGCAGATGCGACAGCATTACGACCGACGGCGGAGGTTGATTGTTGAGGGCTTCAATCGACTGGGATTAACCTGCTTTGAGCCGCGCGGCGCGTTTTATGCCTTTCCCAATATCCAGCTAACCGGTATGGATGATGAGACATTTTGTGAGCAGCTGCTTCACGAAGGGCGGGTGGCGCTCATCCCTGGCAGCGCCTTTGGCCTCAGTGGGCGCGGCTTCGTCCGCGCGAGTTATGCCACCAGCGAAGACAATATCTGCGAAGCGCTTGAACGGCTGGAACGATTTATGGTCAATCACAACTGTCTGCCGCGCCAGCGCGAACCCCTTCTCGCAGTCTGAAGGGGCATTTCAGGGCTGTGGCGATTCAAACTGAACCTTGTTATAGATGTCCTTGAAGGGCAATGTACAATCAATGGCATCAATAATCAGACTGGCATCCAAACCAGCGCGGTCTTGATAGAGCCAGCCATTTGTCTGTCGGGTATAGGATTCGATTCTGGGCTTGTCTTGAGACACCAAAAAATAACCCTCAAGCGAGGGCAACTGAAGATACTGCTCAAACTTTCTGTTGCGGTCAACGATCTCGGTTGAAGGCGACAGAACTTCGAAAATCAGGGTCGGACTTTCCAGGGTATCCGGCTTGACATCATCACGGAATCTCGGCTCGCCACAGACCACTACCACATCAGGATAGGTATAAGTTGACTCCGCGTCCACTTGCACGCGCATATCACCCACATAAACCTCGCATGGTCTTTCGCGGAGGTGAAAATACAGCAAGGCCGAAATGGTAACAGCAAGGATATTATGCGCCCGACTGGCGCCAGTCATCGCCACGACATAATTATCAATCAATTCGTGCTTGGTCGGCTGTTCGTTTTCCCAAGCCAGATAGTGATCAGCCTTCCAACGAAGATGAGTAGGCAATGCCGACATCGCGAACTCCTGTCTCTGACAATTCACTACAGCTACTATAGCACACTTTGCAGACGCGAGTCTTTGCGTTACAGTTAGGAGAGTGTCTGATTTTGTGGATATGTGAAACCGCAATACCTTGCCATAACCGCGTTTTTCGCCACTGCCAGAAAACTTGTCATCCAGAGGGCGCCGCGTTAATATGTTTCTGTATCCATTGACCATAAGAGGCTTGCCATGAAAAAATTGACTCTTTTCCGCGGGCTGATGTCCATCCTGTTCGGTTTATTGTTGCTGCCGCCGGTTTATGCGGCAGAAATCACCCTGAATTCGCGCTGCGGCCTGGCGGATGCCATCCTGGCCGCCAACAGCGACCGAGCGGAAGGCGGCTGCCCGGCCGGCAAGGGCGCGGACACGATTACCCTGAGCCGTGACATTACGCTTGATGGAGAACTTCCCAAGATCACCTCCGAGATTACCATCGAGGGCGAGGGTTATACGATTAGCGGTGACAACCGCTATCGCATTTTTTACAACGATGACGGCAGACTGACCATCCATGATTTGGTGATGATCAGGGGCAGCGGTGAAAATGATTTTGGTGGCGCGATCTACAATGGGGAGGACGGCAAGCTGAGCATCAGCGAGAGCAGTTTCAGCGATAACTCGGCTTTGAATGGTGGTGCGATCTTTAACGGGGAGGATGGCGAGCTAAGCATCAGCGAGAGCAGTTTCATTGACAACTCGGCTGAAGATGAGGGTGGTGCGATCTTCAACAGCTGGGGTGGAGAGGTGAGCATCAGCAGCAGCACCTTTAGCGACAACTCGGCTGATGTGGTTGGTGGCACGATCTACAACTGGGGGGAGCTAGTCATCAGCGGCAGCAGTTTCATTGACAACTCAGCTGCTGGTGGTGGCGCGATCCTCAACGGCTTCGGCGAGCTAGTCATCAGTGGTAGCAGTTTCATTGACAACTCGGCTTTATTTTTTGGTGGCGCGATCCTCAACGCGGCAGGAGAGCTAGTCATCGGCAACAGCAGTTTCATTGACAACTCGGCTGATGGTCCTGGTGGCGCGATCCTCAACGAGGGGGAGGTGAGCGTTAGCAACAGCACTTTCAGCAATAACTCGGCTTATGGGGATGGTGGCGCGATCTATAACTGGGAGGACAGAGGAGAGCTAAGCATTATCAATAGCATCATTGCTGGCAGCAGCAGAGGCTTGTGTTACTCTGAGGGCAAGCTGAAACAGAATATCAACAATCTTATTGAGGATGGCTCTTGTTCGCCGCCCCTCCAAGGGGATCCCGGGCTGGGCAAGCTGGTTGTGCCGACGGATGGCTCACCTTCGTATTATCCGCTTCTGGCAGGCAGCCGCGCTATTGATGCGGCGGATGATGCCTACTGTTCGGAGACGGACCAGATAGGCACAGCCAGACCGCAAGGGGCTGCCTGTGATATTGGAGCGTATGAATACGTGGCGCCTTAATCGGTATAGGGGAGTGTCTGATTTTGTGGATATGTGAAACCGCAATACCTTGCCATAACCACGTTTTTCGCCACTCTCACAGTTAGGGATGCAGATGAGCGAATGGAAAATAGTGATTGGCTTGGAAGTCCATGCCGAGATGGAGACCGAAAGCAAGATGTTCAGCGCTTGCCCGGTGGTTGACAGCGTTGAGGCGCACCCCAATGCGGCGGTTGACCCGCTTTCGCTGGGTATGCCCGGCACGCTGCCGGTCATCAACAGGCAGGCGATGGAATACGGCATTATGGTCGGGCTGGCGCTCAACTGCGACATCCCGCCGGTCAACCAGTTTGCCCGCAAAAATTATTTTTATCCCGATTTGCCCAAGGGATACCAAATTAGTCAGTATGACCGCCCCCTGGCGGTGAATGGTCACATTCATATCGAGCTTGAAGATGGCAGCCGCAAGAAAATCCGTGTCCGCCGCGTCCACATGGAAGAGGACACCGGCAAGCTGACGCATACGATGGCTGGCAGCCTGATCGATTACAATCGCGCGGGCGTGCCCCTGCTCGAAATCGTATCCGAACCCGACATCGCCAGCGCAGCCGAAGCCGAAGCCTATGCCCGCAAGCTCCGTTCCATCCTGCGTTATCTGGGCGTCAACCATGGCGATATGTCCAAGGGAATTTTACGTTTTGAGGCCAATGTCAGCGTGATGCGCCCCAGCGACGCCGACCTGCGCGAACGCACCGAAATCAAGAATCTGAACAGCATCCGCAATATGGTCAAGGCGATTGATTATGAGGTCAGGCGGCAAATCAGGATTTATCAAAAGGACGGCACGGTCAAACCGGCAACCCTCGGCTGGGACGAAACGCAGCAGAAAATCACCGTTCAGCGCTATAAAGAACGCGCCGACGAATATCGCTACTTTCCCGAACCGGACTTGCCGATTGTCGAGGTCAGCGCGGCTTGGGTGGCCGAGATTGCGGCAGAACTGCCCGCCCTGCCCGATGAGTTGCGGCAGCGCTTTATGGACGAACTGGGTTTAAGCGCCTATGATGCCGGCGTTCTCACTGCCGAGCGGGCTGTCGCCCAATACTTTGAGGCGATTACGGCCAAGGGGATTGACCCGAAACTGGCATCCAACTGGATTACAACCGACTTGTTTCGGCTGATGAAAGAACATGAGATTGAACGCGAAGCCATTGACGCGATTCCCGTTTCTGCCACCCATTTCGCTGGTCTGCTGGCCTTGGTCGAAAAAGGCATCATTAACCAGAATACCGCCCGCAAAAAGGTATTGACCGAGATGTGGTCAGGCGGACGCGCAGCAGAGACCATCGTCGAGGAAAAAGGACTGGCGCAAATCTCGGATCCGGCGGTCATTGGCGCAAAAGTTGACAAAGTTATCGTCGAAAATGATACTATGGTACAAAGGCTGCTCGCTGGCAATAACAAAGTGATGAATGCCCTGTTCGGCAAAATCATGGGCGAAATGCGTGGCAAGGGCGACCCAAGAATCGTCCGCCAAATTTTGCAGCAGAAACTCGACAGCATGAAATAATCGTTAGGGGAGTAAAAAATGACTTGGCATCAAACAATCGTTGTAGGCAACCTCGGTGGCGACCCTGAACTCAAATATATGCAGAGTGGACGCGCGGTCTGCAATTTCAGCGTGGCGGTGAGCGAACGCTGGCGCGACCGTCAAACGGATGAGTGGCGCGAAAGAACAACCTGGTATCGCGTTGCCGTATGGGGGGGGCAGGCGGAAAGCTGCAACACTTACTTGTCAAAAGGACGAAAGGTCATGGTGATTGGCAATGTGACGGCGCGTGGCTATATCAATAACAATGGCGAAGCCGCCGCCTCACTTGAATTGACGGCACGCGATGTTCGCTTTCTTAGCGGTCGTGGGGATGGCGAAGGCTATCAGGACGGTGGCGGCGGTCAGCAAAGCAGCCAGCGCCGCGATGACCGCGCTTCAAATTACCCCGAGCTGCCCGGCACTGTCGATGACATCCCCTTTTAAGCCAATCAGGGACTTACATCTCGTGAACCCGTTTTTCGCCGCGGGCAAGTTCTTTGCCACGCACCTTGCCCGTCATCGCATCGGGGCTAAGAAAAAGCTGCTTGACCTTTAGGGTTTCGTGGCGCACCAGTTGGTCGAGCATATCTTTGTCCTTTGGCGAGACGTATGCCAATTCATCCGCCCGCGTCAGGGCATAAGGATAGGGATTGCGACCTTGCAGCTGACACTGCGCCAAAATCATGGCGTGGACGGCATCCACCCGCTCTTGCTCTCGCGCCACCCACACTGGCACATCCACCCGAACCACACGAGATACGGCCTGGTTCTGCGCCGACTGCTGACTGCTGACCTTGAGATAAAAGAATGCAATCTCATAATTCTCGCCACGCGCTTTGAAAACCTGGTTTTGTGGCGAATTCTGCACCATAATCGCCGACCGTTCGCCTGGCTTCAGGACATAAGCGAAAAACTGCTGGTCATACAAGCCCTCCAGCGGCCCCGTCCGCACCAACTCGCGCTGACGAGCCTTGAGCTCATCCTCGGTTGCCAGCGTCATCAAAAACAGCAGCTGCATAAAACGTCTGCTGCGATAGGGATTATCGACATAGCCAAGCAGGGAAGCCCCGGCATCATGCAGCTGAACCATCGCCCCGATGTAGTCCCTCAAGGGGTTTTCGCCACGATAGCCCTTGTCACTCGGCAAATACATCAGGCGATTGTCATAAAACGCGATTAAGGGGCCGGGGGCGTCCTGTCGCCTTTGCCGCCAGGCTTCATCCGCCAGCGCTTGCAATTCAGCCAGGGTGCGACGGTCATCAACCACGCCTTTGCGCACCACCGCGCCATCCGCGTCATGCACATACTTTTCGTGATAAACCAAATCAGGCTGGCTCATTGCCTGCGGCTTTCGGTCAGTCCCGTGACGATAAACATACATGCCGATGTTCAGCAGATAATAATGCAAGAGCGCCTGCTCGTTGGGATAAATCTGTGAGCCGTCAACTGCTAGAATCGTCGCCGCGGGCGGCGTCGGCGGCGAGGAGACAATCCGATTCACCTCTTCCGCATCCTCGGATGCAAGCGGTGCCGCCCCGCGATAACGGCTGATTCCTGGCTGCCGCACCCAGCGAATGCGCTCGTGAACCGCATCCAAATCGTTGCAGGATTCAAAAATGCGGGTCGCCAGCGCCAGGCGGTCATGCAAATCGAAATCCAGTTTTTCGATCATCTTCCCCATCTTGACAACCTGCTCCATCAGTTTGTTAAATTCGATTGGCATCTCAACCTCCCGTTGCCGATGATGATGAGTCTGACACGAATGTTCTATTTCGTCAAGCATGACAGGGGCTCGCACAAAAAGACAGCGCGGTCTGCATAAAATCTTGCGAAAATCGCTTGGCAAAACTAAAACTTACGCCATAATAGAGGTCAATCAATAAAATCTGCTTTAGGCTCGAACTTAGGATGGTTCTCATTTCACTTTTTCTGTTGATGGCTATGATTATCTTGAAACCTAAGCAGCGGAGTCGATATGGCAATAAGATCGATTCGCCCTGCGCTTGCAGCCGACAGTTCCATACCGAAGCAGCAACCATCATCCAGGATTGGTTAAGCGACCTGTGTCCAGCTTCAATGTCAATCTAAATGGCTGTCATGCGCTGGTCACGGGCGCTGGTGCCGGCATCGGACGCGCTATCGCGCTGGCGCTGGCGCATCACGGCGCGGCGCTCGCCGTCAACGACCTCAACATTGAACGCGCCGAAAGCCTCGCTCAAGAAATTCAGGCTGCTGGCGGTCGGGCGATACCCCTGCATGCTGACATTTCCAACCGATTCCAGACTGCCAACATGATTGAACAGACCCGCGACGCCTTTGGCAAAATCCACATTCTGGTCAATGCCGTCGGCATATTCAAAGCCGAAGCCATGCTCAAGATTGACGAATGGGACTGGCGGCGGCAGATTGAAGTCAACACCACTGGCACTTTCTTTTGCCTGCAACTGGTCGGGCGGGTCATGGCAGACGAAGACGGCGGGCGGATTATCAACCTGGTATCGACAGCCGGTTATCCTGGCGCCATTTCGGCAGGCATCGGCTACGTGGCTGGCAAAACCAGCATCATCGGCATGACCCGACAAGCCGCCCGTGAACTGGCTCCCAAGAATATCCTGGTGAATGCCATCGCTGCCGGCAACATCCGCGAAGCCGATATGCCGGCGGTCAAGCCCGAACAAATCCTGCTCAATCGGGCAGGCGAACCGGAAGATATCGCCAAGGTGGCGCTGTTCCTGTGTTCGGATGCCGCCAGTTTTATGACCGGCCAAGTGCTGGTCGTCGATGGCGGCGGGTCAATCGATTCCTGAATCGCGGGCATCATCCAAGAGCATCCGCGCCTGATAAACTTCCCCCAACACTTGCCAGGGCGAAAGCTGCCAATAGCCGCGGGCTGCGCCTGATGGCGATGGCAAGACATAGCAACGGGTCCAATGGATAGATTCATCCTGCCAGCCGTAAGACACCGGCCGGCTTGAGGGCAGATTATTCCAGACGCGCCAGGCTCGCTTGCTGGTGAACGCCAGAATCTGCGGCTGGTGGATTTCAATTTTTTCATCCAGACCTGCGCGGTCAAAGTCACGGCTTGCCAGGTCACTGTCATTGCCCACAGCAAATTTGGCCAGGTCAGTCAATCCAATTTTCAGATCCAGCAGCTTGCGAAAATCAGTCGGCGCAAACAGGCGCGGGGTCATGCCAATCGCAAACAGGCTGCGCCAAAATGCGTTGCCCGGATTGGCATAATACGCGCCGACCTCCGCTGACACCGCGCTGGCAGCCGTGCCGCAAAAGACGACAGCCAGTCCCGCAGCCAAAACATCAGGCAAAACATCACGCATGCCAACTCAGTCCTGTACTGTTATCTCCAGTTCTGGCAGCAGTCGGAACGAATCCAAAACTGCAATCAGGGGGAACTCTTCCGCCGCAGCCGATTGCAGGTCGATATCGGTCTCATGGATGCGTGCATTGGCGACATGAAGCCGATTGTCCGACCCATGCAGCAGCAGCGCCAAGCCACTCTGCGGGGCGCCATCCACAGTTGACAGGCGATACGATACCTCATAGCCGGATGCCCCCTCAACTTCCACCGCTTCAACAGTCAGCGCTTCGACGCCACTGCGCCAATTCTCAATCCAGTCAATCGTGTCACTTTCGCTCGCCAAAGCCACATCCACAGTTTCCACCACCAAGGTTACATCATCACCAACAATCGTCGCCGGCAAGCCCCAGCCGCCATCCGTGAACTCCCAATTTTTGGGATAGCGAATCATGTGCTTGTCCATATTGTCAAAATACCCGTTCCATTCAAAGGGCGATTCGGCATAAGCCTCCAGCCGTTCGACGCTGTTGATGACCCCCTCAAGCAGAAACTTGAGTTCTTGCGGGGCATTTTCGGGGGTAACTACGCGAACGCTGTAAATATCGCCATCTTCGACCCAGGATTCCTGACGGGCAATATAGCGAATGCGCGACCGCGCCAGATTAAAATCAATGACGACCCGACCCTCATCCGTAATTTTGCGCTGGGTTTCATCCCAACTGTAATAATCGCGCCAGCTTTGCCGCAGCCAGGCTTCGCTAAAGAAGGCGCTCAAGTCGCTTGCAGCGGCAATGTTTTCAGGATTTTGGATAATCCGCGCTTCAACAACGCTAAGCACATCGCTGTTATTCAAACCAACCCGAACTTCGTCAGCCGTTGAATGTCCAACAGCCGGAAGCCAACCTGTCGGAACACCAAGGGTAAATAACCCGGAGGGATGCAAATAAAGGTCATCAAAATCAATTCCGGATACATCGGGCGGCGGCGGAAAAGTCGGCTCGGGGATGGCGGTTGGCTGGGGCGCCTCGGACTGCACCGTCGCCTGCCCTGATAATAATGGCAGAATCAAACTCCCGACCATCGCAATTGACATGATGATGCCGATGATGAAGGTAAGGCTTTTTGTTGTCATGTTCATGTGTCGCTCCAGGAAATCCCGTCAAAACACGCTAATCATACCGTAAAACCAAGACCCTGTTAAGCAAGACTTTTCATTTCTATAATTCTCTCGCAACCTGCTCCACCCGAGCTTGACATCCTGGAGACAGGCACTATAATGACCTTTATTAACCTGAAAAGAGCTATTAAACATCGGCAAAAACGATAAACAACCAAAAGGCTGCAATCAAGATGACCTGTTCAGACTTTATCACCCGCCCGCTCACACTCGCTGATGTTCACGAATATGCGCGGACAGCGACCGCCATCGCGGCGCATATCGGCACTGGCGGACAGTTCCAGCCCGCGGACATTTTGCTGGAGTGGCAAGAACCCAATTATGATATTAGCCGCTCCTCCAGAGGCATCTTCAAGGGCGATGGCGCTCTGGCTGCCTATGCCCTCATCTGGGACAGCGCGGCGACGCCCGTTCATCCCTGGGTGAGTTGGGGCGTCCATCCCGATTATCTTGATGCGGACTTTGGCACGCAATTATTGCAATGGGCAGATGCCAAAGGAAACGAGATTATGGGTCTTTGTCCAGCCGAAGCCCGCTTCAGCCTGCTCTCTGGCATTGTTGAGGGCGACGCCTGCAAGGAAAACGCGCTCAGGCAGGCCGGTTACGTACCCAAGCGCGTTAGTTATGAGATGCGGATTGAGATGGCGCAGCAGCCCATCGCACCCGCCCTGCCATCCGGCATCTCGATTCGGAATTATCGTCCCGAAGACGATTTGGAAGCATTTGTGCTGGCGTTTCGGGATTCATTCTGCGACCATTTCGGTTACATTGAAGAACCTCTTGAAGACGACCTGAAAGCATTCCGTCACTGGTTCAGCGAAGACCAGCAATTCGACCCGAACCTGACCCTGCTGGCAGTGGATGAGAGCACAGGCGCGATTGTCGGTTATCTCGTTGGACTGAAAGAAGATTACCGCTATCCGAATGTCGGTCTCATTGAACTGCTGGGGGTCTGCCCTTCGCATCGGCGGCGCGGGCTGGCGCAGGCCATGCTGGTTCATGCCTTTGCTGCATACTGGCATCGCGGTCAAAAGACAGTCGGCCTGGGCGTCGACGGCGAGAGCCTCACCAATGCCGTCGCTCTTTACGAACGGGTCGGCATGAGCATCTATCGGACTTATATGTCCTACGAAAAAGTCCTGCGCGAGGGGATTGAACTGGCGAAGGTCACGGCGGATTAAACGGGTGAAACTTTCCATGAGGCAGTAACGTAGACTCTATAAAAGCCAAAGGAATCTGCCATGACTGATAACAAGGGATTGCCACCCGACAGCTGGTATCACAAATGGCGTGGTCGGGTGCATAGTTGGGTGCAGCGCAAGGGCAACTCAAACATAGCGGGGGTTGTGCTGTTCGTGCCGGATTTGTTCGTTCTGCTCACCAGGCTTATCCATGACAAACGGGTGCCCGTCCTGCTCAAAGCTCGGCTGGCACTTGCCGCCGCCTATGTCATCAATCCCTTTGATTTCATTCCCGAAGGATTGACAGGGGTTATCGGCCTGACTGATGATGCTGGCGTGCTGGCATTGACGCTTTTCTGGTTCGCCAACATCAAAAATATCGACCCGCAAATTTTGCGGGACAACTGGGCTGGCGAAAATGACCCCCTTGAGGTCATTCATCATCTGCATCAACGTATTATCGAGAATGCCGACACGCTTTTCAATCGCAAAATATGGACGGCGATTGGCAGTCAATTCAGCAAATCATAAAAACGGAGCCCCTATGCCCGCCATCCAATCCGGTTATGCCGAAGTCAACCAGGCGCGGCTCTATTATGAACAGGCTGGCAGTGGTACGCCCTTGATTATGCTTCACGCTGGCATCGCCGATTGCCGCATGTGGAACAATGAATTTGAAACCTTTGCCAAGAGCCATCGTGTCCTGCGCTTTGATATGCGCGGTTATGGCAAAAGCCCGCCAGTCGAAGGCGAATTCAATCTTCAAGATGACCTGAGCGCCCTGCTCGCCGCGCTTGAGATTGATGCCCCGCTCATCCTGATGGGATGTTCGATAGGCGCCGGTCTGGCAATCGACTATGCCCTGACTCATCCGCAGAACGTGCTGGCGCTCATCCTGGTTGGCGGCGCACCTGCCGGGCTGGAAATCGAAGCCGAGGGACCGGACGAACTCTTCGCCCAATCCGAACAGGCATTTGCCGCGGGGGATATTGAGCTTGTTGCCGAGATCGACATGAAAATCTGGTTCGATGGTTTCGGGCGTGCCGCCGATGATGTTGATCCGACAAGCCGTCAGCTGGCCTGGGAGATGGCGCGTTTGGTCGCGGAGCACGAACTGAAAGGCATTGGCAGCCATGTCCGCAAGACATTCGACAAACCGGCCGCCGAGCGGCTGGGCGAACTTGAGATGCCGGTTTTGGTGGTCATCGGTGAAAACGACCTGCCCTACCTGCAACTCGCCGCCGATTATATGCTTGCACATCTGCCCAATGCCACCAAAGCGCTCATCCCCAACGCGGCGCACCTGCCCAACATGGAACAGGCAGAACAGTTCGCGGCAGCCCTTAAGCAGTTCCTTCGAGCCTGAACGATGTCCGCAGATGAAAACCAAAAGCGCTACGAGGATATCCTCAAACAGATTGCGCGGCGCAAGCCATTTGGAAACCGCCAGCCAGAAAACCAAGCAGCCACGCCCCAAGACTGTATCCTTGACCTGATGAATGCCTGGGATGCCCTTGCCAGCTTAACTCAAAGGGCTTATGGCGATATTGTCTGCTATGGGCCCAAATCAATCCGAGGGGCGGCTTGGTCGGCTGCTGTCATTTGGTATCATTCAAAAGGGTATTACGGCTATCGAAAGCTGAACCTGCTGGGGATCTGGACGCATTACATCAACGCCAACCTCACGCTGACCATCGGAATCCGTCAGCTTCCCTATCAGTCCGCCATTTACAATCCCGAAAGTTACCATACCGCTATCCAGCGGGGCTTCAAGCTCTACTACAGCGACAAGGGAATGCCACCCGACGAAAAGGACAGGATTCTCTTTCAGGAAGGCTATCAATCCAAAAAGCGCCTGATATTTCGTCAAGCGCTCCATGATGCCCTGCGCCAATGGCAAAGCGAAATCGACTCCGCCTAATCTTCCGCATCGTCCTCTTCAAAGACAATATCCGTCATCAATTCCGAGGCCGCCAGGTCATCGAGCGAAATGCCGCCTTCATCTTTTCGCGTCAAATGACTGACACCCTGTTTCAAGCCCCCACCACAAACCAAACATGCCGAATCACGTTCAATCTCAATCCAGATGCCGGTATGGGGGACGCTTTCCTGTCCTTCGATAATGTCGATATAGCTATTGGTGACAATAATCGTATTGGCAGGCATTTCATCGTGGGCAGCCGTCCCCTGCAGCAATTCGTTGATAATCAGGTCAGTCTGAATGCCGGCCACTTTGGTGACATTGGCCCACAGCCCCGGTTCAGCATCCAGCGTTCCAGTTTCACCAATCATCCCATAATCCAAATCACCCACGGGGTTCATCGAAACCTTGACGCCTTCGCGGGTGGCCTCCGACCAGCAGGCATAACAGGGCCCATCGTAGGGCTTGATGATAACGTGGTCGCCCCCCTCGCCCCGCTCATAAACACCGGCATAAGACGCGCTCAGACCTTTTTCCAGGCATTTCTCATTGATGGCATATTTGACCTGCTCATTATCAACCGCCACAACCAGAATATCGACATCATCCAAGCTGTCCCAGTGGTCTTCAATCATGCCCTGACGCAGGTCGATATCGACATCCGGGTTGCGGTTCATCATCAAATCAGCAACCGCAGCGGCTTTGTTCTGTCCCATATAACGCAAATCGGCAACATGTCGGGTCACATTGCCACTTTCCAGTTCGTCATCATCAATCAGCACAAAATGCTGTACGCCACTCATTGCCAGGCTCAAAGCAACAAATCCACCGCCCGAACCCAAGCCCACAATGCCCACCTTTCTTTCCGCCAGCTTGTCCAGATTTTTGGAGCCAATCAGCCGCTCCACACGTTCCCACAACTTGCTCATATCAGCTTGCCTCTCCCTTTGTGTCCTCGGGATTTGCGACTGGGCTGCCCGCCAGCCTGTGTCTCGCTTCTTCCAAACCATCTGCTTCCAATACGCTGTCGGCGCTCACTTCGTTGCGGGCATCGTCAATCGCATCATCGTCTTCATCTGCCACTATCGGGACTATCACTTTGGGCGGCTGGCGCAACCCCATATCCACCTCAATAGCAATGACATAATCAATCAGATATTTATCGCTTGACCATTCCCAGCCTTCAGGGTCATCCACCGGCGCAGCCAACTGCCAGAGTTTATCGAAAGCCGCCACTGGATCCATCAAGTCCTCTCCACTCGTAAATGGCGCCCGGTACGCAGTCGGGGCCGAGGCGGGGTAATCATGCTGGGTGACAAGCAAGAGAAAGAAGCTGGATCCCTGGCGGATAGTGATGAAGCAATACTCCAATGGCACTTCCCCATCGCATTCATAGAGGACGGGTCCTTTCACCAGCAAACCGTCATCCTCCATTGCTAGAATCTCGTTTGTCAGCCTGTCCGCCAAGACAACATGCCAGCTATATTTCATCATTTCAGGCAGTTCGTCTTCTGCGACCACTTGGGGATGCACCGGCTGAAACACGCGCACATCGCGGTGGATGTACCACCAGTCGACGCGCATATCGGTCCCATCCCCCATCGGCTCCAGGATGTAATTGACTGCCAGATTGGATGACTCGCCAAGGATTTGGGCATGACCCACTGTGACAATCGGCACCAGGAGATACCCAAGCTCATCATCATCCAGCCAGGACAAGGCCGTCATCAAGTCGCCATGGCTCGGCTGTATCATGGAGCCCGGCTGTTTATGCCAGTCCCCCAGATAGCGCAAAGGGACATCAAATGGCTCTGACAGATCCGCCGTACCCCGATACTTCTCCCGATGAACACGCCAGTTTTCCTGCAGCCACAAGATGATTTCGTCTTGCAGGCCATCCCCCTGCTGGAAAGTATGCGAGCGGCGCACGGCGGTTTCATCGGGCGAAATGGTATCCAGCACATAGATGGTCGGCAATCCTTCAGGCGTATCATCTTCAATGATAAAACCCAGCATGGCTTCGCCGGTTTCATCAGCGATGTACTGGCTGGCTGCCGACAGCATCTTGGCAACCGCCCGCCTTGATAAAACAAGATTGGGTACTATTCCACGTGAAATCATCGCCATCCCCCGCAAGCGCTTTCGCACAAACTCAAACTCAAGCTGTATCAGCTTCACAAATTCCGGCTCATCCCGCATCCGCATGACTATCGTCTCCGCCGCCGTGGCAAGGGGGTGCTGGCTTTAATCCGTTCTTCGATGCCCGGCCATTTCCCCGTCGTGCGCCAGGTATAATAGGCATACAGCCATTGAATCGCCCAACCCCCAACGGTTACAGCCGTCGATTTGGATGGATTCCAGCCATACTGCTCGCCATCTTTGGGATTAAACAGGCAAAGCTGCCCGTCTTCATACTGATGCTTCTCGCTGTAGATGCGCGGCTTGATGCAATATGCCTCGGCTGGACGGTTGGGATATTCTTTTGGATAGACGATTTTCAGGCTGTGGTAAGGAGAATCAAGAATGCTCATGTTAATCTCAACCTTGCCCTGCCAGTACAGCAAACCGCCAAAGGGCGGAACAACCAACTTAAAGGTATTGCCAAATGTGGCTTTCATCGCCTCAACTTCCCAAACAAGGCGCGATGAGACATTTTTACGCGATCCCCACCAGTTGGACATATTTTATACTCCGAAACATGAGAAAGGCTGTGCCATATTCCCAACTTTATTGCGAAAAGCAGTGAATGTCCAGTATCAGCCTGCAAGCAAGCGGTCTTGAACCCCTGTCACCGAAACCACAGCCCGCCAAAATTAACCAGACGAAACTTTGCTACCCGTGCCGATTAACTCGCATGCTCACACAGGGGCAAATCTCGATTTATGACTGTGGAAAAGTGAAATTTACCACAAGCGTGGACAGGCAAACCAAAGCTCTGGTAAAAAGGAGAGGGTCAATGGGCATCAGAATAGTCTGGACGCTAATTCACAGCCGATTGACCACACTTTTATCTAGGTGAATCCTATACGGGATTCACCATAAACACAAGGAGATTGCCACATGGCAACAAAACATCTTATCCTTATGACTGCCCTGATGGCCGTCTTTGTCGGTATTCTGGGTGTGCCGGTGATGGCACAGGAAGGCGAGGTTCTCACCATTTACTCAGGTCGCAACGAGAGCCTGATAGGGCCTCTCATCGACCAATTTGTTGAAGACACCGGCATAGCTGTCGAGGTCTTGTACGGCGGCACCAACGCGGTTGCCAATCAAATTCTCACAGAGGGGGCAAACAGCCCCGCCGATGTTTTCATCGCCCAAGATAGCGGCGCATTGGGTGCGCTCGCGGCGGCCGATATGCTGATGGCATTGCCCGAAGAGATTTTGGCGCAGGTAATTGACCCCGCCTTTGTCTCTCCTGACGGGCTTTGGGTCGGCTTGAGCGGTCGGGCGCGGGTGCTGGTTTATAGCCCGGAATCGCTTGAGGAAAGCGGTCTTGAACCGCCGGATTCCATTCTTGATTTAACTGGCGGGGACTGGACTGGCATTGTCGGCTGGGCGCCGACCAACGCATCCTTTGTCGCCAATGTCACCGCCATGCGCGTTTTGCTGGACGATGAAGCTGTGGCAGCTTGGCTGGCAGATATGATTGCCAATGATGTTCAGGCCTATCCCAAAAATACCCCCATCGTGCAGGCTGTCATTGATGGCGAAATCGTTGTCGGACTGGTCAATCATTACTACCTGTTCCGTTTTCTGGCAGAAGACCCCGACATCACCGCCAGACTGCACTTTTTCCCGGGCGGGGATCCAGGTTCGCTCATCAATGTTGCCGGCGCGGCCATATTGGCAACCACTGACCAGACCGATCTGGCGCTGGCGCTGGTCGAATATATGCTGAGCGACAGCGCCCAAGAATACTTCGCCGCCCAAACCTATGAGTATCCCTTGGTCGCATCCGTTGAACTTTCGGTCGAGCTGCCCGCCTTGGCAGACATTGAAGCGCCCGAAATTGACCTGTCGGATTTGGATGATTTGCAAGCCACGCTCGAAATGATCGAAAACAGCGGCGCTTTGGACTAAACCGCGCCGTCAACATCGCCATACGGACGGGGTTCTGCCTCGTCCAACCTCCACATCAGCAAGGATTTTTATGCAGCTGTCCAGCATCATCCCACCGCAACTCAAGCATCGCCAGCATCACAGCTTGTCACGATTTCATCTCGGCAGTCGGCATCTGGCGCAAGCCGCCAGCATCGCAGTCGTTTCGGTGGTGCTGATGCCCTTGGTCTTTCTTATCATTCGCGGGTTTGGCGCGGGTCAAGAAGGCATCGACTATTTGCTCCAGGCGCGTACCCTGAAGATTATCGGCAACAGCCTCAGCCTGATAGCCGCGGTGACTTTCTTTGCCTCGCTGATTGCCCTGCCTTACGCCTGGCTGACAAGCCGCAGCGACTTGCCCTGGCGCCGCTTGTGGCTTGTGCTGGGATTGCTGGCCATGGTCATCCCGTCTTATCTGACGGCTGTGACCTTTACCGATGCCTTCGGTCCCAAGGGCATCCTGCAAAGCCTGCTCGAACCTCTGGGCGTCGACCGACTGCCGAATATCAAAGGGTTTTTCGGCGCAGCCCTGACGCTGACCATCGTCACCTTTCCTTACATTGTCCTGCCCGTGCAAGCGGCGCTCTTGCACAGCGACCAATCACTTGAAGAGGCTGGACACAGCCTGGGACTCAATCGTTTTCAGGTGTTTTGGAAAATTACCCTGCCCCAGCTGCGTCCGGCGCTTTCGACTGGGATGCTGCTGGCTGCCCTTTATGTGCTCAGCGATTTTGGCGCGGTCGCTGTGATGCACTTTAACACCTTCACCCGCGCGATTTTCATACAGACCGAATCGTTCCGTATAGATAAAGCATCGGTGCTTACGCTGGTACTCATCGGCATCACACTCGTTCTGCTGCTGCTGCAATCTCTGATTCAACATCGCGGCCGGCATTATCGCATCGGCATCGGCGCCGCGCGTCCCCTTCAGCCGATAAAGTTGGGCAAATGGAAATATCCGGCGATGCTGTTTTGCGGCACGGTCATCTTCATCGGCATCATCATTCCTTTGCTGGTGCTGTTCACTTGGCTGGTTGGACGTCATCTGACCAATCCGGTGATTGTTCCGATGTCTGAACTCATGCAAAATACGGTCGGTGTCAGCGCGGTTTCGGCTATCGTGGTAACGCTGGCTGCATTCCCCCTGGCGCTGCTGGCCATCCGTTCATCAACTAGGCTCAATCGCTGGCTGGTTAATCTGGCATATACGGGCAATGTGCTGCCGGGCATCGTGATTGCGCTGGCGCTGGTCTCTTTTGCCTCACAGAATATGTTCAGCCTGTATCAGACTTTGCCACTCTTGATATTGGGCTATGCCATTCGCTACCTGCCATTGAGCATTGGCTCGACGCAAAGCGCATTCGCCCAAATCAACCCGCATTTTGAAGAGGCTGCCCGCAGTCTTGGCTTGTCCTCGTGGGAAACCATCGCCCGCATCACGATTCCTCTGGCAAGAAGCGGCATCATCGCCGGGCTGGCGCTGGTTTTCCTGAATGTGATGAAAGAGCTTCCCACAACGCTGATTCTGCGCCCGATTGGATTCCGCACCTTCGCCACTCGCATCTGGTCTGCCTATGATGAGGCATTTCTGTCATCTATTGCCCTGCCAGGCCTCTTACTGATTGTCGTATCGGCATTCGTACTGGGCATCATCCTCTGGCGCGAGGACGAAGCACACTAAGGCGGCAGTCTCGCTGCCAAACTCGATGGGCAGCGCATCATCAACTTGCCCCTTTATCCTTGCGGCTTTTGTTCTATGCTAGGCAGTCATCGTCAATCAGCCATTCCGTGAACACGATGGAATTCTCGCTCCAAACCGAAAATCTGACCAAACGATATGATGAACTCTGCGCCGTCGAAGAGGTCACGCTCAATGTCAAGGATGGTGACTTCCTGACTCTTCTCGGGCCGAGCGGCTGTGGCAAAACGACAACCCTGCGTCTCCTGGCGGGCTTCGAGCGCCCGACAGCCGGCCGCATCCAAATCGGCGACAGGGTTGTTGCCGACGACCATCATTTCATCCCCCCCGAAAAACGCAAAGTCGGCATGGTGTTTCAGGATTATGCCCTGTTCCCCCATGTGAACGTGGCTGAAAACATCGCCTTTGGCTTGCATGGACGTCATAAAGACAAAGAGCGGCAGGTCAAACGGATGTTAGCGCTTATCGGCCTGCCCGAATTTGCCGACCGCATGCCCCACGAGCTATCTGGCGGTCAGCAGCAGCGCGTCGCTTTGGCACGCGCCTTGGCGCCCAGGCCCGATATTCTGCTGCTTGACGAACCCTTCTCCAACCTGGATACCGCCCTGCGCTCCCAGGTGCGCAAAGATGTGCGCCATATTCTGTTGGAAACGGAAACGACCGCCATCTTTGTCACGCATGACCAGCAAGAGGCATTGAGCCTGTCCGACAAAATCGCCGTCATCTTTCAGGGCAAGCTGATGCAGGTGGCAACCCCTCACGCCATCTATAATCGCCCCATCAATATGCAAGTCGCGCAATTTATAGGCGAAGCCAATTTCTTGCCCGGCGAGGCACAGGGCCTGCTGGCGGACAGCCCGCTCGGCA
>DAOUKA010000039.1:0-33573 GCA_034421915.1 Anaerolineae bacterium
CCAGCACTTGTCACGGGGCAAGCGCAAATCGCCCAGAAAATCAATGCCTTCGCCGTTTAACAGATAGTCAATACCATAAGGCGCATAAGTGAGCCGATCCTGGGTGGTGAAGCCATAAAAATCGGTCGGGAAATCCGGGCGCAGATACTCAAATCGCAGAAATTCGTAAGTCATTACCAGACGAACGCTGCCGATTGTCAGCAGCAGCGGCACCGCCAGCGCAAAAAACAATCGGAGAATCGCCTTCAGCAGAGGTTTATGATTCATCAGCCAGCCGAAACTCCTCTGCGCGGCCGGATAACAGGAAGTTGAGTACAATCGAATCCACCAGCGTTTCGACCGGAGCGCGGTCATCAGTGAAAAGGATGTCGCTCTCGCCTGGCGGCGCCAGGGCGGCTGCTCCGATGGACAGAATCTCATACAAGACCGAATTCACATCATCAACCGCGTAGCTGATGTTTTGGCGCAGGTTGTCGGGTTCGGTCGCCTGAACGGTCGCTGTCAGAATCGTATTGAAGGAGTTGGGCACATCCATGGCATGAATGCTTGGATAGACGAAGGACAGGGTATTGGCCAAGGCATCCACCAGACGGCGGTCGGTATCGGTACGCCCGACGTTAATCATCAGAACGCCATCCTCCGTCAAGCGTTCTTTGGTTTCGGCAAAAAACTCCATTGTCGTCAGATGCCAGGGGATATAGGGGGGACGATAGGCGTCAATCGCAATGACGCTGTATTGGCGGTCAAGCTGGTTGAGCAGGTAACGCCCATCGCCGGTGTAGACGTTCAGATTGGGCAGGGTGTTTGGGTTCATCTCGAAGAATTGAGCGCCAGCTTCGATAATGGCCGGGTCTAGCTCGATGCCGTCTATGGGGATGTCGCCGTAGACCGCAGTATATTGTCGCGGTATGGTGCCGGCGGCAAGCCCAATAACCAGTAGCGTTCCAACCTGGTCGGCGGTAAATGGCGGCTGGTTAAAATAGGGACCGGTGAGAAAAAAATCCCAGGTGCCCCCGTAGAAAACCTGTGTCGGATGCCATTGACTGTGGATTCCCTGACCTTCGTTCAGATATAAATAACGAAAGCCGTCTTCGTCTTCCTGAACTTGGATGTAATTGTAAGCGCTTTCGCGGTCATATCGCAGGCTGGCACGGGCTGCGGGAGGGCGCAGCGGGCCATCGAGAAGAGACAGCGCCAGCAGGGTCGTCAGGAGGGGCATCCAAAGGTAACGAAGCGCGAGTTGGCGGTCAACGCGGGCCAGACCTGCCCATGCAATCGCGAACAGGATGCCAGCGAACAGCAGAAAGGTGCGCATTGTTCCAAGTCCGGGGATAATCAGCAAGACGGGCAGAAAAGTGCCAATCAGACTGCCGAGCGTACTTATAGCATAAATCTGGCCGGCGACTTTGCCAGTGTTCTCGATATGCGTGACGGCCAATCGAATGACAAAGGGCGAAACCGTTCCCAGCAGCGTGACCGGCACTGAAAACAAAATCAGCACCGAGATAAATGAGCCGAGCGCCAGCGCCGCTTCTGCCCCGAAGACAGCCTGCGCCGCCCGCGACAGTATCGGACGCGAGACCATCGGGATGAGTGCGCAGAGGAAGGCCGCCCAGAGGACAATCTGAAGCAGCACGGTGGCTTTTGGGCTGCGGTCTGCCCAGCGGCCGCCGATGAAATAGCCCAGGGTCAGGTAGAGCAGCATCAGCCCGATGACATTTGCCCACACCAGATTGCTGCTGCCGAAGACATTGCCGAGCAATCGGGAAGCCGACAACTCGACCGCCAGGGTGGTCATGCCGCTGGCAAAGGCAATGATATACAGGAATGTCCTGCCGAGGTTTTGCAAAGCCTGTCCCGCCTCAAGTGATGCCGATAAAAAACAGTGCAAGGATAATTATGTACTCGGAGAAGGAATAAATCAATGAGCATCGAAATCCGCCGCGCCCGGCCTGATGACGTCGATGCCATTGCGACCATTGCGCAGTTAAGTTTCGGCACGGCGGTAGATGAAACACATATCAGGCATCTGCTGCTGCTGAACCGCAACTTTACCTGCGCCGCGACCTTATCGAACCGTGTGGTTGGCTTTGCCGACTGTTTTCTGACGGTCTCCGGAGAGGATGAAATTCGGCTGGAACTGGATTTGCTGGGGGTGCATCCGTCTGCGCGGGGGCGGGGAGCGGGGCGGCAGCTTGTTCGCAGCAGCATTGAACTTGCCCGACGCCTGGATGTCGCGTCGATTCGTGCGCTGGTGGCGGCGGATAATGTCGTTATGCAAAGGCTGTGCGCCGCCCTTCAGTTTCAGCGCGAAACAGGCAGCTGCGCCCTGTTTGTTCGCTCGCCGACCCCGACAGCGGCGGCTCAGCGAAACCCTGCCGCCGCCTGCCTGATTCCAGTAGAAACGCTGACATATTCCGGCATCTGGATTGAGGGCGATTTCAGCCAGCCGTCAATCAGCCATGCCCTGTCTGTCGCCAACCAGCGCAAGCTCGAAACTGTGGGCGCGGTTGTATCTCATGCCGATGCCGCCGCGCAATCGCTGTTTCGGGCGAGCGGCTTTGCCTGCCGCGGCACTTTTGACTGGTGGACAATCAATTTGTGAAGCGGTCAATTTTGAAGAGCTTATCATTGTGCGGCGTTTCGCCTTCGAGGGCGATATCGCTCAGCATTTTGCCGATGATGGTACTGAATTTGAAGCCGTGTCCGCTGAAGCCAGCGCCGATAATCACATGGTCATGCTGGGGATGAGCATCAACGATAAAATGCTTATCTGGCGTATAGGTGTACAGGCAGATGCGGCTTTCACGAAGCGGCGCAGCAGCCAGCCCGGGAATATGCGCCTTCATAAATTCGCGCAGGCCGACCAGATTGTCTTCATCGGGTGTATAATCCGTTTCCGCAGGATGTCGCAGCGCCGCGCCGCCATCCCAGGCGACCTTGAATCCCCAGCCGTCATGCGCTGGTATGCCAAAAGCTGAGGCTGGCAGCCGCTTGCCTGGATGGGCAATCCATACCGGGCAGTGTCCCGCTTCGTAAGCGTCCTGATTGTCGGTCATCATAAAATTCAGTTGGCAGCGTGCAGGCACTAAGGGCAGGTCGATGTCGGTCTGTTGCAGCACGAATTTTGCCCAGGAGCCAGCCGTAACCACGAGCTTGCCAGCCGAATAGCTTCCCTCTTCGGTTTTGACTTCCACACTGTCCGTATGAATATGAATCCTGTCGACCGCCGTATTGTCCTTGACGATGGCGCCGTTTTGTTGCGCCAGTTTGATATGCCCCAGCACCGCTTGCGATGGTCTGATGAAACCGCTGTCCGGCTGATACAAAACCAGAAAATCCTCATCAAAGCGGAATTGGGGAAACCTGCGCTCGGCTTCCTCTGGCGATAGCAGTTCAAGCTCAATCTGATTGGATTGCAGCGCCGCGATGCTGGCCTGCAAGGTTTCGTCGTCGGCTGGGGCAAAATCAATGCCGCCTGTCTTGACATATAATGTTTCGCCCAATTCAGCCTGCAAATCGAACCAGAGGGGGTAATTGTCCTTTGCCAGTTCGACATATTCGGGGTAGGCATAAACATAGCGGATGATTCTTGAATAGCCATAGGAACTGCCCTTGCGGTGATTGAGTTCAAACTGCTCCAGCAGCAAAACCTTCTGCCCGCGCCGAGCAAGATAATAAGCGGCCGCGCTCCCCATGGCGCCTGCGCCAATCACAATCGTGTCAAATGTTTCAGCCATATTCGGTTCTCCTTGGTGGGTATGCGTGATTAAACGGGACGCTGCTCCAGCGCCAAAGCGATGTCGTCGTTTCTGCCGACGACAAGTGTTGGCATCTTGGCCAATTGTAACATGCGCCGCATGGTGTCGGAGTCGTGATGTGCATTGAATGATTGCGGGTCAACGAAAATACATAGCGGCCGGATGCCGCGGCGCATCAGGACTTGTGCCTGTGTCACCCAGTCCACATCAAGCGAGGATGTCACGATAATAAGCATGGCGCCGCGTGTGAAGTAGTGTGCCTGCAGGGAGAGCATCTCTTTGAGCGAGTGATTGGATGTGCTGCGCGCCACCGCCAGCGCCTGCAATATCCGCGTTAGCTGACGGCTGCCGCGGTCGGGCTCGAAGACCTGCCGATAGGGTGTGTAGGCGGCATAACCCAGCATCCGCTCGCTTTCGATGAAATACTTTGCCAGCGATGCCGCGATGATGACGCCATACTCCTCGGTGGATGCCGGGATGCCGTTTCTGTTGGGAATGACATTGCCAATTTGTCCGACCCGCCGGACGGTTGGGTCTTCATAAAGGGAAGCAGCGGAGAAATCACTGAAGAGCCAAATATCCACCAGAGGGTCAAGCTCGAATTCTTTCACCATCAGCTTGCCGGTGCGTGCGGTTGAAGGCCAGTGAATCCGATTCATACTGTCCCCGCTGACATAATCGCGGATGCTGCTGGCATTTGTCGTTATTTGATGGGTCAGCCGCCTTTGCGCATCGCCGCCCGAAAGGAAACCCATCGGCAGGATGACCCTGTTCAGTTCGACGGTCATGGGATAAACAATCAGGCGTTCGGTCATGCTGATGCGGCGCGGCGAGCGAAAGAATCCAAAGGGGTCGCTGCTGGCGATGGTCAGGGGCCCCAGTTGAAATTCACCGCGAACGGCACAGGCTGTCTCGACATCCCAGCGATATTCGCGGCGCCCCAGCAGGATTGGGATGACATGGCTTGCCTGATGACCGGGCAGGTTGGAGTGGTCGCGGATTTCCAGGAACAGTTTGGGCAGGATGCCCGTCTTGCGTACACTGAAGGATTCGCGGAAAATCCGCCCCACTTGCGAGCGGCGGGTTCTGGTTGTGCGTTTTAGGGCGATGCCCCGTACTGAAAACCAGGTCCAAAGCAGGGAAAGCAGCATGACCGCGGCAATCAGGTAGGTGATATTGAACAGCAGCGAGCGCCCGGTGAACAAGCCAGTCAACAGGCTGAAAATCATCAGAAGATAAAGCGCATTGCGGCGATTCTGCATGGGACACTAGCGGACGGATGAACCAGGGACAGGGGTGGTTTGCAGCATATCCTGCACGATTGTCCGCGATGTGATGTTCTTGATGCGGGCGGCGGGGCCGACGATGATGCGATGTGCCAGCGTCACTTCGGCAAGCGCTTTTACATCGTCTGGGATGACGTAATCGCGTCCAGCCATAGCGGCGCGTGCCTGTGATGTGCGGAACAAGGCCAGCGAACCGCGCGGGCTGCTGCCGAGATAGACATCGGGATGTCGGCGCGATGCCGTTATCAGGTTAATGATGTACTGCTTGACCTCTTTGGCGACATAAACTTCTTTGACCGATTGCTGTGCGGCAAGCAGTTCCTGCAAGCTGACAACCTGCCGCAAATTTTGGATAGGGTGCTGATACTGCTGTGCGGAAAGAATGGTGAGTTCCTCGGCAGGTTTCGGGTATCCTATCTGTATGCGCATCAGGAAGCGGTCTACTTGCGCTTCGGGCAGGGGGAAAGTGCCTTCGTATTCGATTGGATTTTGGGTTGCCATAATGATGAATGGGTTGCTTAAGCCATAAGTAACGCCATCAATGGTCACTTGCCCCTCTTCCATCGCCTCCAGCAGCGCCGATTGGGTCTTGGGGGTAGCGCGATTGATTTCATCCGCCAGGACAATCTGCGCCATAATGGGCCCGGGACGGAATTCAAATTCGCGGTTTTTGGGATTGAAGATTGAAACCCCAGTAATATCCGAAGGGAGCATATCGGGGGTGAACTGTATGCGGCTGAATGTGCATCCCAAGGCTCTGGCAAGTGATTTTGCCATCATGGTCTTGCCGACGCCGGGAATGTCTTCCAGCAGGATATGTCCACGGCAAAGCAGCCCCAGGATAGCAAGCCGAACCTCATTGCGCTTGCCAATGATGACCTGCCCGACATTTCTGGCGACGCGCTCGGCGATTTCCTGCACTGAATTGCCTGACTGCCGAGTTTGACCGACATGCCTTGCCTGCTCGTACTGTTCACTCATTGAATGGCTTCCATTCGTTTAGAATTGACTGTCGTCAGGCTGCCCGAATTGTGATGACCCGTTTTATACTGCTTGCCTACGATACGCGAATTCCGAACAGGTGAACTTGCCCACCGAGATATGTCTAGTATAATAAATAATGGCGATGTGCTATATGGCAAATTTCCGAATCCGCTATTATCAGCTTGAAATACAGTATCTCATTCATGCAATCCTTTTGTTGACGGAGTGGCGCTGGCTGTGCTGTTGACCGAGCAGGGCTGTTTTAGGGGAGAGACAGCGCGGCCGGCTGTGATTAAAAACTGGTGGCGGGAGCAGTCCGCCATTTATTCTATAGATGACTGGATGAATCAAGGTGAAATCGAAATACATATTCTGTACGGGCGGGGTGGTCAGTTCTGTTGGCAAGGGGCTGACTGTGGCGGCGATTGGTCGCATTCTCAAAGCGCGGGGGCTCAAGGTCGCCATCCAAAAACTGGATCCCTATCTGAATGTTGACCCAGGTACGATGAGCCCCTATCAGCATGGGGAAGTCTTTGTGACGGCTGATGGCGCGGAGACTGACCTTGACCTTGGTCATTATGAGCGCTTTGTCGATGAAAATGTCAGCCGACTTTCCAACATAACATCCGGTCAGGTCTATAGCACGGTTATCGAAAAAGAGCGCAAGGGCGATTATCTGGGCGGCACGATTCAGGTTGTGCCGCATATTACGAACGAAATCAAACGCTGCATCAAGCTGGTTGCCGAGCGCACTGGCGCTGATGTTGTGATTGTCGAAGTGGGGGGGACTGTGGGCGACATCGAGAGCCTTCCCTTTTTGGAGGCGCTGCGGCAACTCCGCACCGAACTCAAAGGGCGAGATACGCTCTATGTCCATGTGACCTTTCTGCCGCACATCGGTGCGACCGGGGAGCTCAAAACGAAGCCGACTCAACACAGTGTGCGCGAGCTGCGGGGTATCGGGATTCAGCCCAATGTGATTATTGCGCGGACGGATTATCCAGTGGATGCGGACATCATCAACAAAATCGCGCTTTTTTGCGATGTTGACGAGAAAGCCGTTATTCCATTGCAGACGGCAGATAACATTTATGCCGTGCCATTGCTGATTGAGGGAACCGGTCTAGGCAATTATATTCTGAAGCGGTTCAAGCTAAAAGCTGACCAGCCAGATTTGAGCGAGTGGCGTCGGCTTGTCACGCGGTCGCGGACGGCCATGGAGAATCTTCGGATTGGCATTGTGGGCAAATATGTCGAATTGCACGATGCCTATATGTCGGTGAAAGAGTCGATTGTACATGCATCCATTCACCATGGGCAGGATGTTGAGATTCGCTGGATTCATTCGGGCGAGTTGGAAAAAGGCAAGGGGCTTGACGAATTGCAGGAGTTGGACGGCATTGTTGTACCGGGTGGCTTCGGCTATCGGGGCATTGAGGGCAAAATTATCACTGCCCAATTTGCCCGTGAGAACAAGATTCCCTATTTGGGTTTGTGCCTTGGCATGCAGGTGATGTGCATTGAATTTGCTCGCCATGTTCTTGGTATGGAGGATGCCAACAGCTTCGAGTTTGACCAAAGTACGCCGCATCCCATTATTGACCTGATGCTGGAACAGCGTGCGATTACGGACATGGGCGGCACCATGCGGCTGGGGGAATATCCCTGTGTCCTGCGCCCGAATTCGCTGGCGGCACGGGCTTATGACACCGATTCCGTTCGGGAACGCCACCGCCACCGTTTTGAGTTTAACAACAGCTATCGGGAACTCTTTGAGGCCCATGGTGTCAGTTTCAGTGGACTCAGCCCGGATGAAGTGCTGGTGGAAATATCCGAGCTGCAAGACCATCCCTTTATGCTCGGCAGTCAGTTTCATCCGGAATTCCTGAGCCGCCCGAATCGCCCTCATCCCTTGTTCGCAGCCTTTATCAAAGCATCAATAGAATATCGTGAGGCCAAAACGCAGCTTAGCGACAGCCAGCGCCCCGAAGTGACATCGGCTGATTAAGGAAAACGAAATGACTGTTCGTGAATTTATTGCCGCTATTCCCAAAGTGGAACTCAACCTCCAGCTAACTGGCGCCTTCAATCAGGAAAGCCTGCTGATGATTGCCCGTCAAAATGGCGTGCCGAGGGAGTTTGAGCATTTTGAGGACTGGCTGGATTTGCTCGATAGACCGGATTATACCCGTCTGGATGAGATTGCGCGGGTCGCTGGCAGCTGGGTCAGGTATCCCGAAGATATCGCTCGCGTGGTGTATGATGTTGGCGTGGTCTTGTCAAAACAGAATGTCCGTTATGCCGAGCTTGTCGTCGCGCCTTCGGGTTTTATGGATGTCCACCGCATGGGCATCGAAGTCTTTATCGACGCGCTCAACGATGGGCGCGACCGGGCGCGGCGCGGCTGGAATGTGGATATGTCGTGGATATTTTGCATTCCACGAGACAACCCGCGAGTCGGGGATGATGTGGCGCGCTGGGCAACTGGCGCCACGGCGCGGCGCGGCAATGTGGTCGCGTTGGGTTTGCTGGGGCAGGAAGATGCGCAGCCAGTCGGGCAGTTCCGCCGCGCCTTTGCTACGGCACGCAAGAAAGACATCTTCACGACGGCTCATGTTGGCAGCCTAGGCGCAGAAAGCATTGCCGCGGCATTGGAAGAGCTAAATCCGCATCGTTTAACCGATTCCTGGGGCATTCACGAGGATGAGGCAGCACTCGCTGCATTGGCTGAAGCTGGCTTGCCAGTGGTGATTTCGATTAGCCGAGCGCTTCGGCTGGGCTTGATTGGGCAAGCATCGGATTATCCCTTGCGGCAGCTGTTTGACAGCGGCCTGCCAATCATTCTGTCTTCGGGCATGCCCGCGCTGTATCAGACATCGATGATTGATGAATACATGATGGCGCATGATGCCTGCGGGCTGGAAATAGATGCCATCATCGAGCTTGCCAAACGCTCCATTGCGTTCAGCTATATGGATGAGGAATTGAAAAAGGGGATGCTGGCAGACTTTGAGCAACAGGTGATAAAAGCCAGAAGCACCTTGCTGAATTCTGGCTGATTTATCGGGCATCGAAATGGAGTGAGCCGCCGTTTATACGGCTTTTTTTCTTATTCAACCGGTGTCACTTTGATATTGCCGTAGATGCTGTCGTCAATGGGCAGGCTGATAATGAGGCTGTTCCCACGTCCGACCTTGGCTCTGGCCTCGTTTGCCTTGACCGGGACGGGCAGTTCAAGGGTACGCGACAAAGGCCCAAAGCGGCGTTCCTGCATTAAATATCTGGCTGTTGGCGGGGTGGTTTCGGGCTCGGTCTGAACCGCAATGGTCAGGATGTTGTTTTCCAGGCTGATTTCGATGCTGCTTTTGACCAAGCCGTCAATGGCGCTGCTGCAAACAATCAGTTCGTTATCAGCTTGGTACATATCGAGAATAATCTCTTGGGGATGACTGGTGACGGTGCGAATGCCTCTCTCGATCTGCTTGCTGATTTGCTCGCCGAAATTTTGGATTTCTTTCATGGGGTCGAATCGCTGTTCTGCGGGCATGGCATCTCCTTCTTATCTTGTGAACTCATAGCTTTCTCTCATTATACGCATTTTGTCTCGATTTGTCGCAAGGCAATACGAGGTGAGGGTGTCTTGAAGATGCTAAAGTTTTCCTGTTTCAACCGAAAAGGATACACTGCCTTTGATATTTTGGTTATCGTCAGGTATGATTTGGCAGGATACAGATATTGTGAAGTGGAATGACTATGCCGACAGTAGCCTATCAGGGCATACCGGGCGCAAACTCGGAAATTGCAGTTCGTCAGCATTTTGGCAGTGACGTAAACTGCTATCCCTGCCCGGACTTTAATCATCTTTTTGACGCTTTGCAATCCAAAAAGGTCGATTACAGTTTGCTGCCAGTGGAAAATGCACTGGCTGGTTCCGTCAGTGGCGCCTATGACTTGCTTCTTGATCACGATGTGCGGATTCAGGCTGAAGTGATTCTGCGTGTTCATCATGCCCTGCTTGCCAATTCGGGCGCTTTATTTGCTGATATTACCCATGTTCGCTCACATCCACAGGCATTGGCGCAATGTGAGCGCTATTTGAGGCGGCATGGGCTAGAGACCCTGGCTTGGTATGACACGGCTGGTTCGGCGCGGGATCTGTCCGAAAATCCGGACAAAAGCATGGCTGTTATTGCGACAGAATTGGCGGCAGAGCTTTACCAACTGGATATTTTGGCAAAACATATTGAAGATGAACCCTTTAATTACACCCGATTTTTGTTAATCGGATATGATGACCCACAACCATCGGATTACAATAAGACGTCAATCGTATTTGCGACGCGCCATCGTCCGGCGGCGCTTTACGAGTGTCTGGGCGAATTTGCCAAGCGCAACCTGAATTTAACCAAACTGGAATCGAGACCGCGGCGAAACCGCCCCTGGGAGCCCATATTCTATCTTGATTTTGAAGGTCACTGGCAGGATGCGGAGTGCCAGGAAGTCCTGACACAGCTGCTGCAACTGACATCCTTTGTCAAGATGCTGGGTTCATATCCAGCTGTTCGGTCAGATACTGTGGGAATGTAGAGAGGCAGGTATGATGAGCAAACTTGATGTGGCGATATTGGGCGCGACGGGCGCTGTGGGACAGCGCTTCATACAATTATTGGATGGTCATCCTTGGTTTCGGGTCAGTGAGGTTGTCGGTTCCAGCCGAAGCGCCGGCAAGACTTATGGCGAAGCCGCTCGCTGGGTCTTAAACGGCAGTCCGCCTGAGCAGGTGGCGGCGTTAAGGGTTAAGTCGCTTGATGACCGCGTTGATTCGCCTTTGGTTTTCTCGGCATTGCCCAAAGAAGCAGCGATTGCCAAAGAGATGAACCTGGCGGCTGACGGTCATCTGGTCTGCACCAACACCTCGGTCAATCGGATGGTCGCGGATGTGCCGCTGTTATTGCCTGAGGTGAATGCCGAACACCTGCCATTGATTGATGTGCAGCGCCGCAACCGCGGCTGGGTCAGCGGCGCCCTGATAGCGAACTCGAACTGCACGGTCATGCCAGTTGTCATGGCGCTCAAGCCCCTGGTCAAATATGGCATTCGCCGCTTGCATCTGGTCAGCGAGCAGGCGGTGAGCGGAGCGGGGTATCCGGGCATGTCGTCGTTGGATATGCTTGGCAATGTCGTGCCTTATGTCCCTGGCGACGAGAACAAGCTGGAAACCGAGTCGCGCAAGATGCTGGGCGTTTTTAATGGCGAAGGCATTGAAGAACTGGATATGGTCATTAGCGCGACCTGCACGCGGGTGCCTGTGGTGGATGGGCATTTGGTCAATATCTCCCTCGAAATGGCGGAAAAACCTGATGTCGATACCATCATCCGCGACTGGGAAACGCATCAGGGGCTTGACCCCATTCCGACACTGCCGAGTGCGCCGACGCATCCCCTGCAATATCTTCATCAGATTGACCGCCCGCAGCCCTGCCGTGACCGAGATGCTGGCAGGGGCATGACAACCAGCATCGGCCGCCTGCGTGAATGTCCCGTTTTGGGCTATAAGTTCGCATCTCTGTCGCATAACACCATTCGCGGCGCCGCTGGATGCAGCATCTTGAATGCTGAACTGCTGGCAGTCGAAGGATATATTCAGGATTTCAGGGTGAGTGAAGCCGCGCTGGCTTAATCGTATTCCCCGCTTGAATAGACATAGACCGCGGGCCCAGTGTAATCGGCGGCGGCGAAATTGAATTCGCTTTCTGCCCAGTTGAACAGCCAGTGCGCATCCAAAATCGACAGGTTGACGCAGCCGTGGCTTCGCCGAAAACCGAAACCGTCGTGCCAATAAGTGCCGTGCAAGCCAATATCATTGTCAAAATACATCGTCCAGGGGACTTCTTCCAGGTAGTAGAAGTCGGGCTGGTTATAAGCGCCGCTCATCAGGGTGCGGGTGAAACGCACATAAACATGGAAAAGGCCTTCGTTGGTGGGCCAATCGCGCAGTCCTGATGACACCAGCGTTGCGAAAACTGCCGTGTTCCCCTCGTAGGCAATGGCAACCTGCTCGTACAAATCGACGCTGATCCATTTATGCGTATCAACCGCTGCCGGTTTGTTCACCGGGATAATTTTGGCGACTTTGAACTGGTGCACCCACTGATTGACGCCTATTTGATACCAGTTGTAACCATCCACCTCGACTGTTGCGTAGATGTTGACGCGCGTGTACCGATACAGAAAGGGGTTGCTGTTGGAATCCGCGCCGCCTGGCGTTTCGGCTGCCCGGAGGTGCTGCAATGTCCATGCCATCGTGTAAGGCAAGCCGTATCCTGGCAGCCTGACACCGGTAAAGCGCGATGGTTTATATGCCGCGCCAAGAACCTCGGACTTGACCCATTTGCCCTCTCCGATTTTCGCCCAAGCCTCTGTTTCTTCGAGAATGGTTAGATAATTGTAACCCTCGCCAAGCGTCTCGATGAGTTCGCCCTCTGGCGCATTATAGACTTCGGCGATGCCGTTGATGGGGCGATAATCGCGGTCGTATAATAATGCCTCATCAATCGGCAGCGGGTAGACATCGGGTCTTGGATAAGCAGCGATTTCGTTTGGGGTCGCGCCACAGTTTGGGGGCAGGCAGTTGCTTTGCGCCTTTGCAAGGGGTGTTGATGCCATGATGGCGGCGACAAGAACCATGTACAGAGTCCAGACACGCATAAAACTTCCTCACTCCTTGGATGTCTTATTCTTAATTAAAGCCTACTTTTGCATGAAATTCAAGCTGCGTAAAGTCAACTTTGTGCTTTGGTTTGACTTTAGGGCATTGCGCCTGTTTCTGATAAGATATAAAGAAAGTGCGAGAGAATCGGATTGGAAAGGCGCAAGTGATGAAAATGCTGGGTATAGATATTGGCGGGTCGGGCATTAAGGGGGCGATTGTCGATACGGTGGCTGGTGATTTTCTCACTGACCGCCTGCGCATCCCGACGCCGCAGCCCTCCAAGCCCAAACCAGTAGCGAATGTGGTCAAGCAGATTGTAGGTCATTTTAATTGGCAGGATGCCATCGGATGTACCTTTCCTGCGGTTGTTCAGCATGGCGTTACGCTGACTGCCGCCAATGTCCATGATGACTGGATTGGCACGGATGCCAAAAGTTTGCTGGAAAAGCGCACGGGCAATCCGGTGATTGTGCTGAATGATGCTGATGCGGCCGGCATTGCCGAGATGAAGTTTGGTGCCGGGCGGGGCCGCAGCGGATTGGTCATTATCCTGACGCTGGGAACGGGCATCGGCAGCGCTGTCTTTATCCATGGTCAGCTTGTCCCCAATACCGAATTCGGTCATCTGGAAATTCGCGGCAGAAAGGCAGAACATCGGTCATCAGACCGCATTCGACAGCTAAAAGGCTACACTTGGAAAAAGTGGGGCAAGCAATTATCCGAATATCTGCAATATATGGAATTTCTGTTCACGCCCGATTTGTTTATTATCGGTGGCGGTGTGAGCAAGCAGCACGAGAAATTCTTTCCACATATTCGCTGTCAGACCGAAATCGTGCCAGCGCAGCTGCGGAATCGCGCGGGGATTGTGGGGGCGGCGATGGCGGCGGTGGATTTGCCTGTCCGATGAGCGCTTGCGTAGTCCGCGCGGCATGGTTGGGATTTCAGCAGGTTCATTTGTGTTCGGCTGCCCGAAAGTCACCCCATTGGCGGTTGTGATAAAGGAGCGGGAGCTTGTCGTCTGTCCAGCCACCCTCCTGAACCCGTCCGATAAACATCGTGTTTTCGCCCGTATTAATCAGATGTTCGACCGTGCAGGACAGCCATGCCATCGAATCGGGGATAATCGGGTCATTCAATGCGCTTGTTTCACAATCCAGCCCGTCGAAGCGATTATCAAGCTGGGCGTCATAATAGCCAGCGAAGCGCTTGCCGATTTCCAGTTGTTGATTGGACAGAATACTGACCGCAAAATGACCTTCGCGCGCGATATAGGCGCGTGAATCGAGGCGATTGGCAACATTCAGACAAATGAGCGGCGGGCTCATGCTCACGCTGGCGAAGGAGTTGACCGTAATCGCCTGCCAATCCTCGTTGGATGACACGCTGACGACTGTGATGCCCGCCGTCCAGCAGGCCAGGATGTTTTTGAAGCTCTGACTGTCAACTTCACTCATAGTACCTTCCTCTGTGGATATTATTCTAACTATCTTTGGGCATAATAGCACGACTCAAAAGCTGTGGCTGCTGTCATCCTTTGAGTCGCCAGAGCGCATAACCGATAAGCTGTTGGGAACAGCAGCAGGTCTATTCCGCAGGCAATATCAATCAGGGTATGTACAACCATCATGCCTAGAATAATAATCAGCAGAATGCGGACGATGTTTTTCATCTTTGTGCGGTTTCTTGAATGATAAGCAGATACCTGAAGCCTACAGCCTATAACTCCAGCGAGGCTGGGAATGCCTGTCAATATCGAATACGGGAAAGCAGATGATGCACAGCGAACTGCCTGATTTTCGCAGGGTGAACAAGACCTATGCAGCCACATTTATCAACAGCGTCTTATCGGGAGCAGGCGGGGCAAGCCTGGTGCGCCTGATTGAATTTGAGGACCATCATTTTCGGGCGATTTTCAAAGCGAGTTATTTTCAGCTTGCCAAAGGTGCTGGCTCACCGAGCAAGTCGCAATGGAACACGCTCAAGAAAAAGATGAAACGCCGCAACCGTTCGGTATTCATCTATCGTCAATATGGTCAGATTGCCTGTGATGAATCTGAGCGCGGGGAGAGCAAGCCAGCCTGTCTGTATCTGGATTTTGGCTTTTTGTATGGATAGGGGGGCTAATTCCTGAAGGCGATAAAGCGATAGCCGACGCCCCGTTCGGTGATGATATAATGCGGGTTGGAGGGGTCTTCCTCGATTTTCTCACGCAGGTAGTTGACATACAGGCGCACATAATGTGCCTCATCGCGGTATTCGTATCCCCAGACCTTTTGCAGCAATTGGTCGTGCGGCACCGTCCAGCCAGCATTATGGATGAGATGATACAGAAGCCGATATTCGGTGGGACGGAGCTTGATGGGTTCGCCATTGACAATCACTTCGCGCCGATTGAAATCGACGCACAAGCGTTCATCAATCTGTAAAATGGCTTCATCGGTGGTTGGCTTTTCCAGGCGTCTGAAGATGGCTTTGATACGGCTTGAGAGTTCTCGGGGGCCAAATGGTTTGGTGATGTAGTCATCAGCGCCCAGTTCCAGCCCGTAGACTTTGTCATTTTCCTCGCCTTTCGCGGTGAGCATAATGACGGGGATGTCGGAAAATTCGCGCAGCATCCGCAAGGTTTCAAAGCCATCCAGTTCCGGCATCATCACATCCAGCAAAACCAAATCGGGAAGCTGGGTTCGGATGGCATCCAGCGCCTCCAGACCATTATGCGCCTCGACCACCTGATGCTCTTCCAGTTCCAGATTCATCCGAATAAAGCCAATCATGCGCGGTTCGTCATCAACGACAAGAATGCGTTTGCCCTTGCGTTGGGGGTGGAAAGATTGTCTTGGATTCATGTTGGGCTCACAGGTGTTCTTCAAGCTGATCCTGACAGGTTAAGATTGGCACATTCAGTTGATTTTGTCAAGGATGCTCGCTTGGGCATCAGGCAGAGTTGAGCGCGGGCTATCGGGAATCTTGAAAATAATGACGGAGATATTGTCGGTGCCGCCGTGTTCATTGGCAAGCGCCGCCAGCCGGTCGCAAGCAGCCTGCGGCGATGGTGATTCGAGGGTCACTTGTTTCAGGACATCATCGTCCACCAAATCCCACAAACCATCGCTGCAGATAAGCATTCGCGCACCGGACGGCAGGCTGCGAATCAAGCACTCGATTTTGAGTTTTTCGTTTTGACCCATCGCCCGATACAAGATATTTTTTTGTGGATAATGCTCGGCTTCTTCTGGCGTCAATTCTTTCATCTCGACGAGCCGCTGAACCAGGGTGTGGTCGGTGGTCAACTGCTCGATTTCGTTATCGTTGATGAGATAGGCGCGGCTGTCCCCGACATGCGCCAAATAAGCCAGATTGCCGACTATCGCAACCGTCGACAGGGTTGTCCCGCCGCCGGGAACCTGTTCAATGACAGCCAAGTTGGCTTTTTCGGAGGCAGCAACCAGGGCGGCGAGGATGGTGGGGCCGTCGCTGGCGTGGAAGTCTCGCAGCATGGGGAGGTATATCTTTTCAAGCATCTCCGAAGCGAGGGTTTGGACGGCAATGGCGGCGGCTTTTTCCCCGTCCCGATGACCGCCCATGCCATCCGCAATAATGAAAAACCCAAAATCCGGTCTGCGGTCCACAGTGATTGAATGCCAGTGCATGGCAAAACAGGCGTCCTCATTATGGTCGCGCACCTTGCCGGTGCTGCTGGCAATCCCATAGGTCAGCATAGTCTGCTCCTGGCAGGGCCGGGCGGGCGTTTGCGGTGGCGGGGCGCTGTCTGCCACTGGGACATTGGGTTTCGGGACAAGGGATGAATTGGATTGAGCCGCCGTTTCAAGAACGGCGTCGTCGGGCTGCGCCGCTTCATCTGTGGCGCTGTCGAGCCGATTCTGGGCTATCTTGAGGTTATCGCTGGGCGTCACATGGGGTACACGCCGCGACCCGCTTCTCTGCGCCCATTCGTCAGAAGATTTGCCCAGGATGCGCCGTATGACATTCATTCGATTCCCCTAATGAGCCATAAGGGGACAATCGGATATGGCATGGTTCACCTGATTTCCATCTATACATCTTTAAGGGAAAAGATAACTTGCATTATTATATTTTACCAATGACAATGGCGCAATCTTGAGCTCAAATGGACAGCATTGGAAACGATGTTCGCGGGGACGCCCTTATCCATCTACATTCACATTCCCTTTTGTTCCGTTCGGTGTAGCTATTGCGCCTTTAATACTTATACCGACCTTGAGCATTTGATTCCCGCTTATGTTGAGGCGTTGTGCAAAGAACTGGAATATGCGGCAATCCACAACCCGCATCGTTCCGTGCATACCTTGTATGTTGGTGGCGGGACGCCCTCGCTGGTCAGCCCAAAACACTTCCGTCTGATTTTTCAGACTGTGAAGCGCCTGTTTCCTTTGGATGCCAATGCCGAAATCTCGCTGGAATCCAATCCCAATGACCTTTCCCTGGGCTACTTGAGCGAATTGCGGCATATCGGTTTTAATCGCTTGAGTATCGGGATGCAGTCGGCGTCGCCGAAGGTTTTGCGGCGCTTTGACCGGCGGCATGATGTTCAAATGGCTGCGGATGCTTTGGCTTATGCGCGTCAAGCCGGTTTCGACAACGTGAACCTGGATGTGATTTTTGGCTCGCCCGATGAAAGCCTGGCGGACTGGCAAGCCACCCTTGAGGTGCTGATGAAGCTGGCGCCAGAGCATATATCCATGTATGGTCTTGAACTGAAAGGCGGAACGGCGCTAAAACTCCAGGTCGATGCGGGCGCAGTCCCGCCGCCGGATGAGGACTTGTTTGCTGATATGTACGAATATGCCTCGGCCTGCCTGACGCTTCATGGTTATGAGCAGTATGAAATCAGCAACTGGTGTCGTCCTCAAGGGGAATGCCGTCACAACTTGCAATACTGGCGCAACCTGCCGTATCTTGGCATCGGGGCTGGCGCTCACGGGTTTGCCGGTGGCTATCGCTATGCTGTCATCACATCGCCGCAGCGTTATATGGCTGCCTTGCATGATGTCACCGAGTCGGATTTTGTTTTCCCTTTGACGCCGGCAGTCGCCAGGTCAAACAGGGTATCGGCTGCCGATGAACTTGATGAGACGATTATGATGGGCCTGCGCCTGACCCGTGAAGGCATTCAGCGCGCCGAGTTTAAGCGGCGCTTTGGACAGGACTTCGTTGAGATGTTCCCTGAACCGATAGCGAAATGCCAGTCGGTCGGCTTGCTCAAGGTCATGGATGACCGCGTTTGCCTTAGCGAGGCGGGCAGGTTATTGAGCAATGCGGTCATCCGCGAATTTGTCTAGCGCAAGGGGGCATCAATGAGCAATCCGCTTCAGTTCCGCCTGTCGCAGCGCTTCGATATTTGGGCAGGCGGTGCATAACATGGCGATTCGCAGCTGCGCCTGAAGTTCTTGAATAAGCAAATCGACGCTCTCGACTGATTCGTGGGCAGCTTGCAGAAAGGGGTTTGCCAGGCCGGCCAGGGTTGCGCCCAATGCCAGGCTTTTGGCAATATCAATCCCGTCGCGCAAGCCGCCACTGGCAAAGATCGGCAGTTGAGGCGCGGCGGCGCAGGCGTATTGAATGGCATCGGCGGTCGGGATGCCCCAATCGGCAAAACTGCGGGCAACGCGGGCATGAAATGCGGTTGGAGCGCGATGGTATTCCACTTCGCTCCAGGATGTACCGCCAGAACCGGCTACGTCAATGGCAGACACCCCAACGTTGGCAAGGGCGCGGGCGTTGGCTGCGGAAAATCCCCAGCCGACCTCCTTCGCAATCACGGGGACATTCAAGTTGTTGCAGATATGCTCGATTTTGTTGAGCAGGCCAGAAAAATTAATGTCGCCTTCCGCTTGAACCGCTTCCTGCAATACGTTGAAGTGCAGAATGAGCGCATTGGCTTCGACCATATCTACTGCCAGCCGACATTGTTCGATGCCATAGCCATAATTAAGCTGCACCGCGCCCAAATTGGCAAACAGCATAATATCCGGCGCCACCTGACGGATGGTATAGGTGCTTGCCAGGTCTTTATTTTCGATGGCGGCCCGCTGGGAGCCCAGCCCCATAGCGATGTTATGCTTTTGCGCGGCTTGCGCCAGATTTCGGTTGATGTTCTGCGCTATCTCGGTGCCGCCGGTCATCGACGAAATCAGAATCGGGGAATCAAGCGATTTGCCGAAGAGTTCGACCGAGGTATCTATGTCAGTCAAGTTCAGTTCGGGAATAGCCTGGTGCATGAAGCGATACTTTTCCAGGCCAGTTGTCAGCCGTGGAAACTGCACATCTTTGTCCAGGTTAATGCGGATGTGGTCAACTTTCCTGCTCTCGGTTGTCGGGGTTTCCGTGACTTTTGGCATAAATGAGTGTTCCTTTATTATGGGCGGTTTCGCTAAGGGCGAACTTGCGTTATCGTACTGTCGAAGCTCGCTCGGCAAGAGCGGAAAAGTTTCAGACGCTGATGCAAAATCATTAAGCCGTCTGCCTTGCGCGAGTTTATTCAATAAGCCTTTATGTGTCAATCATGCCGTCAATGGCGAATTGGACTGGCACAGCCAAGGAATATCGGTATAATTTAGCCCGCAGATATTGAAAACAAATGGGGGATGACAAAGATGGCATCAATCGAAGAACGTGTAAAGGGTATCGTTGTCGAGTTGTTAGGCGTCGAAGATGACCGGGTCATTAGCAGTGCCAACTTCCGCGAAGACCTCGAAGCCGATTCGCTTGACCTTGTTGAACTGATTATGGCATTTGAGGAAGAATTCGGCGGCGAAATCAGCGATGAGGATGCACAGAAGATTGAAACTGTGGGTCAGGCGGTGGAGTACATCAAATCCAATATGGAATAGGACGTTTGACATTATCTACAGTTATGATTGTAAGGCAGCGCACGCTGCCTTATTTTGTCTGTACCCAGAAGAGCGCCATCAACGCGTCAGGCTCATCCGAGCCGCTTATGCAGACTGAATTTGTGAGGTAAAGGAGACGTTCTAGCTGCCATCCTTCAACGTCACGTCAAACCGATGCCGAGAGCGATAGAAGCAGACGTCGAATTCCAGGAAAAAGTTCATCTGTCCAAAAATAATCGGTGCAGTTTCCAATCGTGTCCAGGCGAAGGCCAGACGCACCGTCTTATTCGGTATGATTTGAGGATGTGTTACCTTCACTATCAGCGCTCGCGCCTCGAATTCTCCCAAGCTACCGACCAGTGGCACAACTGTCGTCTGTTCCTCCCAAACTGCACCCAATGCCAATCCAATTTGAAATGGGAGTACACTCACAGCTGCCCCAGTATCCAGTAGCCCAACAACCTCTAACGACTGGCTGCCAAGGGCAATCGTCAACGGCAAGCGCGGCATCAGGCTAGTTGGCAGCTTATCTGTGGTTAGGTAAGGAAAACTTGCCACTACAACTCGCCCTTGTCGTCACTGTTTTCAGCAGCCTCCAAAGCATCGTACAACACCTGCGCCGCAGCTTCATTACCATAGGGTGTGACAATCTCATAAGCTCGGTCTGATGTGAAATAGCTGGCTTCTTCTGTCGCCAAATCATCAGCCAGCAATCGAATAATGCGCAGTTTGTCCACGCGGTTCAGACGGTGCAACTCTTTGAGCAGTTCATTTGAAATCAATCTTATACCTCAGGCTAAATAGTGTATTGCATCTATCCATATCGCGTGTCTGATGGCAAATCACTACCACAGACACACCTTATATTATATTCGAACTATGGTGTTTCTGAACTGACCCATAAAGCCAGCCATTCAATTAACTTCATGAACTTCTCCCGCAACCGCGCTGTGGACAAAGCCAGAGCAATCATCCCGAAGTAGGCCACAGCCAGCACCCCCAGTCCGACACCGGGCACGCCTTCCTGCAATGACATCTGATAGAGCAGCTGCGCCTGGCTTTGACCGACAAGGGCGGCGAGCAAGCCGATTGCTGCCAGACAGCCCGTCGCCAGCGCAAGCCTTCGGGATGGCGCCCAGCGCAGCAATGTCAGCCCAGCGATGAGGCTGATGGCGGCGAGCAGGAACTGCTGTTGATAGTTGCTGTCGTGGCGCGAGATGGTCAGGAACTCCAGCGGCGGCAGCTGTGCCACCGAAAGCGACAGGATGATGACAGCTGCCAAGAGCTTCATCAGCGATTTATTTGCCAGCAGTGCGACCAAAACAGTGATGATGGGCAGCTGCAGGCGCAGCAGCAAGGGAACAAGCAAGGGCGTTCCGAATTGAGTTGGATGCAGGCTGGTCCACTCGGCAAGGTCAAAAGCATTGAGCGTCAGGGGGGCGGTCGGCGCGACTATCCAGGGCAATACATACCCCGCCAGTCCCAAACCCAGCAGCCAATAAATCGTTATTCTGTGTTGGTGCAGCATATTTTTACCTGTCGCTGAATAATTCCGCGCCTGCACAAAATAATGAATTGGCTTCTGCTGCCAGACGTGCTGGTGCGGACATGAATTCAATCATACCAGCAGACAGTCTGTTTATAAACACAGCAGGCGGTCATAGATTGACTTGAGTTGCCTGGCCGATTTTTCCCATGTGAATTTTCTGGCTTGCTGATGGCCTGAATCAATCAGAACGGCACGATAATCGTTATCGGATTCGATGCGACGGATGGCATTCCCGATTTCCTTAGTATGAAGAGGGTTGACCAGAAGCGCGGCGCTTCCAGCGACTTCGGGCAGTGAGGACAGGTTACTCGTTATCACCGGGGTGCCGCAAGCCATCGCTTCGAGTATGGGCAATCCAAAGCCTTCGTACAGGGATGGCATGACCAGCGCCCGCGCCGCGCTGTAAAGCGCAGGCAGGTCTCTGTCAGGCACAAATCCCAGCAGATGGACAAAATCAGCCAGGTTAGTTTCGGCAATGGTTTGGTGCATTTCATCTTCGAGCCAGCCTTTTCCGCCAGCAATGATATAGTGCAGGTCATAACCCGCTTCACGCAGGCCAGCGAGCGCTCTTATGACGCGACTGTAGTTCTTGCGCGGCTGCACGGTTCCCACCGACATCAGGTAGTTGAGGTCGGTCAATCCATACTTGGCGCGAGCCTGCTGCAAGACAGCCGCATCCGTGATTCGCTGGAAACGCTTGTCCACGCCGCTCAGCAAAACAGTCACCTTGTCTTCGGCGGTGTGATACAACTCCAGCAAATCATCTTTGGTGGCTTGCGAATCCGCCAGGATGTGGTCGGCCATTTTGACCGAGCGCGGCACGACCTGATTCAGATATGCCCTCAAAGACGGGCTGGCGGCTTGTGGCACGCGGACAAAGGACAGGTCATGCACCGTCAGGAGCGTTCGAGTGGCGGGCAGGGTGGGAGGCAGGACAAAATCGGTGGCATGAAACAAATCGATTTGCCCTGTGAAGGCTTCTATTGGAATCGGCAATCTGGCGCGATGCCAGGCTCTTGCCAGCCACCGCGGCGCAATCGGCGTCGGTTTCCAGACGAAGTTGGATGCTGGCGGCGGTGGCAGCCGATGTCTGGAAGCTCCTGATACAAACAGGCGGTATTCTGTCCTTTCATCCAGGGCGGAAAGAGCGGCGGTGAGTTCACGCGCATAACGTCCGATACCGCCGCCCTGTTCATAAGCAGGCGTATAGTCGATGGCAATGCGCGTCACTTCAGTCTACATCCCTGTAAGTCCAATAGCGGTTGGCCAGGAAATTCCAGAAGGTCACAATAATCACTCCAATAGCCTGGGCAATCATGGTGCCCAGTTTCTGTTGGTCGAGCGGTGAGGGATTGTAAGCCGAGAAAATGACCTGAATAAAAGATGTGGACAAGATGCCAAAAAATGTGAAGGATACAGTAATCCAAAAAGTTCGCGCTGCCCAGCCAATCACGCTGACGACGGCGAACTGCGACAGCTGGCGGCGAATGGAGTAGGTTCGTGAGTCCGGGTAGACCCAAAAGCGATTCCAGGTGAAATTGCTGCAAACGGCCAGCACAAAACCAATCGTTGTGGCGACAGCCACATTCAATGCAAGTGCTTCACCAGCCGGGCTGACGGGTGGAAAGATGCTCGACTGAAGCAGAAAGACCAAACCAAAGTCGATGACAAAGCCAAGCAGGCCCACAAATGCGAATTTGATGAAACGTTCGACCTCTTTTGCCCGTCGGCCGCCAATGCGCTGTGACAGCCTGATGATGATTCCATCCATTGGCGTATTGAGCGTTCGGTTCTCTTTGGCTTGGGCGGCAGCAGCGCGAGTCATCGTGACTCCAGTATCAGGGATTGGTTGACTTGTCGGTACAGAATCGCAAGTATACCGAATAATACGCCGATATGCAGGAAAAGATTATTGACATACAGATTATCAAACAGGCTATGCACAGCGATATAAGTCCAGCAGCCGAGCAATCCGATGGCGATGGAGCGTGCAAAAATATCCGGGTGGTTTCTGATTTGCCAGGTCAGCCGCCATATCATCAGCCAAAATGCCAGATAGGCAACAAAACCAAGAATCCCGGTCTCGGCTAGGATGTTCAGATAATAATTATGGGCATGGCCCAGTGGCTCGCGCCAGTTGATGAGGCGATAATGGTCATACAGGACTTCATAGTTTCCCAAGCCGACGCCCAGGATTGGCTTGTCTTCTGCCATGTTAATCGCTGCCTGCCAATGCGCCAGCCGTTCGACAACTGCATAGTTGAGGGGGCTGACATCCACGCCGCGAATATCTGTTATGGTAAAGAAGTCGCCTGCGGCGGCGGTCAGGCGGTTGACAATAGATTGTGGCAGGATGCCGCTCAGCCAGAGTGATGCCACCAATAAGGTTAAGCCCAGAACAAAGACGATGCTGAATGTCCAACGTCTTGGGATGGCAAAAAGCATGACAGCGGCAGCCGACATCAGCCCAAGCCAGGCGCCGCGGCTCCATGAGGCGATGAGAGCGCAAAAAATGAGCAGAGAAACTATCGAGAACAGCATGAAGGAGAGGATGAAGGATTTTGGCAGCGCGTGGTGCTGGCGGTAATGCACATAGAGCATCGATAGTTGACTGTATGCCCCCATGAGGCCGAGCGGCAGCGCCATGCCCATCAGGCCGCCAAAAGGGTTGGGCTGTCCGAAAGTGCCAAATGCGCGAAAGAAGCGCCCCAGTATCAGCAGATGCTCGGCGCCGCTCCCGCCCAGGAAGATATAAAGCCCGACAATAGCATTGGCAGCGGCGCTAAGCAGCAGGGCGAATATCAGCCAGCGCCAGTGTGCCGAGGCGGACAGGGACAGATGCCAAACGAAGATGGCGATGATGACCCACTTGAGCCATTCCCTTAGCCAGGCAGAAAGGGACGTCCCCGTCCACAGGCCCGACGCAAACAGGATGATGAGCAGCAGCACCCCTGCCAGCACGGTATCGCTTTTGACTTTGGCGACAGGTCGGCGCTGGATGATTCGGTATCCCAGCCAGACACATAGATAGACAAGCAGCAGGGACTGCCCAATATCCAGCGCGAAAACGATGTCGGATTCGGTTGCAATCAATGCCCGCAGGGGCGCCAAAACCAGCAGCATGACCAGCAGAGTCATCGGCGTACAGGGTATGATCATCAGGCACAGCGCAACCAAAATCCCCACGAACAGCCAAAGGGACGGGAAGGCCATATTGGCAGCGCCAGCTGCAAACGCAAGAAACCCCCAAACAAGCCTGCTAGACACTTGAAACCTCTGGATTGAGAAAATTCAGATTGCTGTGATGACTTCTCGAAAGTATTGAATGGTGCGTTCGAGTCCGTCTTCCAATTCAACTTTCGGTCGCCAGTTCAGGATGTGCTGCGCCCGGGAGGTATCGGGTTTGCGCGTTTGCGGGTCGCCATCAATTCGCAGTTGATCTTTATAGACAATCCCGCCCGGATTGCCTGATATGCTGTTGACCAGGTGGGCAAACTCCAGCATGCTCATTTCCCGCGTTGCACCGATATTAACGGGCTCAGCGAAGTCACTGTTGAGCAGGCGGACAACGCCTTCAACGAGGTCATCGACATACTGAAAGCAGCGCGTTTGAGAACCGTCGCCATAAACCGTCAATGCTTCGCTGCGGATTGCCTGGCCGATGAAATTGGGTACAACGCGGCCATCATCAAGTCGCATTCGGGGCCCATAGGTATTGAATATGCGCACAATGCGGGTTTCCATCTGATGCTGGCGGTGATAGGCCATGACCAGGGCTTCGGCATATCGCTTGGCTTCGTCATAGACACCGCGCGGCCCGACGGGATCCACATTGCCGGCATAGCCCTCGTTTTGTGGATGCACCAGAGGATCGCCGTAGACCTCGGAGGTGGATGCCAGCAGGAAACGGGCCTGCTTGGCGCGTGCGAATCCCAGCGCGTTGTGCGTGCCGAGTGCGCCAACTTTCAAGGTTTGGATGGGATATTTGAGATAGTCCATCGGGCTGGCGGGGGAGGCGAAATGCAGAACGGCGTCGATTTGACCGGGGACGTGGATGAAGTTGCTGACATCGTGATAGACAAGTTCAAAATGGCGGTTGCCTGCCAGGTGAGCGATATTTTCCTGCGAGCCAGTGATCAGATTATCAACGGCAACGACGCGATGTCCGTCACGGATAAAGCGGTCGCTCAGGTGCGAGCCGATAAATCCTGCTCCACCAGTGATTAAGACGCGCATATTGAAATGCCTCCAGTTTAGCCAAACATTCAAAGTGTACCACAACTGCCAGCGCGGGGGTATGTTCCCTGGCATGTGATTTAGAGTTCAGGGTGATGCGAGATGTCTTTGAGGCGAACGATGGCAGCCAGTTGAAACATAAAAATAAATGCCAGATCGATGACGAAGACGCTGTTGTCAATCAAGCCGTGTGCCAGCAGGCCAGCCATGCTGCCTGTCAGGCCCAGGGTGAAGGCAAAGAGCAGCCTGTCTTGCTGGCGGAATGCCTTCAGGGCAGTTATGGCGCTTCTCCAGAAGGAAAGCTGAATCGTCAAAAACAGGATGAGTCCGATGATGCCCAGCCGCGTCCAAAAATCCAGAATAACGTTGTGCGGATGGGAGAGGTCGAGGTCCCAAATGGCATCGGGGCGGACGTATTCGCCGCTGAACAGATAAAGGAACTGATCCAAGCCAATGCCGCTTATCGGATGATCCTGGATGATTTCCATCGCGCTTTCCCAGAGGCGCAAGCGAAAGAAGTTCGTTCCAGTCGTGAGGTCCAGGATATTCGCAAATCGTGCTGATACACGCGAAAGAACTCCAAATCCAGCCGCGGCCGCTGCCCCGACAGCGATGACGGGTAAAATCGCTTTGCGCTGATAGCGGCCGAACAGGATGACGGTCATGCTGGCTGGAATGCCGAGAATGAGCGCACCGACGCTCTGGGTCAAAATCAGGGTGATGCTCATGGCAGCAAGCGCGGCGGCGGCAAACACTTGACGTCTGCGGTCTGTTTTGACCAGCAGGAATGCCACGGTCAGGGGCATCGTTCTGCCGAGTAGCAGACCGACATTGTTGGGCGAGCCATAAACCCCTGCGAGCCGCCTGGCGCCGCCTTCTGCGGTGATGATGCCCTCTCCTTGAAAGTACAGGAACAGGCCGACCAGCGAAACCAGCAGGCCGGCAATAATGAGGGCATCGACAAAGCGAATGAGTGAATCCCTGGAGGGTCGCAGCGAGCGAAACAGACAATAGAACAGAACAGGTTCGAGGATGAGGGTGCGCAGTTCGGTAAGCGCCACATCCGCCTGCCGCGTCCAAACCAGCGAAATGCCCGCCATGACAGCCATGCCGATGACCGCCATATCCATCATCCGCGGCTTCGTGAAAAGCGTTTTGGAGACAATCGGGTAGGCGCTGTTCGACATTTGAAGCTGCGTTCCCAAGCCTGCCAGCAGCTTCAGGAGGCCGGCCAGGGATGTCAGCAATATCATCACCTCGACCATTGGAAAGGCGAAGCTGTGCAATTCAATCGGGAACAGGAAGAAAGGCGCCCAAAGCAGCGTGAGAATGAGGCCGGTTTCCAGCCGATGGACAATCAGGACAAAGAGAACCAGCGCAGCAAGGATTGAAATAATGAAACCGGGCGACAGATAGAGGATGCCGCCGGTGACAAGGGCGAGCAGGATGTTAAGCTCATCGCGCATCAGAATGGCGGGGCGATGTGATGTCCAGGTAAAGAGCATGGCGACCATCATCACTGCCGATGTGACGCCACTGAGTACAAGCTGCGATGTGACGGACAGCCGCTCCATGAAAACCGCCACAGTCGGAATCCAGCTTTGCCAGGGCATGGTCACAAGCGAGAGCATAAAGACGACAAAGGACAGGCAGGTGGCGATTGCGCCGATGGCGATTTGCTGATTGTAGTACGCCAGCAAATCACCAGAACTGACCGCGAAGCCAGCGACAGCCCAGCGGTCCCAGCCTTTGTCGGCGACAACGCGCAAGGTATGCGGGGAGAGTGTGAGGCGGGCGGAAATCTTGACGAGATTGGTTTCTGGCTGGCGCGAATGGCTTCGCAGGAAAATATAGGCATTGCCACTGGCGTCCTGCGGGGTTGCATTGGCTGGCTGACCATCGATGGACGGATACAGAAAAGCGACATAATCATCTTCGCGCAAGAGCATGGCAAGCTCCGTGCCGAAAAAGTCGAATTCCAGTTGGCTGTCGCTGGTTTCCAGCCAGCCGATGTCCGCGCCAAGTTCGCTGAACTCCCAGACACCGCTATAGCGGGCAAAGGCTGTACGCGGGTGATACAGGCCGTTCTGCGCCTGGCGTGGAAAATTGTAATTTTGGATGGCTTGCAGCAGTCTGGATGGCTGGCTGTCGGGCTGCACCAGGGCAAAGCCCCATTGAGCGCTGCTTGCTCCGGCATCGGGCTGCCAATGATGCAAAATCATGGCGCCCAGCCAGGGCAATTCACGATGGACGCGGTCGAATGCTCGCAGGGTGTATTCGATTTGCTCGTCGGCAGTCACCGCGCCCCAGATGGAGGCATCGCCCGACCAGTCAGCCGGCAGGGCATTCCAGCCCCAGTTGCTTGCCCAAAGCGCTGTCCGCGCATCATCGTTGGCTGTCATCACTTCGCGCAGGGCAATCATTCGTGAGAAGTTCAGAACCGCCTCATCAACAGTTCTGTCCAGCGGCGATGATGAGAAGCCATAAGGTTTTGCGGCAGCGGCATCCATATACTCACGAGCGCCATGCTGATACATGGCATTCAGGAAACGAATGTCACTGATGTTCTGCCCGCCGACTTCGGCTGTTGGGGCGAGTGCCGCCGCGATGACGGCTGCCCCCGGGTCGGCGGCTTGGATGGCTTGGTATGCTGTGGCGAGCAGCGCGACATATTCGGCAGGTCGGGGCGGCAGGGAGCCCCAGGCATCGCCCAGATTTGGCTCGTCCCAGATTTGGTAATAGTCGATGACATCGCCATATCGCGCCGCAAAAGCGCGTACAAAGATCGCAAAATCCGCCAGCGATTGCGGCGGCGCTGTGGACGTTAAGACGGCGCTGGATGCACGCGCCCATTCAGGCGTGTTCATCAGCACAGCAACCAGTTCAAGCTGCGGATACTGGCGCATCGCGCGGGCGATGGCATCCCAGCCTGACCAGTCATACCTGCCCGGCTGCGGCTCGATTTCATCCCAGTAGGCAAACTGACGCAGCCAAACAAAATGGGAAGCCTGTATAAGCTCCAGGTTGGAGTCCAGTTCCTTTTGGCTGTATTGCCGCAGTTCCACGTTGACGCCTGGTCTGGGGACTGCAAAGGGGATGTCGGAGTCCTTGGTCGGGTTGACATAGCCGCGCAATTCAAAATCTCGAATGCTTGCCGTGCCGAGCGTAGCTGCCAGGCTGCCTGCCAGCAAGAACAGGCTAATCAAGAATATGACCAACTGACGCATTATCTTGTCCAGACGGGATTGGAAGCGCCCCCATCGAAAGTTACCTGATGGCTGTCGGCTGATTGTACATCAACGAGCCACAGGTTGCCCTGGTAGACGATGGCGATGAAACGGGCATCGGGGCTCCAGGCGAAATCGGTCGCCGCCAGACCAAAATCGCTCGATTGTATGCCATCTTGCGCGGGGGCGGGGAAGATAATGCGCTGGTTGCTGCCGTCTCTGTCGGCAACGACAAGGTCGTACTGGCTGTCTAGGCTGTTATAGGGTTCGCGTGCCTGAAGGTAGGCGAGATAGCCTGCCGATAATTCGGCGTTCGAGGAAGCGAGGCCCGGAGAGTAGGTTGGCGCCGCCCACATACCGACTGCTGTTTTGACTTGAGCCGAATACCTGCCATCCGCGCTGGTGACAGCCAGGTCGAATACGTGATCGGTTGCAGCCGATTCATTGCCAAGGGGGGCGCGGTATCGGGCGGATGCAATCAAATGACCGTCGTGCGACCAAGAGAGTGGCGACAGCCAGGCCCAATATTGTGAGGTCTTAAAAGCCGCATAGTCAATCAGCGTGATGAGCTTCCGTTCCTCGAAATCCACAATGCCCATCGCATCGGCTCGTATCCAGGCAATGCGGTCTCCCTGCGGCGACCAACTGAAATCAGTTCCCCACCAGCCATAAGCCCCGCCGCCGGATTCGGGAATCAGTTCTTTGATATGGAGGGCATGTCCGCTATGGGGGTCAATCGTCATCAGCCAAAGGTTGTTGAGCGCTTTCCAGGCTGGCTTTGTTCGCTGCGCTTGGCCGGTCGAATAGGCGATGGTGTGCCGCGTTCGAGGTCGCCATTCGGCATAGAGAACATCAGTCGGCGCCAGCTTGACTGCTGCCGAACCCTCCCTTGTGCCAAGCATCCAAAGCTCATTGAAGAAATCATCGCTGTCGCTTGCCTCTGCTGAATATATGAGCAGCGTTCCGTCTTCGTTTTGGTCAAATACCAATGAATCCAGGCTGCCTTTTGCTGTCAGAGGACGTTTGGCAGAGGTATTTCCCTTGATTGTCCAGGCGTTGCCGCTGTTGATGTAACTCAGTGTGCCGGGGAGGGCGACTGGCTCAACTTCGTCAGCGGGACCGACATGGACAATTTCATCAATCGGCTCGGTCAGCATGGTTGTCTGTCCGGTCGGGATGCGCTGACTTTCGCTGCCGTCCTCCAATACGATGCGATAGCAAGCCTCTCGAATGCCGCTCTGTCCGACTTTCGCAAGCTGTTCTTCGCCGGCAGGGATGCCCTCATAAAGCACGAATTGGCGTCCGAAGGGCACGGTCTCCTGCTGGCAGGTTTGTGTTTCCACCACCCGCCGAACGGTAATCAGCATGCCATCGGCAATCACGGTCGATAGCGGGTGGCTGATGCGGTCCTGATTCCTTAATTCGATTTCTGCATGAGCAAGGAATTCCGCCACCGTGACGGCACTGGGGTAACTGAATGTCTGTTGGAGACCGTCGGCAATCAGCGAGACGGTAATCGGATTTTCTTCTTTTGCCGGTTGACAGGCAGCGAAAATCATCAGCAGAACTGCCAGCAGCAAGATTCGCAGCGACATTGAAGCCCCATATCATTCTCTACGCTTCACACTTTATATCCTCTGGGCGATTTTAGTTCAAGGACAAATAGGCGCGGGTGAAGCCCTCGCAGGTTGATGGCTGTCTCCGATTTGATTTTCCAGACCGAGCGGAACAGACAGCGATGCAGCAGACGAACTTCGTGTGTCAGCAGGATAAGGTCTGCGTGCGGTCTTGCCAGTCGGGTGGACTCATTCAGAATTGTCGGATACAGACATTCGTTTGCCGCATGGCTTCCGATATGATGCCCGAAGGGCAAATCGGCATAAATGCGGTCAGCCGGGTTCGATGGCAGCGGTGTTTTGCCGGCATCTGCTCGGATATGATGGATTCTGTCTCTGGTTTGGCTTGCTTCAGTGTTCCTGACCGCCGCTTCAATCATCCGCTCGGAATTGTCCACCGCCAGCAGAAAATCGCCAGGGTGCATCAAGGCGTGCTCAATCAGAATCGTTGACGTGCCGCTGCAAAGATTGACGACGGCAGCCGGATGTCTTAGCGGATTGAGTTGCGTCATGGCGCAAGCGACTGTGGCGTTGAGCGCGCCCGGTATATTGGAGACGCGCCATTCCCGCTTGGACAGGGGCTGGGTGGTGGTTCGGACAAGTATCTCCCAGCCTTTTTTATCAGGCTGCCGTGCCAGACGAATATACAAGTCGCCTTTGCCATCTTCAGCCAGCGTCAGGCACAGCGCTTCCGCCAGCGCTCGTTTCAGCCGCCGCAGCACCGATGTTTCGGCGCCAGCGGCCCCCAGACCCAGGCTAAGCGGGTCAGGCGTCCAGCGCTGAATCGTATCTTGAAGGATGCTGATTAGACGGGTGAAATGCTGATGACCGAGCAGGGCTTTGGGGCGCGGGATGGCAAAGGCATGAATCTGATACGCGGCGATGACTGAACGGAGCGAGGACAGTTGTTTGGGCCCGCCATCCATACCAAAACGGACGAACCCCGGTCTGGTTCGGCGGAGTGATGAAAGGCGCACCCCATCCAGTGCGCGAAGTTCGTCCATGACAATGGTTTCAATGCCCGGAATCACCTCGGCTTCATACTCGCCGCCCGCGTGTCTACTCCGAGACATTAATGCCAGTCCGGGTCAAATTCGCTGCTTCCATCTGGCGTCAAACGGCTCAGGCGGCTGCCATCGGTTCGGATTCTGTAGATGTTGCTGGCGCCGCCATCATCGCGGTCGGAAACAAAAGCAATCCAGGCACCGTCTGCTGACCAGGCCGGCTGACGCTCATTGCTCGCAATGGCGGTCACGCGCTGCAGATTACTCCCGTCCAATGGATTGACCAGCATGAGTTCCTCATTGCCGAAGCGCGTTGTTGTGAAGGCCAGCAGACTTTTACTGCTGTCATGCAGCCAGGCTGGGTCATAGTTGTCCGCCGCTTCGGCTGTGAGGGTGAATATCCGCGGCCCACGGGAAGCATCAATAGAAACATCCATAACAAAAATGTCTCGGTCGCCCGCCGTCTCCGAAACATAAGCGATGGCGCTGCTGTCGGGCGACCAGGTGGGGCTGATGTCGTTGGTTACATCGACTGTCAGTTGAATTTGACGGCTGCCGTCGGCGTTCATCACCATAATATCATGGTCGCCAAAGCGGTCTGTTACAAAGGCGATGCGTTTGCCGTCCGGCGACCTAGCGGGCATGATGTTGTTGCCCGTATCCGTTAACCGTTTGATGTCTGATGAATCCGTTGCCAGGCTGTAAATATCCCAGGTGCCGCCATCGCGTGTGGATGCGAACAAGATGGAATGTCCATCTGGCGACGATGAGGGGTATCTGTCATCGGCTGGATGACTGCTGAGGTTGACCGGCTGTGAACCATCCGCAGACATCAGATAGATTTCGTTGTTGCCCGTCCGATTGGATACAAACAGGACACTGCCACTCAGGGAAGACAGGGGCTGCGCGACTGCATGGACGGTGACCGTTTGACGAATGGCGCTGCTGCCGCCGGCATTGGATACGGTATAGGAAACATAGTAGCTGCCAGGAGCGGCATAGGTATGCCTTGGATTTTGCTCGCGGGAGACATTTCCGTCGCCGAAATCCCAAATGCGTCTTAAATTGTCGCCGCTGGCGGTCGAGATAAAGCGGACTGTCAGGTCAGTGATGGTGAAGTCAAAGTCAGCCACGGGTGCGGGAGTCTGTGTCGCGGGCGTGTCCTGTTCGCTGTCGGGCAGATTGAGGTTTCCTAATGATAAAATTGCCAGGCTTAGCATGAACAGCATCATCATCGTCCGTCTGCGCTGGTCTTGGGGCGGTTTCATAAAATGCCTCTCTGTGGACAATGCTCTTTGTGATTATACTCTACATCACATCCGCCCGCGCAACCTGACGAAAAGCATACGTCTGATTGCCGATGGACCTGAAGCGCGGGGCGGCGGCCTGACGCTGGAGTTATGGCTTGAAGTGCTGTAAAATCCTTATGCTGCCCAACCAGTCCTTTAGTGCTGTCAGGTGTGCCATGAAGATTATCGCTTTGCTCTGTATCCTGTTTAACGTTGCGCTCGTCAATGCACAGGACGATATTCCCTCAACATCGACTGCTACCCCAGAGTCAGCATCCACGCCAGCGGCCCAAGCTGCTGATTCTAGCGAACTAGCAAATCCATTCCTCCAGCAGGATTTGGAACTGCTTGTCGGCAACGTTCAAAGACCGAATGCCATCACCTGGTTCGATAACCATCTTTATGCGGTCTGCAATGGCGACTGGACGATTTACAAGATTGATGACCGCTCTGGCGATACGATTACCTTTGTCTTTGGCGTTAGAAACAGCAGCAGCCTGATTATCGAAGACACAGAAGCGGGATTTGACTTGTGGATACCGGATACGGACAGCGGGACACTGTGGAAAGTTGACCAGGGTCGGCTGGCCCCTGTGAGCGTCAACAATCAGCTTGTGACTCCCTGGGGCATCACCCGCATCAATGAACACAGTTTTCTGGTCACCAATGCCCACGCCCATTCGATTTCTGAAGTATCGGAAAGCGGCGCAGCGAATACGATAGTGACGGATTTGCGTTCACCGACTGGCATCGCCAGTCATGGGAAGCGGGTTTATGTTGCCAATGCCGGCAGTGCCAGACGGGGTATCGAATGGTTTGAAATTCAGGAAGATGGCTCTTATTCCGAGCGACAGCCCTTGGTGTCCGGGCTGCGGAGCATCACCAATGTGGTTATGGCGAATGACGGTTTTTTGTATTTTGGATATGCACTCGGAACGCGCGGCATCGTCGGGCGCATCGAACCGCATCAATGTTTGGATGGGGGATGCACCAGCGATGATGTGGAAGTTGTCATTTTCTCCGATGTGCCAGCG